>JAEUUV010000095.1 GCA_016787285.1 Saprospiraceae bacterium | reverse complement strand
GTCGGCGAGGTTCAAAACCTCGCCGACGTTTCGCCACCTCAATCCCGCCGCACCACCACTTGTTCGCATACCGTCGGCAGGCCGTTCGCTTCGAACGACACGAGGTAAACCCCCTCGTACAAGGTCCGACAGTCAAAGAATCCAATGGTGCTGCCGGGCTGTATTTCAATTTCCTGCATTAGCCTGCCTGACACATCGAACAGCCGCACAACCAGTTTTTCGCGCAGCAAACCCTCGGCCTGCACGGCGATAAAATCACTTGCCGGATTGGGGTAAATGCGCGTTTTCAGGCCTGCCGACAGCTCGGGCACGGCAGTTGTCGGGTTGTACACCGTAGTCGGCTCGCCGATGGTTTGCACTTTCGAGGCGCTGCGGGTGCCGTAAAACGTAGGCCCCACGGCGTATGGATAAGCCGAATTCCAGTCGGCATCCACCGTGCAGAAGTAGGCGTAGATGCCCTGCGGGTACTCCGGCGTGATGCAGAAGCGCCCGTTGTGTACGTCGAGCACATCGGGTGCGGCATCGGGCAAGTATTCATAGTCCTCTCGAAAATAGCCCAGCGGATACGTTGCGTTCACGGCCGGCCCGTCGGCCACATCGGTACCGTCGGCGTGGTGCGTTCTTGCGGTGATGGCCCGCAGGTGGTAGCCCGAACGGATGCGGACGATACCGCCCGTACCGTCGGTGTTTTTGTAACCGTAGGCGCCGTATATCGGAAACCCGTCGTAGGCAAAACCGATCAGGGGCGAGTGCTTGGTGCTGTCAATGGTGTACAGGCCGTCGGCAAGGTACAGGTCGCACACATTGGAAATGACTTTGAGATCGAGGTTGAACGCCGAGGGATTTTGGTGGTGGTGGTAATTGCCCATAGCCGGGTGTCCCTTGGCACAATCAAAACCGGCCCGTTCGGCGCGAATGGCATCGCGGTTCCAGGCCTGGGCGGTTCCCATACCGCCGGGGCAAGGCGGATTGCCCGGCCCGCCACAAAGCGCGTTCGTGTTGGGGTTCCAGGCCACGCCGTCGCGGTAGTCGAACAAGGCCACGCCGTTGATAAACGCCCCGATGTTACCGCCCGTGGTGGCCGTGGGCGTGCCGGTGTTTTGTACGGGCTTGAGCGGAATTTTGAAATACCCCGTCTGGGCCGTCGCCAGGGAGGGGTTGCCGTCCAGAAACGGGCCGGTAATGTAGGCGGGAATGCCCGAAGCCTGCACATACACCCAATCGGCGGAGTACTGCACCGATTGCACGTTGGCGGACACGTTGTCCTGAATGGGCGTTGAATTTCCCTGCACATAGTGGCGGCCCAACAGTCCGGTTTGGTTGATGAGCCAACTCGTGACGGCAGGGTTGGTTTGTGCCGACAGGCAGCAGGCAAGGGCAAACAATACAGCGAAGGCGAGTGATTTTTTCATGTTGTAAAAAATGCTTGAAGTGTGAAATCCGGTACGGGTACTTATCGGGGAAAGGAAAAGTCGGGGTTGAACAAAAACGAACGATCCGTCAGGGTCAGTAAAAAAGCGAGAAGTTCGGTTTTTTCGTCGGGGCCAAGTTCGGCTCCGGGTTTCAGTACGGAGTTTTTGGCGTAGTGGTTGAGCACCTCGCGTAATTTTTTAAACCGCCCGTCGTGCATGTACGGCTGCGAAAATTCGATATTTCGCAGGGTCGGCACTTTGAACAGGAGAGAATCCGCAGGGTCTTGCGTCACGCCCATACGCCCCTTGTCGCCGAGTGTGCTGTCGGCAGGCAGGCCGTTTTTTTCAAAACCGAAATGGGTAAAAAACGGCTCGGCATGGCAGGAGGCACAGTTTTTTTGAAAAATCCGGTAGCCGCGCTGTTCCATTTCCGTGAACTGTTCGACCCCTCTCTGCACGCGGTCGTACTTCGAGTCGGCGGACACCAGCGTCAGTTCAAACTGCGAAAGCGCCTTTAGCACCCGCTCGCCGGTCACGCCGTCTGCGCCAAATGCAGCCTCAAACATTTGCACGTACTCCGGCGTAGCCGACAGTTTTTGCACCACATTCCGGATCGTGTTGTCCATCTCCGCCGGATGCTCAATCGGCGCAAGCGCCTGAAAATCGAGTTGCGTTACGGCGCCGTCCCACATGAAATGCCGCGCCCAGGCCAGATTCATCAGGGCCGGCGAATTGCGCCTGCCGACGCGGTCTTCGATACCGTGGCTGAGCGCGTGATCCACATGCGTGAATGCCGTGAACGACAGGTGGCAATTTGCACAGGACACCGTGCTGTCGCGCGATAACACCGGGTCGTAAAACAGCCGGCGTCCCAGTTCAATGCCCTGCCGGGTGAGCGGATTTCGGGAAAAATCGTAGGCCGGCGCCGGCCAGTTTTCGGGGTAACGCAACGGTACCGGGTCGCCGGGCAGCGCGGCGAAACCCAACAGACAAAGCGCCCATGCGACCAAAATCAGAACTGAAAGCCGCTCAGTTTTCATGGATACCGAATGCGGTGGTCAATACCCCGGAAAGGCGCTTCGCCTCCGGCCCGGGCGACATGATGTTCGGCTTTTTCTCCCAGTCCACGGCCTCAAAAAAAGGAGCCAGATCGAAGTCGAGGCGAAGGTTCAAAGGATTTGAAACCCTGCCGATCCGGATGACCTGAATCGTCTGAAACGGCGGCAGGTACCCGCCGAGGTGAAACTGGAATTCGACGGGCAATGTCTTTGGCCGGGCTTCCGATCCCACGCGCTCCCCTTCCACTTTCAGGTTGATGTACCCGCTTTGCCAGCTCCAGAACATGCCTTTCGTGGGGTCGAGGTCGCCGCCCATCGCCCCTGCTGCCGTTGTCGCGCTGTCTACGCCGAGCACGAAAGTCAGGCTGTCGAATCCTGTGTTTTCCGTCAGATCGAACCACAGAGCCAGGGAGTTTTCGTCCTCCAGATCAAGCAGGCTGTAGCGGTTTTTTTCTGCCGAAACAATCGCGCCGTTTTTCCAAAAAACAAAGTCGCCGAGGTAAAACCGAAGCGTGTGCAGGCGCAGCGTGTCGCCGGAGGTTGTGGTTAACGCCTCGCCGAGGGTTATTTTTTCGCCCCGGAAAACAGGCCGGCAATACAATGCCTGCTGCGCGGGCAGGCGAAGGGCGAACAGAATAGCAAACAAGACAAGTAAACGCGTCATGTGGAGTAAATTTTGGCGGCGCTGCCGTCCGACGGCGGTGTCAGTTTTTCACGAAACGCAACACAAACGTTTGCCCGCTTTCTGTCCCGATTTTCAAAAAATACAAACCCGGCGATAGTGCCGAAACGTCGAGTTGGCCGCCGGCTACGCCCGCCGAAAGCAGAACCTGCCGACCGGCAGCATCCAAAACTGCTTCTGAAACAGGAGCACTGTTGTCCGGCAAATCGAACGCCAAAACCGAGGCTACGGGGTTGGGGTGCAGCCGCACTGCCGGGGCGCCGGCGGCGTCGCTTGTGCCGACGGCGGGCAGGCAAGCCGGCGTGCCCACGAGGTTGCTCAGCGCGTTGCACAGGTAGATGTAGTGTGCCTGTGCATCGGCAGACAGGGGCAAGGCAAGCAGAAGGTCGTTAAACTCGAAAGGATCGAGTGCCAGGTGGTAATACTCCTGGTGCCCGTCGTCGAAGCGGATGAGTTTGTATGCCGTGTCGCGGATGGCCTTGCCGTCGTCCGGGGTGCCGGCGGGGTCGAAGAGTTCGGTAAAAACCCAGTCACGCACACTCGTTTTTTCGTTTTTCAGGATGGGCATCAGGCTGACGGCATCCACCGGACGCGAGGCTGGAATCTGGGTCGGCCAGCCCGAAGCGCCGAACAGGTCGAGGATGGTGGCAAACAGGTCGGTGCTGCCGACAAGTGCCGCGCTGGTTCGGTTGGGCGCCGTCACGGCCGGACCGGAAACGATCAGGGGTACGTGCACGCCGTTTTGGTACAGAGTGCCTTTGGCGCGGTCGGCATTGGGAAATTGACAGACCTGAGGGTGGTCGCCGTTATCTCCTACGAAGATAATGTTCGTGCTGTCGAGCAGGTTGTGCTGTTCGAGCCAGAGCAGCAGGCGCCCGATCTCGGTGTCCATTGCCTCGGTCATGGCCTTGAAGTACTCCGCCCGGTTTTGGGTGATGTGCTGCTGGGTGCCCGTCAGGCCGGGTACCGTGTGCAGCGCGGCGGGTGGCAGGTGAAAGGGCGTGTGCGGCGCGTTGAATGCATGCCAAAGAAAAAAAGGCCTGGAGCCGTCAAGGCTTTGCAGCCAGGCAACGGCATCGTCCACGAGTTCGGTGGTGGCGTAGTTGGTCACGGTGACCGGGGCGGCGCCGTCCACGATTTTCTGCCAGTCGAAATAATCGGCTACGGCGCCGCTGAACATACCGGAGTAGTGGTCGTAACCGAGCACTTCGGGGTTGTTTCGGTTGGCCGGTGTGGGCTGGTGCAGGTGCCATTTGCCGATATTGGCGGTGGCGCATCCGCCGGGCAGCAGCGATTTGAGCAACTTGCCGATACTGCTTTCGGCAGTGTCCAGCTGCGTGTTTGTCGGCCCGGCAATCACCGTGCCCACTCCCGTTCGGAAGGGGAAACGCCCCGTCAGCATAGCAGCCCGCGCAGGCGAGCAATACGGGAAGGACCAAGCCTGGTCGAAGCGTACGCCCCGCCGGAGCAGGGATCGGACGTTGGGCATATTGGCTGTGTCCAATCCATCGTCGTAAAAACCACAGTAGTCGGTACCGAAGTCGTCGGCGATGATTAGCACCGTGTTTTGCTGAGCAGCGAGGCAAAACGGCAAAGCACCGAGCAGCAACAGAAAGGCAACAAATCGAAGCATCGAAGCGGGCGGTTAGTGAGCGGGCTTAGACCGAAAAAGAGCGGCAGGGTTTACACGGTGTGTCGGTAAGATTACTCCTTAAACAACAAAACCTTCACCCCTTCCGCCTTCTCCCGGTACTCCGACCAGGGCTTACCCAGCAAGGCATCCACCCGCTCCAGCAACTTGTCCGTTTCCTCCTCCGCCTTTTTGATGGCCGTGCGGGCATTGCCGTTTGGCTCGGCGGGTGAGGCGCCGATGTACGTCACGGCGGTACGCAGGTAGTTGGTCAACTGGTTCGGATTGCGCTGGATACCCTTGGGTTCTTTTTGCTGAAAAAACGCCTCCTTGAGCACACCGATGCTGTCGCGCAGGGTTTTGCCGAGATCGAGTACCGGTTTTTTGGTGCTGTCGGGCACGTTGGCAAACGAAGTTTCCACGAGTTTGATCGTCGCCTCCGCCTGCTTCAGGCGCTCATAGGCCTTGGTCGCTTTTTCGATGGTCGGGTAAAACCCGCGCAGGGCATCGGCTTTGACCTTGCGGGCCGCCGCCGGAATGTCGAGCCTCGGGTCGTCAAGCACGCGAATGGTGACGGAGTCCTTCTGCTCGCGGAAATGCACCAGCATTTTGTAGGTGCCGGGCAGCACACCGGGTCCGCCGCCGGGTTCCAGTTGGTCGGCATCCGGTTCGCGGTTGGAGGGGTAGGCCACGCCGCGGGTGTCGAGTCCCCAAGTAATGACGCCGAACAGGGTGTCCAACTCGGTTTTCCAGCGGCGCAACGTGTCGCCTTCGGCGGAAATAATGAACACCGTGGCCTGCTCTTTTTTGCTGCCGCCACCGCCGCGTCTTCCACCACCACCCGGGCCGCCGCCACCACGGCGAGGGGTTTGTTCGGGCGCGGGGTCGGCAGCAGTTTCGTCCTTTTTCTTGTCCGACTTTGGGGCCGCGCCGGGTTTCACCCAAACAGGCACCTGCGCAGCCGTGCCCTTGGTGGGCGCCTCGTAAAACGCATCGGCAGAGAAACGCGGGCCATCGTACGAACGCCAAGCGGCTAAGTAGGCCGGCTGCGGCTGGAACAGCTTGAACGATTGCTCGGTCGCCTGCCGGTTCCGGGCCAGTTCGCGCAGGGGCGCCAGGTTGTCCATGATCCAGATGCCGCGGCCAAAGGTGGCCAGCACGAGGTCGCCGTCGCGGGGGTGAACTTTCATGTCCTGCACCGGCATGGCGGGCAAGCCGCCGGATTTGCCGTCGGCAACGCGGGGCCAGGCCGTCCAGTTTTCGCCGTAGTCGAGGCTGAAATACAAACCCTGGTCGGTACCGAGGAAGAGCAATTCAGGCACTTCCGGGTCTTGCACCACGGAGAGGCAAAAGCCTTCGATGTTTTTCGGGCCGGCCAACCGTTTCCATTTTTTCCCAAAATCCGTGGTGTGGTACAGGTACGGCGCCCAGTCGTTCAGGCGGTAGTTGTTCACCACCACGAAGGCTTCGCCGGCATTTTTAGCCGACACTTCGATCTGCGGAATCCAGGCGCCCGGGGGGCAATCGGGCAGGCGGTCGGCGAGGTTTTCCCAGGTGCGTCCGCCGTCGCGGGTGAGTTGCAGCCGGCCGTCGTCGGTGCCCACCCACACCACGCCTTGCTGCGCCGGACTGGGCGATATGGCAATGATCGTGCAGAAATTTTCGGCATTGGTGGCATCCAGCGTCAGGCCGCCGGAGGTGTTCTGGTGCATTTTGGAGGTATCGTTCGAGGTGAGGTCGGGCGACAGGAGTTGCCAACTCTGACCGTAGTCGGGCGAGTAGTGCAGGTGCTGGCTGCCGAAGTAGATGCCGCCGTCGCGGAAGGGGTCTTGCGCGAGGCCGGAGTTCCAGTTCCAGCGCAGGGTGGCGCCGTCGGGGTGCAGGGGTTTGACGTAGGTGGTGTGGCCGGTTTTGCGGTCTATGTACGTCAGTTCGCCGCCTTGCGATTGGGCGTAGAGGTAGCGGGTGTTGTCGCGGCGGGGCATGGCATCGAAGCCGTCGCCGAAGAGCACTTCCTGCCAGTCGGAGTTCCGGATGCCGCCGCTGCGCCATACGGCCGAGGGGCCTACCCAGGAACCGTTGTCCTGCAAGCCGCCGTAGATGTTGTACGGGATTTCGTTGTCCACGTTCACGTGGTAAAACTGCCCCACGGGGATATTCTCGGCGTAGCGCCAGGTGCGTCCGCCGTCGCGGGTGATGTTGAGGCCCCCGTCGTTGCCGTTGATAATGAAATCCGGGTCGTCGGGACTGATCCAGAAGGCGTGGTGGTCGAGGTGAATTTTCCAGCCTACCCAGGTTTCGAACGACTTGCCGCCGTCCTCGCTGCGGTTGAGGAAGGTGTGCAGGCTGTACAGGCGGTTTTCGTTTTTCGGATCCACATAGATTTCCGCGTAGTAAAACGGTCGCCCGCCGATGTTTTCCGAGGTGGTTTTGCGCCAGCGTTGGCCGCCGTCGTCGCTGCGGTACAGGGCGTTTTCTTCTGCTTCCACGAGGGCGTACACCACGTTGGGCTTGTTGCGGGCAATGGCCAGACCAATGCGCCCGAGTTCACCCTTGGGCAGACCGTCTTTTTCGGTGCGCTGCTGCCAGGTTTCGCCGCCGTCGTAGGAGACGTACAGGCCGGAGCCTTTGCCGCCGGATTTGAAAAACCAGGGCCAGCGCTGGTATTCCCATAGCGCCGCGAAAAGTTTGTTCGGGTTGGAAGGATCGGCTACGAGATCGGCGCAGCCGGTGAGGTTGTTGACGTACAGCACCTTGCGCCAGGTTTTGCCGCCGTCGGTGCTTTTGAACACGCCGCGATCTTCGGTGGGGCCGTTGGACGAGCCGAGCGAGGCCGCCCAGATGATGTCGGGGTTGTCGCGGTGCAGGAGGAGGCGGTGGATGGTGCGCGTTTTTTCCAGGCCGGCGTGCTGCCAGCTGCGTCCGCCGTCTATGGATTTGAACACGCCGAGGCCGAAGTTCTGGGAGTTGCGCGGGTTGCCCTCGCCGGTGCCGACCCAGATGAGGTCGGGATTGAGCGGGTGTACGGCCAGCGCGCCGATGCTCTGCGTGGGCGCCGCGTCGAAGATGGGCTGCCAGTCGGTGCCGCCGCTGCGGCTGCGCCACACACCGCCCGAGGCTGCGCCCGCGTAGATCGTTTGCGGGTCGGCGGGATCGCAGGCGATGGCCGTGATGCGGCCCGACATGGCGCCGGGACCGATGTTGCGGACGTTGATCGTGCGCAGGTGATCGGGGTTGACCTGCTGGGCAAAGAGGCCAGGAGCACAGAGGAGGATGGCGAAGCAGACCTTCCAGGTTTTAAAAACCAGGAAGGTCTCGGGGAGCGTAACGGGTTTGAGCATCGTTTTGAAAAATTGATTGACAAAAACACAGAGCATTGGGGGCAAAACTGCAAAAAGAATCGTGAATGAACCGGATACCGGTTGCTCCGATTTCCCTTTTCGACAAAACAACAGACATGGACATGAAAAAAACACTTCGAATCGCATTTTTGGTGGTAGTCGCCCTGGTACTTGTTGGTACCGGCGGCTACCTGACTTTGTCGGCAGTGAAAGAAACGAACTTCGCCACCTTCGGCGCCTGTCTGCTCTTTTTGGCCGCCGGTGCAATCGGGCGCGACCGGTTCTTTTTTCGTGTCGTTTGCGGACTTCTGGCAGCGTACATCCTTTCCACATTTGTGCTCAACTGGCGCGCGTTTTTCGCGCCGCTGACCTGCCTTCTGTTTTTCACAGCCGGTAATTTGTTGCAGTGGCGGGCTATGTTGAAATTTCCGCTTATGCTTGCCTTGGCCGCGTTGGTTTCCTTTGTTTTGGTGCCCATGTATTTCCTGATCTGGAGTATCCGGCCCCTGCCGAAATCTTCGCCCGACCTCAAAAATCTTCGGTTTCTGAACCCGCAGGGAGACACCCTCTTGATTCGGGATTTTTCCTCCAAATACTTGCTGATCGAGACCTGGCACGAGTACTGCGGACTCTGTTTCAAGGCCATGCGTGATTTGCATCCGCAGTTGGAGAAATGGGAACAGGCGTATGACTTCGAGCACATCTACCTGTATTCCCGAGCCAAAGGCCTTTCGCACGACCGAATTTCAACGGTAAAGTACCTGCCCTACCCCGATCTGCCGCTGTACTATGACCTCGACCAAAATCTGTGTAAAAAAATGGACTATGTCGGTGCGCCATATTTCCTGCTTTTGAACCCGGAAGGGAAAATCGTGCGGGAATACGAGGGCTATGGGCGCTCGGGCAGGCACGTTTTGCTCTACGACATGGAGCGGCATTTGTCTGAAAAATGACCTACGTTTGTTCGATGAAGCGAACCAACCTTGTCAGCATTGCCGGCGTTGCCGGCGTCGTTCTTTTTGTCGCGGCCACCATACTGGGCGGGTTGCAGATGGAAAACTACAGCCACCTCTCCCGGTTTATCAGCGAGTCGTATGCCATCGGTACACCGCATGGGCCGGCGCTGCGTTTTGGGGGCTTTTTGCCAAGCGGCTTTTTGCTCGCGTTGTTTGCTTTTTCCATAAACAAATGGCTTCACGGTTCCTCGACCGTCCAACTGGGCCTGATCGGAGTGGGTATTTTTTACGGCCTCGGCACCGTTGTCACGAGCATTTTCCCTTGCGATGCCGGCTGCAACCCGGAGATGATCAACCCCAGCATTTCGCAATTGATCCACAACCTGACGGGCATGCTGACCTACTTAGTCACGCCGGTTTCGTTGGCGCTCATCGGGTTTGGACTGTGGCCCCAAAAGGAACACCGACCGCCGGCATTAGCCGGTATCGTTTGTGCAGGCACCTCCTTTTTATTCGTGCTCGTGCTGTTCTCCAATCCTGCCGGCGCGTTTTCAGGCCTTTTCCAGCGCTTGATCGAAGGCAGCATTCTGGCGTGGTTTCTGATCGCTGCCCGGCATATTTTTACGCTTCGAAATTGAGCATCAACTAAAACACCCACCATGAACTTCGACACCGGCAAGTACAAAATCTACACCTGGAAAAGCGGCGTTATGCTGCACTGGATATTGAATCCCGGACTGGCGTTCAACGAACTCATCCTCGGGCAACGCGTACCGAAAGTGAGCCTGATAGACAAAACCAGCGACAAGCCCTACATGGATCGCGGCTACACGCCCTGCCCGCATTGCGGCCACCTGCACCCTTCGCTGACCTGGTCGGCTCAAAACAACCTGGCCTTCGGCAACTGGTTCGGGCTGTACTGCCACCAGTGCGGCGGCATCATTCCCTGCCTGCGCAACGCGACCAGTTTTGTCCTGCTCGCCCTCACGGCGCCGCTCTGGTGGTGGTTCCGGGATGCGCTCAGGGCCGCCTGGCTGAAACGGCAGCCGGCCCGGTACGCCAATCTTGATCTGAGTAATTTGACATTCGCCAAAACGAGTTGGCTGGCGATGGGGATCACCTTTGGCGCGGTCATGTTTTCTTTGCAGACGCTCCTGCCTCCGTTGATCAGCAATGAACCGTTCACGATGAAAAAAATTCTGATCGGCCTGGTAATCTGGTTGGTAGCCGGGCTGGCTTTCGGATTGATTATGAAACTGTGGATGGGCAAAAGGGGGAGTGGTTCCAGGGTTTCTGGTTAGAAGGTTTCTGGTTTGGGTGACAACCAGAAACCTTCCAACCAGAAACCTTCCAACCAGCTAACCAGAAACCCCCAAAACTGCATCTTTGCCTTCGTATGACCGAGCAGACCCTCATCGAACGCCTGAAAGAGCAGGATCGGGCCGCGCAGAAATGGCTGTACGACCGCTATTCGCCGGTCATGTTTGCCGTTTGCCGCCGGTACCTGAGTTCGCGGGAAGACGCGGAGGAGGCACTCGTGAGCGGGTTTTACAAGGTTTTTGCTCAGATACACACGTTCATGGGCAACGGCAGTTTCGAGGGCTGGGTGCGCCGCATCATGGTGAACGAATCGCTGATGCTCCTGCGCAAGGCTCACCCACTGGTTTTTCCCGGCGACGATTTCCAGCCTGCCGACCCCCACGACGGGTTCTCCATCGAGGCTGACATCTCCGCCCGCGAAATCCTCGACCTGCTTGCTCAATTGCCGCCCGGCTACCGAACGGTGTTCAACCTGTACGTGCTGGAGGGTTTCAAACACCAGGAAATAGCCGACATGCTCGGCATCAGCATCAATACCAGCAAATCCCAACTGATCCTCGCCAAGGAAAAAATGCGAAACCTGTTGAAAGCAAAAGGAATTGTTTGACAGTTTTGAGGTTTGAGTTTTGAGGTTTGAGTTGCACGAAGCTCAAACAACTCAACAACTCAAAACTCAAAACTCAAAACTCAAAACTCAAAACTGACAAAATGGATTTATTTGAGTTTTTTCGGGAAAATGAGTCCAGGCTGCACGAGCGTCCGCCGGAGCAAGTCTGGAAAAAACTGGAACGCCGCCTGGAGCGCCGGCAGTCGCGCAAACGGCGAATGATCCGTTTTTTGCAACTGGGCGCCGTGGTGGCTGCGCTGCTGTTGCTGTTGTTGGCAGCCGGACTGGTCTGGTATTTTGCAAAACATTCCTGAACCCTGCAGGTAAATCCGTGAAATACAACCTTCCAACCAGAAACCAGAAACCTTCCAACCAGAAACCCAAACTTGCTACCTTGCGCCGGTAATTTTCGATTCTTCATCATGGCAAAATCCGGCAAAAGCAATCCCCAACCTGTTCGAAAGCAGGCTTCCACTCCACAAGTTTCGGCACCCAAACCCGCACGCGACCTGTTAGAGCGTCCGTCCGTGGAGTCTGCTTCCGATTCCTTGCTGCGCAAAATCTTCTGGGGCGTAGCCTTGGCCGGACTGCTTGTGCTGTGCGGACTATCGTTTGGCAGCGGCATCAACGCCGACGACAAGTTTCAAAATGCGTACAGCACGGCTCTGGTGAACTATTACTCGACCTTCGGGAAAGACACCACGGCCCTGTACATCGCCGACGGCAACATGCACCTGTACGGCGGCTTTTTCGAGATTGTTACCGGTTTTGCCAACAAGACGCTCGGCTTTCAGGAAGACAGTCTGGCTTACCACAACCTGCGCCACCTGTTCAGCGCTATCCTCGGCTGGGTGGCCATTCTGTGTGCAGCCCTACTGGCCCGACTCATCGGCGGATGGCGGGCCGGCATACTCACCCTGGTTATCATGCTCCTGTCGCCGCGTTTTGTGGGCGATTCGCTGATGAACCCCAAAGACATTCCCTTTGCCGCAGGCTATATGCTCGCCATTTACAACATGGCTGCCGTTCTGGCGCGTATGCCGAATCCGCGACGATGGAACATAGCCGGACTGGTAGCGGGTTTGGCGATTGCACTGGCGGTGCGGGCCGGTGGCTTGCTCAATTTCGCATACCTGTTTTTCTTCGCCGGGCTGTATCTGGTACTGAAAAACGGCTGGGGCAGCCTGTTCAACGGCAAAATCGTGGGGCGCTATGCCGTCGTGACACTGGGAACTGCGGCCGCCGGATATGTGCTGGCCTTGCTGTTCTGGCCTTTTGGCTTGCAAAAACCCTTTGCCAACCCGTATTTTGCCCTTACCAAGTTTTCAGAATTCGAAATTGCCATCCGGGTGTTGTACGAGGGTGTCAACGTGAAATCGAATGTGACCCCCTGGCATTACCCAATCAAGTGGATCGGGTATACCATTCCACTTGCAGCACTGATCGGCTTTTTGGGCAGCCTGGCGATACTGCCGCGTTTGTTGCGGCGCTACCAACCGTTGTGGGTATTTCTCGTGTTTTTTGCGGCTATTTTCCCGGTGTTTTATGTGATTTATAAAAAATCGAACGTGTACGACGGCTGGCGCCAACTTACGTTTGCCTACCCCACCCTCGCCGTGGCCGCTGCCTTGTTCTGGAATGAACTGCTGGAGACGTTTTCCGGAAAAAAAGTGGTGCAATACGCCGTGTACGGCGGTTTCGCCCTGCTTCTGGCCGACGCGGCGGCCTTCATCGGCGCCAACCCGAAAATCCCCTACGTGTACTTCAACCCGGCAATGGGCGGCACCAAAGGCGCCTACGGCAAATATGAAACCGACTACTGGGGTATCAGCATCCGGCAGGGTATCGAATGGATGGAAAAACAAGGCATCCTGAAGCCCGACATGAAGGACAAAGTCGTGATTGCGACCAATATGTACTATCCTGCCCAGAAACTGTTGGCCAAATACGGCGACAAAGTGGTGGTCAAATACCTCAAGTGGGAACGCCGCTGCGACGACGCCTGGGACTACGGCCTCTACCCTACCCGCTTCCTCGACGGCGCCGCCTTAGCCAAGGGCAAATGGCCGCCCGACAACGCTGCGCATATCGTGGAAGCAGGCGGCGCGCCCATCCTGGCCATCCTGAAAGACACGGGCAAAAACTGCGCGCTCGGCATGGCGTCCATGAAACTGAACGACTGGGACGGCGCCATCGATCTGCTGCGCAAGGAAGTGGAAGCCGTACCCGACAACGAAGTGGCCTGGGGCGCACTCGCGCAGGCATACCTGAACAGCAACAAGCTGGATGAAGCCAAAAATGCTGCTGAAAAAACATTGGAAATCAGTCCCGCCGACGAACAGGGCAACAACGTCATCGGCCTGTACTGGCTCAGCAAGGGCGACGGCGAAAGGGCGCGTGCACAATTCAACTCGGCTATAAAACTGGAGCCGTCCAACCCGACGGCCTACTACTACCTGGCGCTCATTTCCCAGCAGGAAGGCGACAACGTGACGGCGCTGAACCACTTGCGCGAAGCCATCAAGGCCGCCCCGACTTTCAAGCCGGCTTACGAGTTTTCAGCCCAGATTTACGAGGCGATGGGCAACCCGGAAGCCGCTCAGCAGTTCCGGGCAGCGATTCAGCGAATCAAGTGATTCGATTGATTTGATTGATTCGATTAACTCCGATTGATTCGATTGCCGAGTGTGACACCACCAACACATGTCGTAAATCGAATCAATCGGACTTAATCGAGCCAATCGGATCAATCGAAAATTTCCTTACTTTTGTAAAAAATTTGACTACGATGGACACGCTCGTTGCCACACGATCCGAATACGAAATTGAACGCGGAAAACCTATGCCCAGCCTGAATCACGGTACCATTCAAGCCAACCTGCTCGTTGCCCTCATTATTCGCTTCCGGGCAAGATTTCGTTTCACTTCCGAAACCAGCCTCGACCTTTCCGGCTGGTCCAGCACGCCCGACATTTTGATTTTCCGGCCTATAGCCCTCAATTTGAAAGCCGACAAAATCAAGGTGAGCGAGCCGCCGCTCGGCGTGATCGAGATTTTGTCGCCCACCCAAAACCTCAACGACCTCGTGGACAAGGCCGACCAGTACTTCGCGCACGGCGTCCAGTCCTGCTGGATCATCATCCCCGGTATGGGCGGTGTGGCTATTTATTCCGCTCCGGGCAAGTACGAGTTTTTCAATGAGGACGACATAGCCCGCGACTCGGTGCTTGACATTGAGGTGCCCGTGGCCGAGATTTTTCAGTAAGCGACCGCCTTCAGTTTTTTCGTTTGAACGACCAGGTGATCCACACCCGCGCAGCCTCCGTGCCGTCGGGGAGCGTGCCCACCGAGCACATCCGAAGGGTCTGTGCTTCGCCCGTTTCCAGTGTTTTCTGCACCGCGTCCGCCACGGCCTGCCCTTCTTCGCAAGTGAACAGCAAGGTTTCGGCGGCTTTTTTCAAAAACTCCGCTTCGATACGCACCACCAGCATGGATACAGGCGGTTTCCCGTCCAAAATGCCCAAAGCGAGCACCCCGGTGGACATCTCCGCCGCCGCGCATTGCGCCGCAAAATAGATGGAACGAAACGGATTTTGCGAACGCCACCCGTACGGCAACTGAACGGTAGCCCGCTCGAGGTTGCACGCCAGCACCCGCACACCCATGAACGCCGCGGCAGGAAGTTTCCACCACAGGAAAAAGCGCATCCGCCAGGGAGAATTGACGAGTTGATAAAAGTTCATGCCGGCAGGTTGGTTGGTTGATTGGTTGATTGGTTGGTTGGTTGATTGGTTGGTTGGTTGGTTGGTTGGTTGGTTGCAAAAGTAATTGAAATCGAACGGGCGGAACGAATTGCAGGGTATTGCCGGTTTAAAGAAAACTTTAAATTTTGGCGCTTGAACAACCATTATTCTGTGTTTGCTATTAAATTTGGCGCATGGTTTTCTGCAAAACCAATCAACCAGTCAACCAGTCAACTTATCAACCAACACATGAACTGGAGAAGATTGAACGGACAACGCATTGAACAACCGCTGCTCGAAGCCGTAGAGGAGACGATCCGCCGGGAAACGGCTGCCGGGCACCGCTTGAAGGTGTGCATCGGCACCGATTCACAAGTGATCGGAGAAGAGGTGCATTTTGCCACGGTCATCGTATTTCTGCGGGAAAAACGCGGCGGTTTCATGTTTATTTCCAATCAAAAAAACACGCGCAAAATGACCCTGCGCGAACGCATGATCCTCGAAGTGGGGCGCTCTGTGGAAGTGGCCTACTCCATGTGCGAACTGCTCGACCGCTACGACGTGGCCCTCGAAGTACATGCCGACATCAACACCGACCCGGCCTTCGAGAGCAATACCGCGCTCAAGGAGGCGATGGGCTACATCCTGAGCATGGGTTTCGTGTTCAAGGCCAAGCCGGACGCCTTTGCCTCGTCGTCGTGCGCCGACAAGTTCGTATGAACGGCGCGGATTAACGGGGCCTGTTCAACCGCATGCGAATCTGCCCGGCCAGCCAGTCGCGGTGTATGACATCGCGCACCGGCGGGAGTTGCTCCAGCAGGGCTTGCAGACGCGCCTTGTCGCCCGGAGCGGTTTTGGCGAGTTTGGTGGTGATCTCCACGAATTTTCGCATCTGCCGTTTTCGTGTGGCATCGAGCAGCCTGTTCCGGTGCAGAAAGATACGCGTGGCCTCCAAGTAGGCCAGCAGCAACTCGGTCTGGTTGGTTTCACAGTAAATTTTGATGAGTAGGCTGCGTGCCGTGATGTTGAACACCACGTTGGTGAATTCCACTTGCGCGAGTGCTCGTTGGGCGGCATCGTGTTTTTTTTGATGGTAATGGAACTGCGCAAGGTTGTAGCGGAACACATTGCCGGTGTACTCGGGCGGCAGTTGCTTGCGATGGTTGTGCATAAAATCCCACACCCACTCCGTTTGGCCTACTTTGAGTCCGACGTTAACGAGGTTGGTATAGCGCCAAGGCGGTATATCAGTGCCGTCGAATATCAACCCGTTTTTCAGGAGCAATTTGTTGATGTCCAGGTACTCCGTCCAAAAACGCTCGTCGTTGTACCGGTTGATGCGCATCGTGCAGAAGTTGAGCAGGAGGGTATAGACCTGGCGGAGTTCGCCGGGCGGGAAAGCCGGCTCGTACCGTTCCACCGCTTGCTTGGCCTGTTCAAACCAGGTCGGCTCCTCGGGGTTCTTCAGTAGCTGCGCCAAGCGGTAATAGACCTGAACGGGCGGTGCATTTTCAAAAGCCGGCTCTTCGGCCCAGCGCAAAATGTCTTCGATGTGCGTCAATTGGTACCGGATGTTGAGTACAATCTCATAGTTGAAAATATCACAGGCATAGCGGAGTTTTTCGGCGACATAAAATACGTCCAGCGCATCTGCCGCCAATTGGAGGTGTTCGTTGTGGTCGATTTGATGTTCGTCGCCATGCTCCAGCGCCATTTTTTCGGACAGGAGTTTTTTCAGGTAATAATCGGCGTTGCGTTGGAGGTTGTTTTCAAAACAAGCACCGGCACCGGCACGCGCTGCTTTGAGGTGTTTCGGCAGGTTCAGCGTATGATACTGCTGTGCAACCCGCATCTGCAGTTCCCAGGGATCGTCGAGGAGCATCTCCACGGCAAGGAATTTTTCGGCCAAAACCGACAACCTGCTGCCGAGTTGGGCAAGTGCCTTGTCGTCCAGAGGCTTTCCCGAAGGCAGTTTTAATTGCAACTTTTGACGCGTCAGGTTTTCTTGGGCAAAATGCGGGGCGTACTTTTGTAGGTACTCGAAGAAGACAATGCAGTCTTGGTTTTTGTTGAAATACGGGGATCGAAGGAAATCGCCAAAGCGCGATGCCTGTTTCGGCGCCATCGCCCGAAGTAGTGTGATGATCTTGCTTTCGGTCACCCTTGTTTGAAATTTTCCGAAAGTTCGCACAAGTTTTCCTAACCAATATCGAATACGATGCGCCTGTCGAACTTAATGTTTCTTGCAACCCTGCTGTACCCGGTCTTTACAACGGCCCAGCCCATCATCCTTTTTCCCGGCGATGCCAACAACGACGGCGTAGCCAACCACTTCGACCTGCTGCCCATCGGCGTGGCGTACGGCCAGGTCGGCCCGCCCCGCGTTCCAGCCTTTCCCAACTGGGTGCCGCAATTCCTCGAACAACCCTGGGACGCCACCTTGCCAGTCAGCGGCATCAACCTCGGGTTTATGGATTGCGACGGCAACGGCGCCATTGACAGCATGGACGTGGCAGCGCCCGTATTCAACTTCGACAGTACCCAGAACCAGGCCATGCCGCCTCCGCTGCCGTATCCGCCCCTGCTCACCGACACCTGTTTCACTTGCCCAAAGCCCGATTTTCTGATCACCTTCAGCACCGACACCATCGTCACCCAGGAGGGCATGCCCGACACGTTTTTCGCCTTCATCCAACTTCAGTATCCGCCCAACGTGCTCCCGCAGCAGGGCGCCCTCGGCATCGCTTTCGATGTGGAATACGAGTACGACCCCGACAAGATCAAGGACGAGCAAACCGCAGTTTTCCCCGACACCCTGCCCAACAACCGCATGTACATTATTACCACCAGCAACGAAGCGCAATTTTGGCGACTTCCGGCGCCCGGCAGGATGGGCTTCGCCGCTGCGGGACGCGGGCAAAACGTGTTTTTCGCCCCCGATACACTCTTCGTCGTGCGGTTCGTGATTGAGGACCTGATTGTCCGGGGAGGTATCGAGAATTTCTCCATCAATCTGAGCAATTTCCTGATCGTGAACTACCTCGAACAGATCGTTTGTCCGGGGGCCGTCAAGCAGCAGTCGGTGGCTATAGTGGATTCCGAAGAACCAAAGAACGCCGGTCCGCAGATGTTTTTATCGCCCAACCCCGTGCGCGACATGCTCGCGGTGGAATCGCCCGAGTCGCCGTTGACGCAAATCGAGGTGGTGGACCTGAGCGGCAAGCGGGTTTTGCTGCGGCTGATTGACGGACAGCACCGCATCCAGATTCCGACGGGCGCGCTGCCTGCCGGCTACTGGGTACTGCGTGCCCGTACCCGGCAGGGTGTTTCAGTCACAAAATTTATCCGGATGCCATAGCCATTTTTGAAAAAACCTCGTTTTGCGTACAAACGAAACAGAACTCCAAAAAACTGATTATCAGATTTTTGGAGTTGTTCGTTTCTGTCAATTCGCTCAGGAATTGCACTTTTTTACCTTGTTTGGCGATAAAAAGTGTACTGGACTTCGAGTGACCGGGTCGGCAGTTTTGTACCAGATTTTGTACAAAACACCACCTGATTCGTTCACCAATTCAAAAAGTTCAGACATGAAAAATCTGTGTTTTTTCCGACCGAAATTTTCCCCGATACCTGTGTTGCTTTGGCTGATTGCCTGTGCCACGTTCGCCAACCTCTCCGTCTTCCTGATGACCGGCTGCAAAAAACAGACCGACGACCTGATGCCTCCCACGACCGTGTTCGAGCAAAAAGCCAAGGACTTTGTGGCCAAGGCCGCTTTGCCGCTGAGCCTGGCCAACGTTGCCCTGGAATCAGAAGCGCCCAAGGACAGCCTGACCCAACTGGCCCGGCGCATCGTCGAGGAAATGGTTATACTGAAAGCCGCGTCTCCGGCAGGAAAAGCAACCGCTAAAAAATTCAGGGAGCAAAACCTGTCTGCCGCCACACTCGACGCATATATCGCCGGTTTTCTGGCCAACGGTTTTCTCCAGTCGGGCGACCACATCGTGCGCTTCAACTGGAAAACGAACACCGGCATCGAGTTTTTCACCCTCGGCACCATGGCCCCCGACGGCACGCCCCGGTTCGAACCCATCCTGCACTTCAACGGCATCGAAACGATAGACAGCAAGGCCGCGACCGACCGCGACTGGAGCTGGGGGCCTTGGAAACGCACCGTTACAAATGGGTTTGACTGCAACTGTGTAGAGGTGGAATGGACGGTAAAAATCGTCACCAGCCCCGACGGCTGCAACATCGTGGACCCCGGGCCGCACATCGAGATCACCAAACAGGTTTCCAACTGCTGGGCCTGGGAACAACAGACCACCAAAGGGGAAACCATGTGGTGTAATCCCGAGGAGGATTGCCATTGCAGCGTGAGCCCGTCGGCTTTCGGTGAAGACTGCATCAAGTGGGCCGTCGTGACATACGTTGCCACCGGAGCCTCCAATGTCCAGGTGGAGGCCGGGGCCGGGGCCGAGTACAAGGGGGTTAAACTGGAGTCCAAGATCAGTTTCGATTCCAGCCGATGGGGAGCAGAGGCTACCTACGAAACGATCCGGAACCTGTGTGCCAAAAGCGGATCAACGCATAATTAGACGCTGGCGATCAAAATTCATGAAACCGTTCGTGACATGCCCGCTCCAGCGACTCGCGGTCGTCGGGGTGGGCAATGTCTATAAGTGCCTTGGCGCGCTGACGCAGGTTTTTCCCAAACAAAAACGCCGCACCGTATTCCGTAACCACATAGTGTACATGCGCCCGCGTGGTGACCACCCCCGCGCCCGGTTTCAAAAACGGCACGATACGCGGCACGCCTTTGGCCGTGCGCGACGTGAGTGCAATGATCGGTTTGCCGCCCTCGCTGAGTGCGGCCCCGCGCATGAAATCCATTTGTCCTCCCACCCCCGAGTACTGGTATGTACCGATGGAATCGGCGCACACTTGACCGGTGATATCCACCTCGATAGCTGAATTGATGGCTACCACGCGAGGGTTTCGTCGGATGACGCCCGGCTCGTTCACGTAGTCAATATCAAGAAATGAGAAAGCCGGATTGTCGTCCACGTAATCGTACAGCGCGCGGGAGCCAAGCGCAAATCCGGCTACCGTCCGGTTGGGGTGGATAGCCTTGTACTTGTTGTTGATCACATCGTTTTCAAACAACGGGATCAGCCCGTCGGAAAACATTTCGGTATGCACACCAAGGTCTTTGTGATTGGTCAGGCTGCTGAGCACGGCATCGGGAATAGCGCCGATGCCCATTTGCAGGGTGCTCCGGTCTTCGACGAGTTCTGCGATGTTTCGTCCGATTTGGCGCTCGGCATCGGTCACCTTTTCGCCGAAGTTGGCTTCGTGGATCGGCTCTTCGTGAAAAACCACGCTGTGAAAACGCGTGCTGTGGATCAGGCTGTCGCCGTGCGTGCGCGGCACCTGCGGATTTACCTGTGCGATCACGTATTTGGCGGTGTTGACGGCCGTGCGGGCGATGTCCACCGAAGGTCCGAGAGAGCAGTACCCGTGTTTGTCGGGCGGCGACACCTGCACCAACGCGACGTCTATCGGCAAAATACCGCGTTTGAAAAGTTCGGGAATTTCGCTCAGAAAGACCGGAATGTAGTCGCCGTGCCCCTCGTTCACGGCTTTGCGCACCGGGGCCGACACAAACATGGCATTGATGTGAAACGCTTCGGCACAGTCGGGGTGGTCCACAAACACATCCCCGTACAGGCTGATGAAAACAAGTTCCACATTGCGCAACTCGCCCTTGCGGGCAGCAAGAAGGCGAAGCAGATTGGTAGGAGTACAGGCGCTGCCGTGGATGTACACCCGGTGGCCGGACTTGATGACGGACAATGCCTCTTCGGCAGATACGTAGGGAAGTAATGGGTTCATTCGATTGATTCGATTGATTCGATTGATTCGATTGTACAATTTTCGGGGGCAAGGTTACGGCGGGAATCCTGCTCATGCAAAACCTGAGCGTAATCGAATCAATCGGAACAATCGAATCAATCGGATTAATCGAATCAATATTTCAAACCTGTTTTCTGCACCCTATTGTCACAAGTTGGTCTAAAGCCTGACTGTCGGGCAACCACAGGGGTATTTTTGCCGTTCCTTACAGTGTTTCGCCCAAAGAGGCGGCAGTGTTTTCACAAAATTTAAATTATCACGCTACTATGAATTTCAAACAGTTTGCGGCAGCCCTCGCGTTTTGTCTGCCCGCACTTTTTCTTTCTGCACAATCCAAAGCCCCGGAAAACTGGTTCACGCTCGACCAGAAAACCGACGACGTGCAAGGCACAAGCGCCGATCAGGCGCTTGCCGCACTGAAAGCCAAAGGCAAAAAAGGCCAAACGATCATTGTGGCCGTACTCGACTCCGGTGTGGACCCCAAACACGAAGACCTCAAGGACATCATGTGGGTCAATCCGGGTGAAATCCCCGGCAACGGCAAAGACGACGACAACAACGGCTATGTGGACGACATCCACGGCTGGAACTTCCTCGGCGGCTCTACCGGTGAAAATGTACACCACGAAACCCTCGAAATGACCCGGGAGTACGTGCGTCTTAGCAAAAAATTCGAAGGCACCAATGGCGCCAACCTATACGGCGACGCCAAAAAGGAATTCGAATACTACCAGGAGGTCAAAACCGCCTTTTTGGATGCCCGCAAAAAAGCGGAAGAACAGAAGGAACAGATCGCCGGCCAGTTCGTAAAAATTGAAAAGGCCTTTGCCACCATTTCCAAAGCAATCGGTAAATCCTCGTTTACCGCAGACGACCTCGCAAAAATGAACGCCGGCGACAATGCCGAACTCAAAGAAGCCATCGAACTGACTCAACGCGTAATGGCAAGAGGCGTAACGCCGGAAAACCTCGCCGAACAGAAAGAGGGCGCCATGGAATTCCCTAACGGCCAACTCATGTATAACCTCAACCCCGACTACAACCCCCGCACTGCCGTGGGGGACAACCCCAACGACCTAAGCAACCGCAACTACGGCAACAACGAATACCGCGGCCCCGACGCCAGCCACGGCACCCACGTAGCCGGCATCATCGCCGCCATCCGCAACAACGGCATCGGCGTGAACGGCGTAGCCGACAACGTGCGCATTATGACCGTACGCTGCGTACCCGACGGCGACGAACGCGACAAAGACGTAGCCAATGCCATCCGCTATGCCGTAGACAACGGCGCCAGCATCATCAACATGTCGTTCGGAAAAGGCTACAGCCCCGATAAAAAGTACGTAGATGCCGCCGTGAAGTACGCCGCCGAACACGACGTACTGCTCGTACACGCCGCCGGCAACGACGCTGAAAACAACGACACCAGCCCCAACTTCCCCAACGCCAACTACATCGAACCGGTGAAAAAAGGTTTCCTGCGGAAAAAGGAAAAAGTAGCCCCGAACTGGCTGGAAGTGGGCGCGCTTTCCTGGCGCAAAGACGACCGCCGCATCGCCGGTTTCTCCAACTACGGCAAAGGCAACGTACACCTGTTTGCTCCCGGCCACCAACTGAACTCCACCGTGCCCGACAGCAAGTACGCTGTTTTCAGCGGCACCTCCATGGCTTCTCCGGCAGCAGCAGGTGTAGCGGCTATCCTCCGCTCCTACTACCCCGAACTCTCGGCCAACCAGGTGCGCGACATTATGGTCAAATCAGTTGTCAAGCAGGAGGGTGAAGTCTTCAAACCGGGTACCACCGAAAAGGTCAAATTCAGCGACCTGTGCATCAGTGGCGGCACCGTCAGCACCACCAACGCTGTGGCAATGGCCGAGACGACCAAGGCTAAAAAGAACAAAAAAGCGATTTGGCAGGCTGCCGGAATGGGTAAAATGCCCAAACGCGAGAAAGTAGTGACGCCGTAAGGGCAGCACGAGATTTTCCGGGTCGAATACATCGGGCGGCAGGACAGAGGTCTTGCCGCCCTTTTTTTGTAAAAAAAACGAACGGGTACTGATTACTTCGTAGGTTGCCTCCGCATTAATGGCACGCTTCAACAGTTCATCATTTTTCACTACCTAAACTCTCACAACATGAGGAAAGATCAAGTATCCATGCTGCTCACAGCATTCGTAGCGTTGCTCACATGCACCACCGCATTGGCTCAGGTTCAAACACCCAAAACGAATCAGGCGACTGCTCCGTCCGGAACCATGCAGACCGCCTCCGTGACGGATGACTTCAGCGCCGTTGCTCCGTATTGCGACGCCATTACTCCGAAAGCGATTGAAGACCTGCAACAATCTGCCGACAAGTCGTGCCAAACCGTTTCAACCTGTGTGCGTTGTAAAGACCGCGCCACGGGTGTTGACCTGTATGCCACGCTCTACGCTCAGCCGAAAATTCCGAAATGCAATGTCGTGTCCGATGTGAAGTACGACAAAATCTCGCTGTCGGGAAAAGCGCTGCGCGTCCATTTCGAGGTGCTGCAATCCGTATGCACCAGAGAAGGCGTCAACCTGGAAGTGAGTTTCCCGTATGCCCGGACAGACCCGAATCAGTATCAGGTTTCGTGGGAGGTAGACGGTAAACAGATCGGCAAAGGCAGCCAGGTCAGCTGTGTATGTGGCAAAACCGCCGTCGTCACCATAACGGAAAAATCTACCGGATTTATGGCCCAGAAAAGCATGGTACTGGCAACTTCCTGCAGCAGCAGCAGCAGGCCTGCGAAAAACTGATTTAGAGCGTGTCTGGGATTTTGTCATTTTGTAGAAATCCGTCCACACTGCGAGGGTTCTCCGTAACCGGCTCCTTGTAGCGTGGACGGATTTCTACAAAATGACAACGAAACTTACCGGTTGCGCAGCCGATCCTGCCGTTTGGCCTTGGCTTCCTGCATTTTGGTCAGAAGCCGCTCCCGGAACTCGCGCTCGGCATACGGGATTTTGGCGATTTTACGCACCGGCAGCACTTTGCGCATTTTCTGATACAAATCCTTTTCCTGATCAAGTTCGCGCTGGCGCATCTCGAAATGGCGCTTGATCTGGTCTTCCACCTCGTTGTCGTTCATGGAGTCCAGTTGCTTTTTGGGCTTCAGGTCGTCCATGACCCGGTCGCGGTTGTCCAGATATTCGTTGTAAACAGGCCAGAAGCCCTGGGCCTCCTCGGAGGTAAGTCGCAGCACTTCGGTAAAAATGGCCACACGGTACGAACGGATGCGCTCGTCGCGGCGGTCGGGGTCGGGTTGTGCCGTCAGGGTGGCCCCGAACAGGAGCAGGACGGCGGTGATGGTCAGATATTTCATGGCAAAAATTCTTATTAGTTGTGAAAAGTTGGTTTGACTATCCTTACAAAATCAGTTGATCCAGTTCTTCATCGCTCAGGTCGCGCAACATGTGTTCCAGGTCTTCCGGCGACAGGTGAAGCGGCTCTTCCGTTGGCGTTCCGTCGGCGTTTTCGAGCATAATTGCCGGCGATTGTTCTGCAGGCAGCACTACTGCCAATTGCTCCGGTTCCAGTTCCATGAGGTTTTTCCGCAGGTAGTTTTCGGCATCTTCCGGCGTGATGTGCGCGTACGGCGCGTCTGTCGCCGATTTTCCCCAGAACCACCATGCGGCAAACACGACCGCCAGCACACCGGCAAACGCCAGCGCCACACGCGGCTGCCAGAGACTTTGCAAAAACTGCCACCAACTGAGTGGCTGTTTTCCGGACACAATCGGACGGCGGGTAGCGCCGATGGCCTCTATTTGAGCAAACACCGACTCTTCCAGCGATTCAAAATACCCCTCGGGCACCCGCATGCCGCTGTCCTTGTGCCGAAACGTATTCAGTCCCGGTGCGTGTTCGTTCAGTTCGTCCTGCAGATGCTGCTTATTTTTCATAAGTGTGTGGTACAAATTATTTGAGCCAAATTCAGTGTGACGTCTGTGTATTTGTCTGCGAACGTCTGCGTGAAACTTGTCGCATTCGGCACGGTTTGTAGCGTATTTTGCACAGATGTTCACAGACAAATACACAGACGTTACGCAGAATTCGTTAAGTAAACTTGTCCGGATACTTGGCTTTCATGTGTTCAATATCCTGGATTTTGTTCAAAAATGATCCGCTTCGCGGAAATGGGTTTCTATTTTTTTGGCCGCATGGTGAAACGAAGCCTTGAGGGCGCCCACCGAAGTATCGAGCACACGCGACATTTCCTCGTAGGGCATCTCATCGTAGTAGCGCAGGTTGAACACCGTGCGCTGCTTGTCGGGCAGCCGGGCGATGGCTTCCTGCAGTTGCTGCTGCACCGTATCGCCGTCGAACCACGTATCGGCGCGAAGGCGGGCAGCCAGCATACCGTCGTGATCGTCAAGGGAACCCGACGCGCGCCGGTTCCGGCTTTGCAGGAAACTGATCGCCTCGTTCGTGGCGATGCGGTACAGCCAGGTGTACAATTTGGATTTTTCCTCAAACTGTAGCACCCCGCGATAAATTTTCACAAAGGTGTTTTGCAACACATCGTCGGCGTCTTCATGCACTACCACCATCCGGCGGATGTGCCAGTACAGGCGCTCTTTGTAGGTACTCATCAACAACCGGAACCCCCGCTCGAAGGTACCGTCCGAGCGCAACAGGTTCATGATTTGTTCGTCCGAGGCGGGCTTGTTTGTTGTTTGCACCTGCAAATGCTGTGTTTTGCTCGTTAAGACGGGAGAATTGTGTCAGGGTTTAAACGATGCCGGCCACAAAAATACACACAGTAGTGCTCCGCACGGTTTTTTCGGGAAACGGCTACCTTGGCCCAATGAAATCCGCCCGACTCTGGCCACTACTTTTCTTCACAATTGTGGCGGCGTATTGCCTCCTTTACGCCCCGTTCGGCATCAACGAAACGGACGGCGGCTTTCTCAGCGGCTTGGCCTGGCAAGTGCTGAGCGGCAAAACCCTCTACGCCGACCTCGTGTACGTGCGCCCGCCCCTGCCCGTTTGGCTGCGCGCGCTGGAACTCACCCTGCTGCCCGAACACCTCGCGGTACTGGGCGAACGCTGGATTTTTTACCTGAAAGTGGCGGCGTACAGTTGGCTTGGCGCCGCCGTACTGGCCCGGGGCGCGTACCGCTGGCAACTGGCTGCGTTTGCTTTTGTGTTGTCGGTACACTGCTATCCGCCGGCGGCCTGGCATACGACAGACGGACTGCTGTTCGGCGCGCTGGCTATCTGGTGCCGAAGTCAGGTGCCTGGTTGGCGGGGCGGTTTTTTCTCCGGGCTGTTTTTGGTGGCCGTGCTGCTGTGCAAGCAGTCGTTTTACCCGATGGCGCTGCTGTGGCTGGTACCGATGGGCGGTTCCGTGCTTGCCGGTACAGCCGGCGTTGCGCTGGGGGCTGGAGGTATTTGGGCGTACCTTTTTTCCAAAAACCTGCTCGGGCCTTTTCTGGCGATGACCACTTCGGCCACCAATTCCGGGCAGGCGCTGCAACACGGTGTTTTAGATTATTTCCGCATCCAGCCGGTTTTGGCGGGGTTGACCGTAGTGCTGCTCGCTCCCGCAGGGTGGTTTTGGTGGAAAAAAAAGCACAGGCAAACAACCTTTTGGCTTTGGGTGCTCTGGTTGGCAGCGCTGGCCGGCAGTTATGCCTGGACGATTGCCGAACGGCAGGAATTCACTGCGCCGTTTGCGCAAACGCGCCTGTTGTTCTGGGTGGCGGTCGGCTACGGCGCATGGCAATGGAAGCGCGAAACTCAAAACTCAAAACTCAAAACTCAAAACTCAAACCTGCTCCTCGCGTTGTGCTGGTGCGCGTCGGTCAGTTGGGGCTACAATTTGCCCGTATTGTTCGCGGTGCCCTGGGCGTATGCGGCGCTGGAAATTTCCCGCAGGCTGCTTACCTCCGCATTCCCGGATAAGTCACCCACCGGGTGGAGCATCGTTGCGCTCGTTGCCCTGCTTGCCTTGTTTCGCTGGGGCTACGCGTGGGTGTACCGCGATGGGCCGCGGGCCGCCATGACCGAGCACCTTGGCGACATATTTCCCAAACTTTCAGGCATATACAGCAATCCCGAAACCGCAGCGCTGTACCGCGACCTGGACGATCTGACCCGGCGCTATGGCCCGAATGTGAAAACCCTGCCCGCATTTCCGCAGGCAAATTTCCTGACCGGCACCCGCCCGCCGCTGCCGCTCGACTGGGTGGTGGCGCGCGAAATGGGTGCGGGCCGTGCCAAGGTGGAAGCAGAAGTAGCACACACACCGATCATTTTTCTGGTGGAAAAAACCTTTGCCGGACAACTGCAAAACGACCCGGAGATGTACCTGGCAAACAGCATTTTCATGAGTGGTTCCGTAGTGGAAGAAACGCAGTTTTTTTGGGTGCTTAGACCTTCCAGGTTTTAAAAACCTGGAAGGTCTGTGCCCGAACGCGTACTTTTGTTGCCCTCAAACGCCAGGTATCAAGAAAACGGTGGAACCCCGCTCGACGGGGCCGCCGTCGTTCCGCCTGCTGCTACATGCGCGGGTGTCACCATACGCGGGAGCGGGCGCAACGCCGTCCGCTCTCCATTTTGAAAAAAGCATACCATATCACGCAGTCTTTGCATGAAATCGGCTTTCATTTGGCTTATTTTTCTACCGCTTGCTGCTTACGCACAATCTGAAGCGCCTCCCGAACCCACCCGCAACCCCATGCTGCTCGGCATGCGCGCGCATTACGGATTTATCATCCCGCACTCCCGGGACCTGATCGGCGTATCCAACTCCAAACCCTTTGGAGCGGAACTGAACGTGCAATGGATCGAAACGCGTGAAGCACGTACGAGCCGGTCGGGCGTAGTGGCCAAGCGCGGGTTTATGCTCCAGTACATCAACTACGACAACCCCGCCGTGCTCGGCTCCTGCCTCACGGGGGCGGCGTTCGTGGAGCCGCTCATCCGTCCCGACCGGCGGCTGTACGGTTCCGTGCAAATGGGCATCGGGGTGTCGTACCTGAACCGCGTGTACGATGCCGAAACCAACCCGACCAACCTTTTTTTCAGCACACCCATCAGTTTTTTCCTGATGACCAATGTCTACCTGACGTACAAAGCCACCCCGAACTGGGAACTGTCGCTGGGTTTCAACTACAACCACATCTCGAACGGCGGCATGAAAAGCCCCAACAAGGGCATGAATTTCCCTACCTGGAATGCCGGCGCCGCGTACAATTTGAACCCGGCGCCCATTCGTCGCGCGCCCAAAACGCAGGACTGGAAAAACGAACCCCGCAATTTCTGGTACCTGCACGCCGTAGGGTCACTCAAAACCGTGGAGGCAAACGACCAGTTTCCGGAAAGCAACTTGCACTGGCTGATCGGCGGCATCGCTATGGCGGGACGGCGCGTAGGCCGGATCAGCGCCCTCTCCGCCGGCACCGAATGGATTCACGACGGCGGCAGACGGGCGGAACTTGACCGCGTGGGCGATTCCCGAAGCGCCTTGCTGGGCGGCCTGCTGGCCGGCCACGAACTGCTGTCCGGACGCGTGCGGTTCACCCTGCATATGGGCGTCTATGTACACAACCCAACCCGCACCACCGATCTGCTGTACCAGCGATACGGGCTTTTTTACCTGATTGGAAAACACGTCCAGTTTGGCGCTACCCTCAAAGCGCACCGGCACGAGGCGGATGTGTTTGATATCCGGGCAGGGTGGCTTTGGTAGTTTTGAGTTTTGAGTTTTGAGTTTTGAGTTTTGAGTGCAGGATACATGCGCTCCGCCGAAAGGTATCGGCTGTGACTCCAATCGAATCAATCGAATCAATCGAATCAATCGAATCAATCAAACAGATTCCGGTGTCCATTCAAAAACTCCCGCACACCCATGCGCCGTTTGCCTTCGAGTTGGAGTTCGAGCACTTGTACGAAGCCGTCGAGTGTGCTGATTTTGAGCCGGCTTTTGCCGTCGGTGACGAAGCGACCGGGCACGAGGTCGTGTGCGGCCACTTCTTTTTCCGTCCGGAGAATTTTGAGCGTGCTGCCGCTCAGCAGGGTCCAGGCGCCGGGGTATGGACTCAGCCCGCGGATGAAATCATGCACCCAGCGCGTGGGTTGCTCGAAATTGATCCGGCAGGTTTCCGTGAAAATTTTGGGCGCATGTGTGGCCTCGGTGTCGGTCTGAGGTTGTGGGCGGGCCTCGCCGCGTTCGATGGCCTGCACGGTGTGCAGCACGAGCCGGGCGCCGACGTCCATCATGCGGTCGTGCAGTTCGCCGGCGGTTTCATTTTCGCCGATGGGCATTTTTTCCTGAAACAGGATGTCGCCCGTGTCAATTTCGTGGCGAAGCAGGAAGGTGGTAACCCCGGTCTCGGTTTCGCCGTTGATGACGGCCCAGTTGATCGGCGCTGCGCCGCGGTATTTCGGCAACAGCGAGCCGTGCAGGTTGAGTGTGCCGAGGGGCGGCATGGCCCATACTGCTTCGGGTAGCATCCGGAAGGCGACGACCACCTGCAGGTCGGCACGGCAGGCACGCAGTTCCTCCAGAAAGGCCGGATTTTTCAGTTTTTCCGGTTGCAACACCCGCAATCCGTGGCTTACGGCGAACTTTTTCACGGCAGACTCCTGCATTCCCTGACGGCCTCCGGGCTTGTCGGGAGCGGTGACCACGGCGGGAATTTCGTGGCCGCGGTTCAGCAAAATTTCGAGTGCGGGCACAGCAAAATCGGGCGTGCCCATAAAAACGATACGCATGGGGGCAAACTTAAGCATAATCGAGGTTTAGCACTACTTTTGCCACACCCCGGCCAACATGCAACAGTACATCCATGAACATCCGCTCTGTTCTCCTGCTGCTTTTTGCTGCTTTAGACGCCACCGCCCAACCTGCCGCCGCCCTGCACCTTGTGTTGGCCGACGTGCATTTCCCGGCCAACAGTTCGGCTGTCGGTTCGGAGGCCTGGCGCACGCTGGATGCCCTGGCTACCCTGCTCAAATCCACGCCCGCAGCCACGATCGAGGTAGGCGTACACACCGACGCGAGCGGCAGCACGGCGTACAACCTGCGTTTGTCGCAGCGGCGTGCACAGGCCGTCGGCTCGTACCTGATACACCGAGGCGTAGCCGACAAACGTGTGAAAACCAAAGGATACGGCGAGTCGCAACCGATCAACCGCTGCCGACGCGGCGCCCGCTGCTCCGAAGCCGAAAAGCGACAAAACCGCCGGGTCGAACTGCGCGTAAAAAACCTTCCTGCCGATTCCACCACGCGTGCAGCCTGGCTGGCGCTTGGCGCCTCCACTGGAAAAACCGCACCAGACACCCGGTCAAGCCCCGCTCGACCACCCATACCTACCGTGACCGCTACCCCGGTACCGCCGCCGCCATCCACTGACAACAGCACACGGCCCACTGTCTCCTCCGGCGCTACCGACTATTTTTCCGAACTACTGGAAAACAAACCGGCGGCGCCCAAGCCTTTGCCCGGCACATTCACCGGCTACACCGTAGAAATTGCCTGTACCGAAAAACCGCTTGCTGCGGATGATGCCCGGCTTCGCAAATACGAAACCGTATTCCTGCGTCAGGTGCCCGGCGGCCCGTATTGCTACTACACCGGTGCGTTTTTTACCCTGCCCGAAGCGCGGCAGTTTTTACTGGAAAAAATCCACCCCGATGCGCCCGGCGCCCGGGTCGCGGGTTTTGCCCGGGAAACCCGAACATATTTTGACCACTAACCTGCACCGACAATGGAAGAACTCACCTGGACCAACGCCGAAGGCCTGCGCATTCACGCCGCTCATTGGCCGGAGAAAAAACCCTGGGCCGCCATCACCCTCGTACACGGCCAGGGCGAGCATATCGGACGCTACGACCACCTCGGGCAATGGTTCAACGACCGTGGCGTGGCTGTACTCGGTTACGACCAGCAGGGCTACGGCAAAAGCGCCGGCACCCGCGGCCATGCCCGCAGCCTGGACGCCTTGCTGGACGACATCGGTCAGGCGCTTGACGAAACACGGGAGCGTTATCCCGATGCCCGGCACTTCCTGTACGGCCATTCCATGGGCGGAAATCTGGTGCTGAACTACCTCCTGCGCCGCCGCCCGAACCTGAACGGGGTGATCGCCACGGCGCCCTGGGTGCGACTGGCGTTTCCGGCTCCGGTACTGAAAGTGTTGGCCGGACGCGTCCTGAACCGCCTGACCCCGTCGCTTCGACTGCCCAACGGACTTGCCGAGCACTTCCTTTCCCGCAATCCACTGGTAGTGGAAGCCTACCGAAACGACCCGCTGGTACACAACCGGCTCAGCGTAGCCGCCGGCATCCAACTGCTGGACGCAGCCATCTGGCTAAACCAGTACAGCGGCGAAACACCTGTCCCCCTGCTGCTGCTGCACGGCGCCGGCGACCGCATCACCTCGGCGCCCGCCACCCGCGAACTGGCCGGTCGTCTTCGGGGAAAAGTAGCCTTCCGGGAGTGGCCCAGCCTGTACCACGAAATTCACAACGAACCCGAGCAGGAACAGGTGTTTCAGGCTACGCTCGACTGGATGCTGAGCCTGCAAATCTAACCCGCAAAGCCCTGAAAGGGCGCCATACATCAACGCAGGGTGCAGCCCTGCGGACGCGACAGGTACCCCTGCGGACGCGACACGTACCCCTGCGGATGCGACACGTACCCCTGCGCACGAGACACGTGCCGCCCTGCGAAAAAAGCCCCTCCGGCGACGTTTCGCGGAGAGGCCAATCCCAAAAACCAATTGTTAATATTGTTTCGATTGATTCGATTAATCCGATTAATCCGATTGATTCGATTGTTCCGATTGATTCGATTAATCCGATTGATTCGATTACGCTCAGGTTTTGCATACGCAGGATTCCCGCCGTAACCTTGCCCCCGAAAATTGTACAATCGAATCAATCGAATCAATCTCTATTCCCCTTGCTGGTAGATGTTCGTGTTCTGAATCGGAATCACCGGTTTTTTACGGGCAAAACTGTACGCCGCGGTGACCTCATGCGAGCCGGTGCTGTACTGCTGGAACGGCCCGAACGACACGTCGTAGCTGTAGTACAGGTTGAAGTTGTTGTAGCGTGTGCCGAGCAGGAAAGCCATTGAGCCTTTGGAATTGGGGCGGTAGGTCAGGCCCGCCACGAGTTTGTCGTCGAGGAAACGGCCCTGCACGTTCAGGTCCACCTGGAACGGCACGTCGCGCACGCGGCGAATGGCGAGCGAAGGAACGAGTTTGAAATTCTGGTTGGGCAGGTCCAGATTGGCGCCTAACTGGAAAATGAAATACTGCGTGCCGGCGCCGTTTTCGAGCGTGGGATCGTCGAGCGGAATTTCGTCGAGACGGGCGCGAATGGCCGTGGGCAACACAAGACTGAGAAACACTTTTTGATCGAACAGGATGTGTGCGCCAAACGACGAGGAAAACACCTGCTGGCCGTCCACGGCGCCTTCCAGCGTTTGGTCGCCCGGATCCACGAGCGGATTGCTCAGCACGTCGTTGTTGACGCGGCGGCGCAGGAATTCCGTCGTCAAACCCAGACCGATCTGGGCGCTTTGCAATTTGAAGCGGAACGAGTACATGCCCTGGATACGGCTGACATGTTGCGAGCCGATGGTTTCGGACAGTACGCTGCCACCAAGGCCGAGTTTGTCGCCCACCGGGCCGTTGTACATGAACGTGTACGTGGTGGGCGCGCCGGGGAACCCCGACCATGCGCTGCGGGCGTTTACCAAAAAGGTGTGGGAATTGTCAAAACCAACCAGCGCCGGGTTGATGAGCGTCGGCATGACCTGATAGTGGGAGTACACGGCGTGTTCCTGAGCCGAAGCGGCCAGTACGAGCAGGCCGAATATGGAAGTAAAGAGTACTTTTTTCATAATAACCGATGTGATGGGAAGGTGAATGTTGGGCTGTTGGCCGCCGGCTGCTGGCCTTCCTTGTGCGAAGGGAAGCCAACAGCCGACGGCAAACGGCGATATTAGCGGATAAGATTGATATTACCTTTGAGCACCTGGCCGATACCGTCTTTGTCGGTGTATTTCAGCACGAAGTAGTACGCGCCGTCGGGCAGAAGTTGTCCGTCCTTGAAGCCCTCCCAGCGGCTGCTGCCGTTGTTGTAGCCCCGGATGATTTCCACCAACTGGCCCCAGCGGTTGTAAATTTCGAAGACGTTATCCGGGTAATCTTCGATGCAGGTGATGAGTGCGTAGTCGTTTTTGCCGTCAAGCGAGCCGGGCGTAATGACCGGGCGTACCTGGAGACAGCCGTCCACCGGATATTCCATCTGAAAGTTGCCTACACCGGTACAGCCGTTTTCGTCTACCACGATAAAGGTCACGCGTTCGCCCGGGCAGAGATCTTCGGCCCGCGGGCCGGTACCGTTTTTGCCGAGGTTGGTGGACCAGGTGAGGGTAAGATCGCCCACACCTGCGGGCACATCGGCGATCACTTCACCGTCGCAGAGGCTGAAGGACACCGGCGGCACACTTGAATATTCAAATACTAACGGGTCGGGTTCGGTGATCGTGAAGGTGTACACCGTGACCACGTTATTTTTGTCGGTGATGGTCACTTTGTATTCGCCGCCGCACAACTGATTGGCTTGGGAGAACCCGCCGAGCAGCACCTGTTGGTCCACCTGACCGGTCGGCCAGGCAATGCGATACGGCGGCACGCCGCCCACGGCGGATACGCTGGCGCTGCCGTCGCAGTGGCCGTCGCAGCTCACGCCGTAGCCGTTGAAGTTGGTGGAAATGACGGCACTGCCTACCACCGAAGTCGGGAAGGTCAGGCTGCCCGTCCAGGTGGACGTACAACCCAACTGGTCGGTGACCGTCACGGTGTAGTTGCCGCCGCAGAGGGTGGTGTTCGAGGCGCCCGATACGCCGTTGCTCCAGGCCACGTTCACGTTGCCGACCTGACCCGAGAAGACCACCGAGGCGCCGCCGTCGCATACCGTTGCGCCGCTGACCTCGAAGCCGTTGTAGTCGGTCAGGATGTTTACGTTCGTGACGGCGAGTTGTGACTGCGAGGTGACCGTAGCCACCGGGCAGGTATGCGGTACCAGACTTTCATCAAACACCGTGCAGGTGTATGTGCCCGGCAACAGGCCGGTAATGTTCTGATTGGTGGACGTGTACCCGTTCGGGCCGGCCCAGGCGTAGGTGTAGGTCGGGCCGTCGGCGCCGGATACGGAAATCGAGATCGCGCCGGCGCTTGCATTGGCACAAGTGGTAGGTGTCACCTGCACGAGGCTACACTGGAAGGGTTGGTAGGTGCGGTTGAGTTCAAAGGTGTACACGGCTGTGCAACCGGAGGTCAGGTTGGTTACCGTAACCACGTAGGTGCCGGAGTCGAGGTTGGAAATCGTACTGCTCGTCAGGCCGTTGTAGTTCCACTCGTATGTCAGGTTGGCGCTGGCAGGCACCGGGTTCAGTTTGATCGAGCCGTTTTTGAAATCATCAAACGGCTCCACGCGCGAATCGCTGACAATGGCTTGCTGCAACTGCGCCACCGGGATCGGGCTGATGGTGTGCGAATTGCCGGATGCGTCGGAAATGGTTGCGTCATAAACTCCGGAAGGGAGGTTGCACACTTCGAAGGTATTCAGGGTGGTGGGGTATTGTTTGCTGGTGGGGTCTCCCGTGCGTTTCAAATCAATAAGAAAAGGCGGTATGGCGCCCGGGGGAATGTTGAACGTAATACAACCGTCGTCGTTACAAGACGGCTTGATCGGACTCGCCGTACTTAAGATCAGGATATTGGTACTCTTTACCTCATAAGTGGCCGTCATCGTGCAGTTGTTGGCATCGGTGATGGTCACGGTGTACAGGCCGAACGTCAGGCCGGTGATGTTCTGGTTGTTGGACGTGAACCCGTTCGGGCCTGTCCAGCTGTATGTCAGCGTTCCGGTACCGCCGGTTATCTGTTCGAGGGTGATGGAGCCGGGGGTCAGGCCGTCCTGCGGTACGATGGTCGTGTCGCCGACGGCGATGGGTTGCGGCGCCGTGATGTTGATGGCCGCCGTGGTGGTGGTACAGCCTTGCGCATCGGTCACCGTCGGGATATAACTGCCCGGAGGCAGGTTGTTGATGGTAAGGCCGGACTGGTTGTTCGGTGACCACAGCACGGTGTACGGGCCGCCGTTTCCGCCGGCAGGCGCCAGGGTAATGGAGCCGTCGTTGTTGCCGGAACACTTCACGTTCGAGGTCGTGGGATTGGTGGTGATCGCACTTGTCGGGCCGAGAATCGTGATCGGGTTGGCGATATTGGCCGTGCAGCCGAAGCTGTCGGTCACTACGGGATAGTATACGCCGGGCACAAGGTTGTCGGCATTTGTACCGGTGTCAATGACGTTGCCCGTCGGACTGTCTTTGCGCCAGGATACCGTGTAGGCAGGTGTGCCGGAGAACGGCGTACCGCCGGAAACATTGACGGAAGCTTTGCCATTGTTGGCACCAAAGCAAGTGGCCGGAGTGGTGGAGCCGGTTTGAGAAATAGCCAATGCAGCAGTGGGGCCGGGAACGGTGTACTGGAACGTCTTGGTGCACATGTTGGCATCCGTGACGGTCAGTGTGTATGTGGCGGCTGCCACATTGGTAATGTTTTTGGTGACGGCGCCGTTGCTCCACGAGAACGTATGCGGCGCCGTGCCTCCACTCGGATTGGGCAGTGAGACCGAACCGGTGCTCTGGCCAAAACAGTTGACCCGCCCGATCAGAGTAAGGCTCGGCGCAAACGACGGCGACGTAGCCTGATTCACCTGTATCGCCGGGTTGGACACAAATGTGCAGCCCTTGGAGTCGGTGATCGTAACGGTATATGTGCCGGCTACCAGGCCGCTCAGGTTCTGCGTCGTGGGCATACCGTTGCCGGGCAGCGCGGGGTTTCCGGCCCATTTGTAGGTATAGGGTGCTGTTCCCCCTGCCGGTATCTGGTTGATGGCGCCGTTGGAGCCGCCGAAGCAGGTGACATTGTTGACGGAAATAGCCGACGAAACGGCAGCCGGCGCCGTTACTACAGCCGTAGCGGTAGCAGTAACGCCGCCCGACACCGTTACGGTGACGGTATAGGTACCTGGCGTCAGGTTGACGACAAACGTGTCCGTCGTTGTCATGCTGCCGCCGCTGATGCCCGGCCCGGAAAAGGTATAGTTCATCGCAGGTCCACCCTGAATCAGTTTGGTCGAAATGGAACCCGTAGCCGAGCCGCTGCAATTTGCCGGCGTCGGCGTTACTGTTAAAACCGGCGGTACAAACGCCGTGATGTACACGTGGCCGTTGTTCAGTTGTGGCGTCACTTCACCGCCGGGTTCTTTCACCACTTCCACGGGCAGGCCGGGCAGGCTGACGAAATTGAACGGCGATTGTGTGCCGCCTGCGCCGATGGCGTTGAAACAGATCGAGAAAATGATGGTGCTGTCGGGCAAATCCACGCCGAGTGCGTTCTGGTCAAACCAGGTGAATTTGATTTCACCGGGTATGCTGGTGTTGAAGTTGGCGGCGGAAAGTCCCAACGGGTTGCTGCCGAACTGAATGGGCGATTTGAACTGGATGATGGCCGGGTTGTACGTGATCCCGAATTGGGTCGAGATGACATCCGTGAAGTTTTTCACACGCACGTCCACGCAGGTCATGCCGTTGACTACGACCGTATCCTTGTCGGCAGTGAAGGTCACGGCATTTGCGGGCGGTAGCGGCGCGATCACAAAAATAGTGTCGGCCACCCCGGAACCGGGTGTCCACACGTCGGTGCTCGACAGGGTGATCGCCTCGGCAGGGCCGCCGCCGGGCGGGAAGCCCACGCCGTCAATGGTGACCATGGACGTGCTTCCGGCATTACCTTTTGCCAAAAAGCATACTTCGTAAATGGTGGTGCCGTTGGGCCGCGTGATCCCGGTGAGCGCCTGCTCGAACCAGCTCATCAGCAGGTTGCCGGAGTTGGCGGGCAACACGTTGAAACTCGACGCTGCGAGGTCGGGCAGGTTGTAGTTTTTGGTGTTCTGGTATTGCAGTACCGAGGTGTCCCAGTGCATGACATAGGACATGGAAACCAGATTATTGAAATTTTTAACCGTCACCGGCATGCAGCCCGTCTGGCCCTTGGCAATGTGGATGGTGTTGGATTGCACCTGAAACGTGGTGGCGGGGTTGCCGGTACCGGTGATGGTGGTACCACCCGAGCCGAAGGTTACGGATATCTCGATGTTGTTCCGGGTTACCTCAATACCCGGCGTTACATTGGCGATATTCACCGCAGAGTTGCCGAGAGCCGTCACGATAAAGCGCATGGTAAAAATTGTGGCGTTGGCGGCAGCGGTATACCCGCTGGGGTACTGCGCCAGATCGGGATACCACGATACTGTCACCTTGCCGCTGGTGGCGTTGTAGTTGGAAGCGGCAAAACCGGGCAGAGTAGCGCCGGTAATCGTAACGAACTGCAACAACGAAGCGTTGTACGTGATCGGCAGTTGCAGCGAGGTGATGTTGGTGAAGTTGGTAACTTTTAGTTGTAGCGACACCGTGTCGCCGACGGCTGCGGTAACCGTTGCCGGCGTGAAAGTAGTGATCAATGCTTGCCCGGAAACCTGAAGGTGCAGGAACAGGAGCAGACCAGCCATGAGGAAGTGTGTACGAATCGGTCTCATCTTGAACACGAAATATAGGGATGATGAAAAAAAGTTTGTCTCAAAGTTTAACCAACGGGCGAACGCAGGAGCGGTCGGCCGTGCGGAGAATCAGGTAATAAATACCGCTGTCCCGAAACCTGTCCGGGGCAAGTTCCATGCCATGACGGCCAGCCGGGAGCGATATTTTGCGGTCCAGCACCGGATGCCCGGAGGCATCGGTGAGCACCATGTACAAGTCGGAGGCTTTGTCCAGATCGAACGTAGCCGTGGTAGAAATCGGGAAAGGATTGGGCGCAAACGACACCGGGAGGGAATTCTCCCCTTCGATCCAGTCGGTGCTCAGGGTGAATCCGATGGCGACGTAGCCGTTGCTTAGCGGGCAGTCCTCCATGTCGTAGCCAGTGGCCGGATTTCCGGCTTTCACCACTTCGAAGTCGGTGGGCGGCACGCCGTTAAAAATCACTGCCGAACCCTGGTTTATTGGTCCGACAAGCAAAAAGCGCACCCGAAAAATAGCCGTCTGGTCGGCTACTGTTACACCTGTTTGCACATTCGGCGCCTGCCAGGTGAAGCGTAAAATACCACTTCCGATATCTTGTGTGGCAAAGTCCTCAATCATCAAACCCGGGAGATTCAGGCTGGTCACGCTGTAAAATGACAGCACCTGCGGATCCCACTGGATGACAAATTGCATGGACACCATACTGTCAAAATTGGTAACCGTCACCGGAAGTACCGCGAAACTCCCCGGCGCTGCCTCGTTGATCACGGGCATCGCAAAACCTGGTTGTGCAGAAAGTGTGGGCGCAAAAGCGAGCCATAGGCCCGCCAATAGCGGGAGTACGCGTGGAAACATGGAAAAAACAATTGGTTGCGGATTGAAAATGCTGCCGAGCGGCAAAACATGATCGTGCAAGGATTAAAAAACGCAGCCGTTTACGGGAAAACAAACAGCCACGTACTGCTTTTCAAAAAGCGGGCCAAAGTTCGATCGAATGTCGGAGGGAGATAAATTTTATTGTCGGGAGCATGACTTCGCCCTGTGTGTTAACCCCACCCCCGGCCCCTCCCCAACGGGGAGGGGAGACGTAGATTACGCTTCAACTTCATGGTTAAAGTGTAATCTATGGTGTTTGCCACGTCACCCCTCCCCGTTGGGGAGGGGCCGGGGGTGGGGTTAACGTGCAGGGCGTGATTTTGCGATTACGCACCGCCCGCACCCGGCAGCTCCGGAATATGATAAAAAAGCCGGTGGCCGGCAGGTATACCCCACCAGCCACCGGTCAAAAAGTCAGAATAATGTTTCCGAAGTGATGTAAACTCATCACTCATCACTTACTTCTGCACGATAAACTTCTTCGTCAGCGTGCCTTGCTTGGTGGCGATACGAGCCAGATAGGTGCCCGAAGCCAGTTGCGGCAGTTGGTACGTGAGCAAGCCATTGGTGAAACCTTCACGCACTTCGTAGGTGATGACGCGGCCGGTCAGGTCGGCGATGGTGACGGTGACGTCGGTGGCTTGGTCGAGTTCTACCTGCAGGTTGAGCGTTTCCACGATCGGGTTCGGACGGATCTGCATGCTGGCTTCCGGCAGTTTGGTTTCGTCGGTGGTGTTTACGAGGTCAAGGAACATACGAACGACTGGATTGAGGCCGGGCAAATCTGAAAAACCGTTGAACCAAGTTTGAGCACCGCTTGCGTTGGGCCAGTGGATGAACAAGGATGGGTAGCCGATTTCGGCATCTTCATCAAAGGCATGAAAAGCCGCTTTGTGGATACCGCTATACTGCACCGCAGCCACATACCGTTTGCCAGCTTCGAGTTCAACACCGAAGTTGCCTGTGCTGATATCAATTAGTTCCGCCGATTGGTCGGAGAAGCTAGTGGTACCAGGCTGAGCAACGTAAGGCGCGGTACCAAGCCAGTCGAAACTGGGTGAGATGAACCCACCGTCGCGGACAAAATTGTTCAGGTTTGCCGTAATATCATCTTTAATCTTGAACAGGTAAATGTCTGCCGAAACACTTGCCGCAGGTAATTCGCCGGCGTTTGTGGCGAATGCGAACTGAATGGTTTTCGTCATGTATTTTTCGGTAATTTTCGGGTTCATGGTGTACATGGCTCCCACGCCATAATCGACCGTCGGGTTGGGGCGGTAGGCGATGGTGGCACCGTCGTCTTTTGAAAACAAATTGGAGCTAACATAGAACCTTGTTTCGGCAACATCCGGAATGCCATAGCCATTGCTGGCTGTAGTCGAATACCGTACTCTGTAGTCTCCAACGGGCAATTCGGGGGCAAACTCTCCAAAGGAGATTATCTCAAAACTGTCAGCAACAGCTGGGTCATAATCAGGGTACATCTTACTTGTGCTGTGGAGCAGGTTGTTGCTGACATCAAAAACTTCAGCCTTCATTTCCATCGTTGTGAGATTCGTGGCTGCACGGTTGGTCAGAGTCAAGGCAAACCCGAGCGTGTCAACCGGGATTTGAGATACCGGGGTTCTTTTGCTGGCCGTAGGCAAGTAAATGCCGTCTATTTCCACATCCGGGCGCAGCAAGCACACTTCTGCACCACCTGCGCGGATTGCCGCGTCAATCTGGTCGGCGACGGCACGGCACACGAAGTACACAGGGATTGTAATTGAGCTGCCTTCAGGGCCATTTTGCATACCGTTGACGGTACAATCATTATCAGCGGCGTTCAGGTGGTGATTGGCGATTATTACTGCAACGGCACCTGCGTTTTGGGCGTTGAGCGCTTTGGCAGAAAAACCACAAGCAGCGGGCACTCCCCCACGGCGGATGAGCGCAATTTTACCGGTTAAAGAACCGGCTGGAAGGGCCGCACAGCCAAATGTATCCTGATTGGTACCGTAGGCCCATGCAATAGGTGCGCAAAAACTGTTTCCGAGCGTACCGCTCCAATCGATGAGTGTAGGATCGGTGGTAGAGGCTGGTGCGGTTGTACCGTAGCCGCAGTTGCCAGCACGAACATCAATGAATGAGCTTGTCCCAGTTTTGATCCGGATTCGGATGCTGTCAATGCCGGAGTTGTGGGTACCTTGAGCAGTCACCTGTGTCGCAAAGAACAAGGCTAATGCAAATGAGGTCAAGCAAGTGAAATGTGTAAGTAGTTTTTTCATAACAAAAAGCGGTAGATTTAGTGAAAGCGAATGTTAGTTCAGCCGCGAATATAGGTCGTTCGGCAGATAGGCAAGGGGGTTTCGTGGAATTCGGTAAAAAATTGACAGAAGTGGGGGGCGAAACGCCGGAAACTTTCAACCTTTGGAGGTGGAAACGAATATCGGGATTTCCATAAGGAGATTTTAAACTTCCGCCCAATACTTCCGTCGAAGCCGCCACGCCCGCCAAAGAGCCGAAGCAGTCACCCGTTTTTTCACCAACTAAACAATCTGCGAAATGGCTTCACTCGCACCCTTGTCCGGTTCCCTGGGGCATCGCCGGGCGGCACACCTGCTCCGCCGTGCCAGCTACCGCTACACCAAAGCCAAAGTGGACCAACTGGCCGGCATGAGCGCCGACCAGGCGGTTGCGTCGCTTCTGGTAACCCCGGCCCTGCAAATCGCCCAACCCGTGTACGACAATCCGGGCACCACCGGCGTGGAAAACACCACCTGGATCAACCCGCCCGGCCAAACCCTGCCCGCCGAAGACTTCGTGCTGCGCCGCTACGTCATGGGCTGGTGGGTCAACGAAGCCCTGCACGACCCGGGAATCTCGCACAAAATGGCGTTTTTCCTGCACCAGCACATGATCGTCACGGCCAACACCTACGGGAATACCCACTTCTTTGACTATCTCTCCCTTATGCGCTGGGCTTCGCTGGGCAATTTCAAAAAGTTGGCCACTAAAATCGTGACCGACAACACGATGCTGATCTACCTCAACAACCACCAGAACACCAAGACCAACCCCAACGAAAACTTCGCCCGCGAGTTTTTCGAACTGTTTACCATCGGAAAAGGTCCGCAGATCGGTGACGGCGACTATACGAATTACACCGAAGGCGACATCGAACAAGCAGCACGGGTATTTACCGGCTTCCGCGCACGCAACAACCGCGACCAGAGCGACCCCGAAACCGGCATCCCGCGCGGGATCGTGCAGTTCAACCAGCACGACACCGGCAGCAAAACCTTCAGCAGCAAATTCAATGGAACCACCATCGCCGGCGCTACCAATGCCAACGGCATGTGGACGGAACTCGACAACTTTGTGAACATGGTGTTTGCCCAGCCTGAGGTGTCGCGCAATTTCGTCCGCAGGCTGTACCGCTGGTTTGTCAACCGGAACATCACGCCCGAAATCGAAACCGACATCATTGAGCCGCTGGCTACTGCGTTCCGCACCGGCAACTACGAAATCAAACCCATTGTGCAGCAACTGCTGCAAAGTCAGCACTTTTTCGATGCCGACGACTCCGACAACGCCGACGAAATCGTGGGCGGCATGATCAAGTCGCCGCTCGAAATGACGCTCCAGATGATTTCGTTTTTCGGCCTCCCCATCCCCAGCCCGACCGCCAACCCGCGCGGGCACTACGAACAACTGTACTCCACCGGCATTATCCAGCGCCTGCTGATGCCCGCCGGCCTGCCGATCTTTTTCTCCAACGATGTGGCCGGCTACCCGGGCTACTACCAGGAGCCGGAATACAGCCGCCAATGGTTCAACTCCAGCACCATTATCCCGCGCTACAAGTTTCCCAAACAGTTGCTCACCGGGCGTATGGAGCACGGCGCCACGCCGACGGCCAGTATTTTCCTTCAACTGAACATTGTGACCTGGGTACGCAACAGCGGATTTTTCAGCGACCCCTCCGACCCTTATGCGCTCGTACAGGAACTGATCGAATACCTCCTGCCCGAAACGCTCGACAGCGACCGGTTCAACTATTTTTACAACGACGTTTTCCTCGACAACCTGCCTGCGGCAGACTGGACCTACGAGTGGCAGAATTATCTCAGCACGAATAACCTGACCGAGGTCAAAATTCCGCTGGAAAAACTGCTCAACGCCATCATGTATTCCCCCGAGTTCCAGACATTCTGACTTGGTTGACTGGTTGACTGGTTGATTAGTTGACTGGTTGACTGGTTGATGCACTCATCGTTCATCGTTCATCACTCATCACTAAAAATATGAAACGTCGCAACTTTCTAAAAATACTTCCCGCCGCCGGCGTCTCTTCGTTTGCCGTCAACGGCTTTTCCCTCCGGCCTTTTGCCAACAGCCGCATCGCTAAAATCGTGGGCGACTGCTCCGATATTCAGGAGCGTGCGCTCGTGCTGATCCAACTCAAGGGCGGCAACGACGGCCTCAACAACCTCATTCCCATTGCACAATACAGCGAATATGCCGCGCTCCGCCCCACTACCCGCATTCAGGAAACGGGCGCCGGCTCCTATATTGACCTCGACACCACACTCAAAGACAGCAAACGCGTGGGCCTGCACCCGGCCATGAGCGCCGTGAAAGCCATGTACGACAAGGGCTGGGTGAACGTGGTGCAGGGCGTGGGCTACGAAAGTCCCAACCAGTCGCACTTCAAAAGTACCGACCTGTGGCTCACCGGCGGCGACGGCACACCCGACAATTTCAGCCTCGGTTCCGGCTGGATGGGCCGCTCCATGCAGGCGCTGTTCCCCGATGTGGAAGGCGCACCCACACCCGATATGCCCGATCCGCTGGGTATCCAGATCGGCGACTCCAATCCCTCGTTGGGTTTCCACACCGAAACCGAGCACCAGAATGCCATCAACCTCACGGGACAAGACCCGGCGGGCTTTTTCTCGCTCGTGCAAACCATCGGCGGCGCGCCGATTTACAACCTGCCCGACAGCGAGCACGGCGACGAACTGGCGTTCATCATGTCGGTGGAACAAAGCGTGAACAAATACGCCCAGCGCATCACCGAGGTGTTCAACGCCGGCACGAACATCGGTACCTACCCGAACACGAACTTAGCCAACCAACTCAAAACCGTGGCCCGGCTCATCCGCGGCGGCTGCAAAACCAAAATTTACCTCTGCTCGCTGGGCGGTTTTGATACGCACAACGCCCAGGTGGATTCGGGCGACACCTCCCTCGGCGACCACGCCAACCTGCTGCGCACCATGGCGGAAGCCGTTCAGGCATTTTTTGATGACCTGGACAAAATGTCCATCGGCGAAAAAGCCATCGCCTGCACGTTTTCCGAGTTTGGCCGCTGTGCCAAGGAAAACGGCTCGTTCGGCACCGACCACGGCACGCTGGCGCCTATGTATATTTTTGGAAAAACCGTGGAGCCGGGAGTATCGGGTACCAACGTGAACCTGAGCAACCTGGCAGCCGGCAACCAACTCCAGGGCATTCAGCACGACTACCGGCAGGTATTTGCCACCTTGTTGCAGGACTGGCTCGGCGCCAACGACTGGGTGTTGCAGGAAACCATGTTCGAAAATTTCAGCAAGTTTCCGCTCGTGGGCAGCAGTTACGTCGTGGATCCGCAGTGCTACTACGGCGGCTCCGTCACCATCGTGGACGATGTGTTCGCCGACGGCCAAAAAATGAGCCTGTTCCCCAACCCCGCCCGCTTTACCACCGAAGTGGCGTTTCAGTCGCCGGACACATACCGCGGTCGCCTGAGCGTACACAGCATCGGCGGATCGCTGATGTCCAACGAAAACGTACAGGTGTATCCGGGCGAAAACCGGTTTTACGTGGATGTGCTCGGCATGCCCTCGGGCACCTACATCGTGCGCCTGGAGAACACCCTGACCGGTGTGGCGAAAGTGGCGAAGTTGAGCGTAATGCGGTAAAGAGGTCTGCCCTCGTAGAGTAAAAGTGTCACAGAGGCTCACAGAGATTGAGAGCGACACAGAGAATTTGCCCTCGTAGAGTAAAAGTGTCACAGAGGCTCACGGAGTTTGGGAGGGCACAGAGTTTTTGGCCGATTAAGAGCGGACAATTCCCTTCGGGATGACAAAAAAACTCTGTGTCCTCCCAGTCTCTGTGAGCCTCTGTGACATTCTGCTCTACGGCAGGTGGGCACGCGCCAAGGCCTCACAGAATCCGCCTGCGTTTCATAAACCAGTACAAAAAACCGGTGAGGCCGGCCGACAGCGCAATCGCCAGGTAAAATGCCAGCGGAGTGTCGGGCATGCCATTCGGGATATTCATGCCGAAAAACGAGGAGATGAGTGTAGGCACCATCAGCACCACCGTAATAACCGTAAGGCGGTGGATCACCTGGTTCAGGTTGTTGGAAATGATGCTGGAATAGGCGTCCATGGTGCCGTTGAGGATGTTGGTGTGTACGTTGGACATGGAAAGCGCCTGCGAGTTGTCAATGATGATGTCCTCGAAGAGGTCGGTCAGGTCTTCGTCGCCGTTGATGTGCAGGAAGTCCGTGCGTTTCACCTTCATTTTAAGCAGTTCGTTGGCGCTCAGGGCGTTTACGAAATACACCAGGCTTTTTTCGATGGACAGCAGTTGTTTGAGTTCGGCATTTCGGCTGGAGTTCATCAGTTCTTTTTCGATGAGGTTCCGGCGCAGGTTCAGTTTTTTCAGGCAGGAGAGAAAAAAGTACACGTTCTGCTCCAGCACCTGGAGCACAAAGCGTTTTTCATCGGAGGGATTGAAATTGCGCACTTTGCCTTCGAGGAACGACTCCAGCACGGGCGTTTCGTAGGCAGAAATCGTGACTACGTGTTCGATGGTCAGAATAATGCCGATGGGTACCGTGATAAAAACAGCTTCATTTTCTCCGTCGGCCCATTCGTTGAGCACCGGCGTATTGATCAGGATGAAGCGCACATCTTCGTCGCGCTCGTAGCGGGCGCGTTCGTCGAGGTCGAGGGAGTCGGTGAGGAAAACAGGATCGAATTCGAGCAGGCGGGCAAGTTCCTCCAGTTCGTCAGGCGCGAAGGGTGGAGTCAGGTTCACCCAGCAGCCAGGTTCCAGCTCGGGCAATTCCACGAGCCGCCTTTTTTCGCGTGCATAATATCGAATCACCGTCCATGGAGGGTTGAGTTGGTGAACAAACCGGTTTTGGCGCTGCAAACTTACGTTGCCTTTTTCAGGCACACAACCCCGCCATGCTCTTAGCGGCGGGTAAAACATACACGCACCGCCCAAACTCAATTTTGTGTTCCCTTGAAAATTTCGCTTCATCCGGAATTTTTTGTGTCGCCAGACACCGATACAACCGTACCAGGAGATGTTTTAGCCCCAATCAGGCACATTTTTGTTAAAACGCATTCCCGGCATGAGATAATTTTCCTAACCTTGCACGCAAAAAATCAGCCTTTTCCAACAAAAACTAATGTGGCAACGCAGTGCAGCGACTACACTCAATTTAGTATCTTCCGAAAAAAGTGGCAAACGCCACCGCAATTCAATCCTTACTCGAACAAACATTGGGCTTACACACAAAACAATCCACTATGAGCCTTTCTACATCCCGCTTACTCTCCGCCCTGATTACACTTTGCTCCACCGCGTTTCCGCTTTTCAGCCAGAGCGGCCCGGAAAACGCTGCATCCGGTATTGTACTGGACGGACATAAACAACGGCACGTCGTCACGGCTACTGCTGCCGAACAGCCCCTGCGCATCGAAAATCTGGTAGCCGGCGAAACCTACGCGCTGGTAATTCCCGAAGACCAGGCGTTGGGCACTTGCCGACCCTTCCCCTGGGCGCCATCCGCCGGCATTGACTTGCTGCAGTACGACGAATCCGCGCGTCAGTTGACGTTTAAAACCAAAAGCACAAGTGCGGAATTCGTTCTGCGCTACGATTGCACCTGGGATGCCGCCGCCCCGCCGCGGCACTATGTGTCGGTGTATTGCCAAACCTGCGTCAAGAAAGACCTCAAGGAATACGTGGAGGCACTTTCCGCCACGCTGGAAGTACAAGGCGGTGCTTCTGCCGAAGAGTTGGTGAAGGATATTCTGATCGGCGGCAACTGTTTCGATGTGAACGCCGTAACCTTTCAGGGCAACGGCGGCCAGATCGGCACTTTTTCGCAAGGCCAAACAAACATCGGGTTTAACACCGGTGTCATTATGGCCACCGGTGACATCAGTGTAGCCCCCGGCCCGAACAACTCGGACGGCGCCAGTGCAGGTTACGGCGTATCCACCCCCGATCCTGATCTGGCCTTGCTGACCAACGGCGCCCTGTTCGACCGCGCCAGCATCGAATTTGATTTCACGCCGACACAATCCCCGCTTTCCTTCAACTTCGTGTTTGCCTCGGAAGAATACTGCGAATACGTGAACTCCCAGTTCAACGACGTGTTCGGGTTCTTCATCTCCGGCCCCGGCATACCGGGCGGCCAGCAAAATATCGCCATTATCCCGACTACCAATATCCCCGTAGCCATCAACAACGTAAACCACCTGTCGTTCCCGGCTTTTTACGTCAACAACCAGCCGGCTTCCAGCACCAACCTTTGCGGCCAAAACCCTGCTACCGGCCCCGCCGTCAATGAAGTCCAATACGATGGTTTCACGCGCAAATTCACGGCAATCGCCAATGTCACGCCCTGTGAAACCTACCACATCAAACTTAAAATAGCCGACGTAGGCGACGGCGTGTGGGACTCCGCCGTATTCATCAACGCAGGTTCTTTTGACGCAGGCGGTAATGTGTCTGTAGAGTTTGAGGTGAACGGCAGCACCGATGTCGAGGAGGTAAATGAGGGTTGCGGTACCGTAAAACTGATCTTCAGACGCCTCGGCAACAACGCAGCGTTGCCCGTTGCCGTCCAGTACGTGATCGGCGGCACCGCTACCAACGGTGTGGACTACACCGGCCTGCCGCCGGTAGTGGTTATTCCTGCAGGCCAGTTCGAAGTCGTCCTGACGATCAATATCACGAACGACCTCATTGTGGAAGGCGCCGAAACGGTGTTTGTACGCCTGAACAACCCCTGCTCCTGCCTGAACCCGGAAGAAACCCTGACGATTCTCGATCTGCCGGCACTTGACATCAAACCCGACACCGTGACCATCTGCGGCCCGGGTTCCGGCACCGTAAGCGTCGCCGTCCTTGACGGTGTACCGCCCTATACGTTCAACTGGCAAAACGGCTCCACGGAAGATAACGCAACACTGTTCGTAGGCACATCCACCAACGTCCGCGTAACCGTCACCGATGCCTGCGGCAAAACCAAAGTAGCCACTGCCCGAATCATCGTACGCCCCTTGCCCATAGCACAATTGGTGCCGCCGGCGCCTCAAATCTGCGAACTCGGGGAAGAAGCCCTGATCAAAGTTAATTTTGTCGGAACAGGGCCGTTTACGCTCGAATACAAACACAACGGTGATGTGCAACCCGCCATTTATGATATCACAACCAACCCCTATTTCCTGACCGTAAACGAACCGGGGCTATACCAGATACAAAGCGTGGTGGACTCGGCAGGGTGTGAAGGTACCGGGCAAGGAGCCATTACAGTACTCGTATCCAACCTTGCCCTCTCCGGTGTGCCGACCAATGTGCAATGCGCCACGTCGTCCAACGGCTCCATCAACACCACCGTCACCGGCGGCCAGGGGCCGTACACGTACAACTGGAGCGGCCCGGTCAATATCCCAAGCATACCCGATCCTATGAACCTGCCCGCCGGGACGTATAATCTGACTGTTACCGACTTCTACGGCTGTACCCGAACCGATGAGTACACCATTATCGCGCCTAATGCGCTGACCACGACGATTGTCAATGTCGTCGGGGTCAATTGTGCTACCCCCAACAACGGCAGTATTGACCTGAATGTAACCGGCGGTTTCCCGGCATACACGTATAAGTGGAGCAATACTACCACCGTACAGGATCCATCCGGACTGACTGCCGGAGTCTACACCGTAACGGTGACCGACCAGTCGGGTTGCACCCGTACAACTACGGCGACCGTGCCGGGCGATTTTGCGCCTCCAACCGCCTCTGCCGTAGTAAACGGCATCCTGACCTGCACCGTTACGTCCCTGATTCTGGACGGAAGTGCATCGTCTGCCGGACCGAATTTTTCGTATCTGTGGACGGCCGCCCCGGGAAATATTGTCAGCGGCGCTACTACCTTGAATCCCGTCGTGAATCAGCCCGGCAACTATACGATCACGGTACGCAATGCCACCAACGGTTGTACGGCATCCGCTACCGTCACGGTGAATTCCAACACAACCCTGCCGACAGCCGTCGCCGGCCCACCTCAAACAATTACCTGTGCTGTAACGAACGCCACCCTGAACGGCACCGGCTCTTCGTCCGGGCCCAATTTTACCTACCAGTGGACTGCCGGTTTGGGCGGCAGCATCGTCAGTGGCGCCAATACGCTCAATCCGGTTGTTTCTACTCCTGCGACCTATACCCTGGTGGTGACTAACACAGACAACGGCTGTACCCAATCCAGCAACGTTGCCGTTACGCTCAACAATACCCCACCCACTGCCATTATTGCACCGCCTGGAAAACTCACCTGCACCATTTCGCAGGTCACGCTGAACGGCAGTGCATCGCCGACAGGCGGCAGTTATGCATACCAGTGGACGACGCTGAACGGGAATGTCCAGTCCGGCCAGGCCAGCCAGAATGCAGTCGTAACCGAAGAGGGCGATTACACCCTTATCGTCACCAACACCCAAAACGGCTGTACCGGCTCGGCCACTGTTTTTGTAGACCTTGACTTTACCGACCCTGCCGCCGTCATCGTGGTCAACCAGCAAATTACCTGCAATAACCCCACGGTGACGCTCGACGGCACCGGCTCGTCCAGCGGCCCCGGGTACAATTTCTACTGGACCGCCACAGCGGGCGGCAACATCGTGAGTGGGCAAAACACCCTCATGCCCACAGTGAACGCTCCAGGTTCGTACTCCATCATCGTGACCAATTTAGTGAACAATTGCACGGCTTCTGCCTCGGTTTTAGTCACCCAGAACATTACGCCGCCCATTGTCAATCCGGGAGAACCCGGCACGCTGACCTGCGACCTCCCGCAGATTCAATTAGGCGACCCGGCCACTATTGTTCTGCCGAATATTACATACCAGTGGACAGCCTCGCCAGGCGGCAACATCGTGAGCGGTGCCAACACACCGAGCATTACCCTGGATCAGCCAGGCACCTATACCCTGCTGGTCACCAATACCCAGACCGGCTGCACCTCTACAGGCAACACCCTTATTTCGCAGAATATTACGCCGCCCAACGCCGTCATCGGCACTCCCGGGCAAATCAACTGCGTGACGCCAACCGTACAAATTAGCGGTGCAGGCTCCAGTGTCGGCGCCAACTTCAGTTACCAGTGGTCCACGACCAACGGCAATATTGCTGCAGGCGCTACGACACTTACCCCCACCGTCAACAGCGCAGGCAATTATTTGCTCGTAGTCACGAATTCCACGAACGGCTGTACAACAACGGCTTCTGCTACCATCACGTCAAGCCTGACACCACCCGCCGTAGCGGTGGCGCCGCCTACACTTATCACCTGTTTCCAGCCACAACAAACATTGAATGGAACAGGCTCCAGCACCGGCTCCAACTTCCAGTACCAGTGGGGTACGCAAAACGGCCAGATTCTTTCCGGGGCCAATACCCTGCAACCGGTGATCAGCCAGGCCGGCACCTACACGCTTTTGGTCACGAATACCAGCAACAGCTGTACCTCCAGCGCGTCTGTGACGGTGAATGCCGACGTAGCCGCCCCGATAGCCAACGCCGGGCAAAGCCAGACGCTCAACTGCACCAGCCCGATGCTTTCGCTCGACGGATCCGGTTCCAGCCAAGGCGCGGTGTTTACCTATCAGTGGACGACAAGCGGTAGCGGCAATCTGTTGCCGCCGACAAATATCCTCAACCCGCAAGTGAATGCGCCGGGCAATTACCAGTTACTGGTAACCAACACCCAAAACGGGTGTACCAGCGCGACCTCCGTACAAGTCCTGCGCGACAATAGCGAGCCGGTCACAGTCATCACGCCACCGGCTATCCTGAATTGCACGGCAAATCAGATCGTGCTGAACAGCACCGGTTCCAGTGCGGGAGTCAACTATGTGTACACCTGGTCGGGACCCGGAATTGTCGGAAACACCTTTGGCTCGACGGCCACCGTGAACCAACCCGGCCCGTACAGCCTGCTCATTGCCAATACCGACAACGGCTGCACCACTACAGCAAGCGTCACGGTGGTACAGGACATTGTGCCGCCCACGGCAAATGCCGGCGCCGACAACATCCTGAATTGCTACCAGCCGCAGCTCCAGATCGGCGGCAACAGCTCCTCCGGTCAAAACTTCACCTATTCCTGGACCGGCTTTGGAATTATTTCCGGCGCCAACACCGCAAATCCCGTCGTAGATCAGCCCGGCCCGTACACCCTGGTAGTCACGAATACCACCAATGGTTGTACCGCAACCGACAATGTCGTGCTTGCGATTGATCAGAATCCTCCACAAGCCGCCGCAGGCCCGGGTTTCCAACTTACTTGTACCGAGGTTAGTTACACCCTGAACCCGACGGCCAGCACCGGTCCGAATTTCACCTACAACTGGTCTACCAACACTGGTAACTTCCTGTCGCCCACCGATATTCTGACGCCGACCGTCAACGGTGTCGGTTTCTACTTCCTGACCGTCACCAATACGACGAACGGCTGCACGGCTACCGATGTGGTGCAAATTACGCAGTCGGCAGACTTCCCGACCGCTATTGCCGGTGCGCCCGGTCAGTTGACCTGTGCCGTTACCACCATTACGCTCAACGGCGCCGGAACCAGCACCGGGTCGCAGTACACGTACGAGTGGACTCCCACCGGAAGCGGCAACATTGTGAGCGGCGCCAATACGCTTACTCCTGTGGTGGACGAACCGGATACGTACCAGTTGCAGGTCACCAATACCAGCAACAACTGCGTGTCGTATTCCAGCGTGGTGATTACCCAGAACATTCAGCCGCCCGTGATAGATGCCGGCAGCCCGAAAACCCTGACCTGTTCGGTCGCATCCATAGGGCTGCAGGGCAGCGTCGGCAGCAGCGGAAACCACACGTATTTCTGGTCTTCTCCCAACGGCGGGGTCATCGTGAGCGGCGCCAACACGCTGACGCCTTCGATAAGCGCCGTGGGTATTTACGAACTGCTGGTGACCAACACGCTCAACGGCTGCACCTCCACGGATATGGTGGAAGTTCTGGCCGATCAGAACGCGCCGGTAGCCACGCTGGCACAACCGGATATTCTTACCTGCATTGTCAAGCAAGTGCCGATCAGCGCTGCCGGCTCCTCAACAGGCAACGTCACGTACAACTGGACGACCGCCAACGGCAATTTCACCAACCTGAGCGATCCGCTTCAGCCGGTGGTGGACAAACCCGGGGTTTACACGTTGTTGGTTACCAATCTGGACAATGGCTGCACCGTCACCGCCACCGCTACTGTGAGCCAGGACATTGTGGTGCCCACTGCAAATGCCGGCGCTGTGCAAACGCTCACGTGCGCCATCACCACACTCCAACTCAACGGTACCGGTTCCAGCCAGGTGGGCGGCCCGTACTACTACGAATGGACCACCCCTAACGGTGTCATCCTGTCCGGCAACAACTCCCTGACACCCACCGTTTCCGCTCCCGGTGCATATGCACTTTTAGTTCAAAACACCACCAACGGCTGCTCGGCAACCGCTCAGGTGCAGGTGCAGCAAAATACCCAGGCCCCCACCGCGGCTGTTGCAACAGCGCCGCTGCTCACTTGCGCCGTGCAGGTGATTACCCTCGACGGTTCGGCCTCTTCCCCGGGCAGCAACTTCAGTTATGCCTGGAGCACCTCGAACGGCAATCTGGTGGGCAACATTTCGAACAATACTGCCCAGGCCAACGCCCCCGGCACGTACACCCTCACAGTACTCAATACCCTCAACGGCTGTTCCAGCACCACAACCGCACTGGTATCGTCCAATACCGTGCTGCCCAATGCGGATGCCGGCCCGCCGTTTACGCTCACTTGCTCCGTGGAAGAAGTAACCTTGCAGGCGTTTGCCTCCTCCGGGCCGCAGTTCACGTACGGCTGGAATGCAACTACCGGCGGGAACATCCTCTCGGGCGCCAATACCCTGACGCCTCGGGTGAACAAGGCCGGCACGTACACGCTCACCGTGACCAACACGAGCACGGGCTGCAAGCAAACCGACAACGCACTGGTGTATCTGGAAACCAACGTCCCCACAGACTTTGAATTCGACCTGAAACGCCCCTCCTGCAAGGACAACGACGGGGTCATCACCTTCGAACAGGTCACCGGCGGCTACGGCCCTTACCTGTATTCGATCAACAACGGCCAGTCCTTCTCGCAAACAATTGACTTCGGAGGTATTGCTCCGGGCACCTACACCCTGTGGATCCAGGATGCCAACGGCTGCGAGTTCCAGAAAACGCTCGTGGTACCCAAGGCGCCCGATCCCGGCATCAGCATTGATCCGGAGTTTGAAATTGAATTCGGCGACTCCCTGCAACTCAAGGCCGTGCTCCCTTCGGGCTACCCGTTGTCGCTGATTGACTCGGTCATCTGGAACCCGCTCGAAGGCCTGACCTTCCTCGGCAGCGATGTGTTCAGCATGCTCAAGCCGATTGCCAAACCCTTCCGCCCAACGGAATACGAGGTCACGGTGGTCAGCAAAGACGGTTGCAGGGCCAGCGACCGCGTCCTGATCCGGGTAGATAACGACCCGAACATCTACATCCCGAATGCGTTCTCGCCCTGGGATGAAAACGGCGAGAACGACATCGTGCTCATCTTTGCCAAAGGCAGTCAGATCAAGCAGGTCAACTCCTTCCAGATTTTCGACCGCTGGGGCACGATGGTGTTCCAGAAAACGAACTTCCAGCCCAATGATCCCAAATACGGCTGGAACGGTTACTACCACGGCGCCCTGATGACGCCTGCCGTGTTTGTGTATTATGCAGAAATCGAACTGATAGACGGCCGCAGGCTGCTCTACAAAGGCGATATTACGCTGGTGCGGTAATCCCTGCACCAACGAAAACAATCTTCACTATCCTGCACGCGCCGCTCCGGTTTCCCCGGGGCGGCGTTTTTTTTACGCCGTCACCTGTGCCAGCAGCGCCCGAATTTCTTCCTCACCTACGCCGCGAAAATTGGCAAAACGGTGCGCTTCGCTGTGGGCACGCAGGTGCTCAATGAGTTGCCGGCGGGTAGGGTTCTCCGGCAGATCTGCAGGAATATCGTCGAAAGGAAGAATGAAGAATCCTCGCGCCTCTATGTCGGAGAGCATCTCCTTTGCAGGTTCTTCGATATGACAAAACTGACATTCCTTCATGGAAACAGCGCCCGCAATTCCTGTCTCGGCAAGGTACAATTGGCCATAGGCCAAAACCTGAGCGACGTCGGTTCCTTCCGGAACGATGATGTCAAAATGAGCCGTAGAACCGTCCGGCTTGCGGATGTAGGTATCGAAAACAGATACAGGCATGGTGTGAACTATTTGCCGGCAACTTCCCGCACCACCACGCTGGCCATGTACAGGCCGAACAGCGCCGGGATGTAGGAAATGGTACCGTAGAACGATTTTTTAAACTTGCTGCCTTCGGTCATCATGCAGGTCTCGCGGTCCACGATTTCGGAGGAAAACACCACCGTGACGCCGCGCCGAACGCCCTTGCGTTTAAGTCCCTTGCGTACCTGTTGGGCAAAAGGGCAGTTGAACGTTTCGGAAATATCCCCCACCTGTACCTTGGAGGGGTCGAGGCGCCCGCCGGCGCCCATGCTGCTCACGATGCGCACACCCTGCTGCTTGCATGCCACAATCACATACTGCTTGGGCTGCACCGAGTCAATGCAGTCGAACACGTAGTCGTATTCCCGAAATGACGTGGTTTTTACCACCTCCGGACTGAGGAACGTGTCGAACACCGTCAGGTCGAGCGCGGGGTTGATGTCGCGCATCCGCGCAGCCATGATGCCGGCCTTGGACTGTCCGACGGTACTATGGAGGGCCGGCAGTTGGCGGTTGGTATTGGTCAGGTCCACCGTATCGCCGTCCACGATGGTCATTTTACCCACGCCGGCGCGTGCAAGGAATTCGGCGGCATAACTCCCCACCCCACCCAAACCGATGACCAGCACGTGCAGGTTTCGAAGTTTTTCCAAAGCGCCTGCCCCCACGAGCAGTTCGGTGCGTTGCAGCCAGTGCGGCGGCGAAGTTTGGTCGGACATGAGCAGTATTTTCGGCAAAGGTATCGCCCGATAAGGCATTTTTTCAGCGGCTGTTTGAATTTCAGCCACTTGCAGCCCGTCGGCTGAAATTCAAACAACCCTCAGTCGGCAAAAAATATGCATCACGCACCACTACAAAAACAGGTGCCGAAAGTTTTCCCACACCTGTTCCTGCACCGCCAGAACGCTGATTTCGCGTATTTCGGCAGCACGCGCGTACACCGCCCGGATGTCCAATTTTTGCACGTCTGTTTCCAGAAAAAAGCGGTCGGCAGGAATTTGGCGAAGAGCCTCTGCTGCATGGCCGTCTTCCCGAAACAGGGCGGCTCCGAACGACAGGCTGCAGCCTGCCCGAAGCAACATTCCCGCTGTTTGCGGGTGCTTGTCGAACCCGTGAAACACCACGCCATGCGGACGCCGGGAGTTGCCCGGATGCCCGAGCATCTGCACGATTTCGCCGAAAGCCCGCACGCAATGTACGATGAGCGGTTTGCCGGTATCGGCAGCCACGCGCAAGCACCGCCCGAAGGCGTCCAACTGGATTTCCCATGGTGTGTCGGTTACCTTGTCCAGCCCCGCCTCCCCGATAGCGAGCATTTCAGGTGAAACGGCTAGCTCGCGCAGCCACCGTTCTGCCGCATCGAGATCAATGCCGCGCAGATGCCAGGGATGCAGCCCGACCGACCGGTAACCGGGCGTATGCATCGTTTCCTGCCCGAAGTACACGTTTTCGATTTCCACTACCTCAGGGTCGCCCGTCGGACTGTGGGTGTGCAGGTTGATGAACCGGGGGGATAAATTATTTTGAAAAATCATGCACGAGGCTGCCTGTTTTGTTCAAATTTGAGCCGAAAAGTAGGGATTATCCAGTCTTGTTTATATCCCCCCCCAAATCCACATGACAAAACACCCAGCTATGTCCACACTACCCGTTTCCCGCGTAACCACTCTGGATGTACTGCGCGGTCTGGTCATCGTACTGATGGCGCTTGATCACATCCGAGATTTCTTCGGCGCCGCGCCTTTCGCGCCTGAGGATATGAAGCAAACCACTGCCCTGTGGTTTTTCACCCGCTGGGTCACGCATTTTTGCGCGCCTGTTTTTGTATTTCTCGCCGGCACGGCGGCTTACTTGTACGGGCTAAAAGCCGGGGTACCCGCACTTCGCCGCTTTCTGTGGACACGCGGGCTGTGGCTCCTCATCGTGGAGTTTCTGGTAATAAACCTGAGTTGGATGTTCGACTGGTGGTGGAACGAGGGCTTCATGTTTGGTCAGGTGATCTGGGTGATCGGAATGTCTATGCTCCTGTTGTCGGTGCTGGTTTCTATTCCGTTGCGCTGGATCGGGGCGTTCGGACTTGTACTCGTAGTTGGACACAACCTGCTGGATAGCATTCGACCGGAAGCCGTTGGCAGTTTTTCCGGGCTGTGGAACGTGCTGCACATCGGCTGGGGCTGGGTACCGATCAGCGAATCGTTCGGTTTTCTGGTGGTGTACCCCCTGATTCCCTGGGTAGGCGTAATGGCGCTTGGTTACGTGTTTGGCACGGTTATGCTATGGGAACCGGCACGCCGACAACGTTGGCTCGTACGTACCGGGCTTGCTGTTTGCCTGTTGTTCATCGCCCTGCGGGCCACCAACTGGTACGGCGACGCTGCACACTGGGCGCCGCAGGAGCGCGGCTTGCTGTATTCCCTGCTGTCGTTCCTGAATACAAGTAAATACCCACCATCACTGCTTTTTTTGTGCATGACCATCGGCCCCGGACTGTTGTTGCTGGCCTTGTTTGATCGCCTGCAAAATCCGCTGACACAGTTTTTAGCCGTATTTGGCCGCGTGCCGTTCTTCTTCTACATCATTCATTTTTCGCTGATCCACGCTGCTTCGCGCCTGTACTTTTGGTCAACCCAAGGCTGGTGGACCGACTTCTTCTCCACGCCACCCGAGCAGTGGCCGGACGGCTATGAACCAAGCCTCAGCCTGGTGTACCTCGTTTGGGCGGTATTTATTCCGGTCATGTACCTGCTCTGCCGCTGGTACGGACGGTACAAGTTCTCGCATACACACTGGTGGTTGAAATACGTATGACCGGTTACCGGCATTTCCCGCAGTGTACATGCGAAAACAAGTTTTAAAAATTTAGGTGTTTCAACAACTAAAACCAAAACACTCTGTTTAGCCGTACAACCGTTCACTTAAAAAAATGCTGTACCATATGGCTAACACAAACTGGCAACTTGATCCTGCCCACTCCGAAGTAACCTTCCGCGTTCGTCACCTTGTAATTGCCTCCGTTTCGGGCAAATTCGACCGCTTCTCTTCCTCCATGAGCACCAATGGAGACGACTTTTCCACCGCCAACGTAGAATTTGCCGTAGATACCGCCTCGGTGAACACCGGCGTGGACGCCCGCGACAACCACCTGCGCAGCAACGATTTTTTTAACAGCGACACCTTCCCGAAGATGTCCTTCAAATCCACAGGCCTGAAAAGCACCAACGACGGTGGCCACCAACTGGAGGGTTTGCTGACCATCCGGGACGTAACCAAACCGGTTGTCCTGAATGTCGAATTCGGCGGCACCGCCGTTGATCCATACGGCAACCACAAAGCAGGTTTTGAAGTAACCGGCAAGGTAAACCGCAAGGAATTTGGGCTTCAGTGGGACGCCCTCACCGAAGCCGGCGGCGCAGTGGTGTCGGATGAAGTGAAAATTCACGCAAACATCCAGTACGCAAAAGCACAAGCCTGATCCTTGCTGTTTCGGCAGGTTTTCTCATACTGCGAAGGGTGGAGCGCCGCTTGCGTTCCGCCCTTCGCACTTTCGATCGAAGGCCTACCTTTGCGCCATGCAACGCATTGGCTATTTTTCCACCCGGCTGGCAATCGAACTGTTCCGAATCATCCCGTTCGGGTTGCTGTATCGTTTGTCCGACGGACTGGCATTTTTCCTGCACCGCATCATCGGATACCGGCGCGAGGTAGTTTGGGCCAACCTGCGGCGTTCGTTTCCGGAAAAAACAGAGGCAGAATTGGCAGTCATAGCCCGGCGTTCGTACCGGAACATGACCGACGTGATGCTCGAAACCCTGAAATCGCACACCATGCCCGTGCGAGAAATCGAGCGCCGCTGCGTCTCCCTGAATCCGGGACTGCTCAACCGGCACCTCGACCGCGGACAGTCCGTCATTCTCAGCGGTGCGCACTACGGCAACTGGGAATACAGCGGTATCGCCATGCCGCCGAATTTTCACGGCACTACCGTGACTGCGTTCAAGCCCATCGCCAACCGCCTGACGGACAACTACGTGAGCCGCGCCCGCGCCCGCACCGGCATGGTGCTGGTGCCGATGGAAGAAACCTTTGCCGTCCTCCGCCGGCGCGAGCAGCAAGGCCTGCCCTCCGTGTACCTCTTGCTGGCCGATCAGTCGCCTTCCAACCGGAAGACGGCCCAGTGGGTGCCGTTTTTGAATCAGGACACACCGCACTTGCCCGGCATTGATGTGCTTGGGCGAAAATTCCGGATGCCCGTGGTGTTTTATCGGATGCGGCGCGTGCGGCGTGGATTTTACGAGGTGGAATACTTTGACATCTGCCCCGACCCCGCAGCGGCAAACGAAACGGACATCACGCGCGCCTTCGCCCAACGGCTGGAGTCCGTTATCCGGGAAAAGCCCGAAGACTGGCTCTGGAGCCACAAGCGCTGGAAAATGAAACGCTGAGGCGGCTGTCGGCTATTTCGAGCGCATAAAAAAGCCAAAAGCCAACAACCAATAGCCAACAGCCGATGGTACCTTTGCCCGGCCTCCCAAACCCGGCGGGCATTCCGTTTTGCAGATAAATTCCCCCGTTCGTTTTCAGGTCGTCGTGCCGTGTTACAACCCGTCGGTGGGCTGGGAGCAGGCTCTGGCCGATAAGTTTGCTGCGTTCACTTCGGCGGTTTCCGACATCATTCCCGATCCCGGGCTGCTCGTGGTCAACGACGGTTCCGGCCAAAACACCGACGAAGCGAATTTCAGGAAGTTGCAAACGCTCGTGCCGGCGGCGCGGGTAGTTTCCTACGAAAAAAACAGGGGCAAAGGCTACGCACTGCGTCAGGGCGTACAGGCCTCGGACGCCGACTTCGTGCTGGTGACCGACATTGATTTCCCGTACACCACCGCGAGTATGCGCCGGGTAGTTGAAACGCTGCTGACGTCCGGCGGCATCGCTGCAGGCAACCGCGACACGGCCTATTATGCCCACGTTCCGGCGTTCCGGCGCTGGTTGTCGAAAGGTTTGCGCTGGCTGCTGCGCCACGTGTTGCGCCAGCCGATTGACGATTCGCAATGCGGCCTCAAGGGGTTTGATCCGGCAGGCAAGGCTGTTTTTTTGCAAACGACCATAGACCGCTTTCTCTTTGATCTCGAATTTCTTATGCTGGCCAATGGCCGCGTGCCGGTACGCCCGGTGCCGGTGGAACTGCGGTCCGGCGTGGTGTTCAGCAGCGTAGGCTGGAAAATTCTGCTGGCCGAAGGCGGCAACTTTCTGAAGTTATTTTTCCGGCAAATGTAGGTTGAGGGGTTTCAGGTTGGAAGGTTTCAGGTTGGGAAATTGGAAGCGCCCCACGGGCGGGGTTCCGGCCCGACATAGCCCTGAAAGGGCGCCATACGTCAGAGCAGGGCACCGCCCTGCGAGAAAAGGGCACCACCCGCGAGAAAGCCTATCTTTGCCCCGTGGACATCCTGCGCCTTTCCAAACCCGACCGCCGCCTCTTCGGCGAGGTGTTTCTCGACGGCTCCAAAAGCCTGAGCAACCGGGCACTTATCGCGCTCACCCTGGCCGACGCCGATCCGGACGAGTGGCTCACCCACCTGTCCGCCTCCACCGACACCACTACCCTGCTACGCCTGCTCCGACAACCTGGCGACGTGTACGATGCCGGCGACGCGGGCACCACTTTCCGCTTCCTCACGGCCTGGCTTGCGCTCCGGCCCGGCGCTCATGTGCTCACCGGCTCGGCCCGTATGCAGCAGCGCCCGATTGGACCTTTGGTGAACGCCTTGCGCACACTCGGCGCCGGCATCGAATACCTGGGCCAAACCGGCTTCCCGCCGATACGAATTACCGGGGGCAATTTTTCGGAATCCGGCACTTCAAATACCCCGATCACACTTCACATAGACGCCGGCGTGAGCAGTCAGTTTCTTTCTGCGCTGCTGCTTATCGGACCGTATTTGCCCGGCGGGTTAATACTGATTCCGGAAGGCCGGCTTGTCTCCGGGCCTTACCTCGACATGACCATGCAGGTGATGCAACACTTCGGGGCGGAGGTAGAATTTTTCACCGCAGAGGGGCAGAGGCTCGGAAAAAACAAAAACATTCCAGGCCTCCACGCCTTCGCGGTGCATGACCAAAGTGCATTTGTTGTGCAGCCGGGCCGCTACCAGCCGCGCCCATTGGCTATCGAGGCCGACTGGTCCGCGGCATCGTACTGGTACGCCATGGCCGCCTTTGCCGACGAAGCCGATCTGATGTTACACGGGCTGACCGAAACCAGTTGGCAGGGCGACAGTGTGCTGGTGCGCATGATGGAGCCGTTCGGGGTGCAAACGGCTCCGCCCCCTCCCCTCGAGGGGAGGGGGGATGTAGCGAACACCGCTTCACAGACAAGAGTATTCAGTAAAAACAGACTGGAACAGAAGGATGACGATACGAACGCCGATGCGTACGCCACGTCCCCCTTCCCCCGGGGGGGAGGGGCCGGGGGTGGGGCTACCCGCCCAGAGCAGTTCCGCCAGGACTTCCGCGCCTGCCCCGATCTGGCCCAAACGCTGGCTGTGGTGTGCGCCGGGCTGGGCGTTCCCGCAGTTTTTTCGGGTTTGGAAACATTGGCCGTCAAGGAAACAGATCGTTGTGCAGCGCTTGCTGCCGAATTAGCCAAAGTGGGCGTACGCTTTGAAGCGGATGCCCGGAACCCGGGGCAATACCGACTTGCGGGAAAAGCCGAATGGCAAACCACACCTCGTTTCGCTACCTGGGGCGACCACCGCATGGCAATGGCGTTGGCGCCTCTGGCCATGTTCGGCCCTATCGAAATCGAAAATCCCGGTGTAGTGTCCAAGTCGTACCCGGAGTTTTGGCAACACCTGCAAGGCGCAGGTTTTCAACTAGAAAAAATACCCGCACCATGAATCCGGAAATACCAGATACGGTCTCCATCCGCGCCCACGGCAAAATCCTGCTCACCGGCGAATACGCCGTACTCGACGGGGCACTGGCGCTCGCCTTGCCCGTGTGTTATGGGCAAACCCTTGACGTAGCGCCCGGAGAATCGGGATTGCTGCGCTGGACGAGTCGCGACGAAGCCGGCCAAATCTGGTTCGAAGCAGCCTTTATCTTGCCCGGCCTCACCCTGCTCTCCGCATCCGACGAACCGACGGCCCAACGGCTGCAACAAATGCTGTACGTATGCCGTCGGCAAAATCCGCGGTTCCTCGCCGACACACAAGGGCGCCAGATATACACCCGAACCGACTTCCCCCGCGCCTGGGGACTCGGCACCAGCAGCACACTCATCGCAGCACTGGCGCGCTGGGCCGGTGCCGATCCGTATCAGGTGCTGTTCGAAACGCTCGGCGGATCCGGATACGACATCGCCTGCGCCTTCGCCGACGGGCCGCTGCTCTACTGGCTCGAAGGCGACACCCCGCAGGTGGAACCGACAGCCTTCGAACCGCCTTTTGCCGGGCACCTGTTTTTTGTTTTTCTGGGAAAAAAGCAGGACAGCCGCGCCGGTATCCGGCATTTCCGCGAACACGCAAAACACGATACCGGCATGATCGAAGCAATTTCCGAACTTACCCGGAGGTGCTTAGTTGCCGGTACACTGGCCGATTTCAGTGCCGTATTGCTGGAGCACGAACGCCTTATCGGGCAGGCGCTGGACTTGCCTCGCGCACAGGACTTGTATTTCCCCGACTTTCCCGGTGTGGTCAAAAGCCTCGGCGCCTGGGGCGGCGATTTCGTACTGGCCGCCTCCGATGCCGGCGATGTGCAGGGGTATTTTCGAAAAAAAGGTTTCGAGGTGTGTATTCCGTTCAGGGAAATGCGCTTAAAAAGGCCGCCCGGGTAATTCTTTTTTGTTGTATAAATTCAACTCGAGCGCAAATTTTTCACACAAATTTATTTTTATAAAAAACTGAAAAACAATTTTTTAGACAATAAAAACGTATAAAAAACTCGAAAAAAGCCCGCGAACGAACTTGCAAAAATGTCCTTTACACGGCAACATTCTGCTTGCATCTTTGTCCTGTCAAAGCGCGAGAGCAAGAGCAGCAAAGACACCGGGATGAAGCACTTGACCACAGATACGCTATCTTTTCATGAGGATATCATAGGCGAGGGCCGCGATGCAAACGAGCATTGCGGCCCTCGACCGTTTCAGACGCCTCCGCTCCGCTCCAGCACTCCCAGTCCGAACAGGGCGAAATCGTACTTCACCGGATCGTCGGGGTCGAAGGCGCGCAGGTTTTCGGTCAGTTCCAGCACGGCTTTCCAGTCGGTTTGCGGGCGCTGGAGCAGGCCCAGCCGACGGGCTACACGTTCCACATGCACATCCAGCGGCATAAGCAACTGGCCCGGCCGTATTCGGCTCCAGGCTCCGAAGTCCACGCCGATAGTATCGCGCCGCACCATCCAGCGGAGAAACATGTTGATGCGCTTACAGGTGGAACCGCGCTCCGGCGTGGCTACATGCTTGCGCGTGCGCTCCGGCGCCCAGGGATGGTTGAAAAAGTCGCGGTGAAACCCGATAAGTGCGCTTTCCACAGTGGCATCGGCCGGCTGAAGATGCCGCGCGAAGGCATTCTCCAGTGAGTCGAACTGCCGGTAGTAGTGCTGAAAAAACTCCAGAAAGTACAAGGTGTCGGTGGCCTGAAAGGTGCGGTGTTTGAAATCCAGAAAGCGGCGCCGGTCCTGCTCCTCGTGACCGACAACAAACTGGTACGGCACCCCGTCCATCAGTTCCGCTAATCGTCGGGCGTTTTGAATGATTGTTTTGCGTTGGCCCCAGGCCAGCGTGGCCGTCCAGAACCCCATGATTTCCCGGTCTTGCAAGCGCTCGAACCCGTGCGGCACCTGAATCGGGTCGTCGGGAATGAACGCGGGGGTGTTGTAGCGGCGCACGGCAGCGTCGAGAAATTCGCGGAGGTCGCGCATGTGCTGGAGTGTTTCAGGTTGGAAGGTTGGTGTGCGACTCAACGATTTAAAGCCAACCTTCCAGCCTTTTTTCATGGCAAATTACTCAACGAAAGCAGGTTGGCAAACAGGCGGTAGGCTCCGGGCACGCCCGCCGGAAACTGCCGGAAAAACGCCAGCCCGGTGTACACGAAGTGCCCTTTGCCGTATTTGGCTACCAGCAGCGAGCCGTTGGCGCTTTCCTCGCCGGGGTCGTTGCAGGCCAAAAGGGCATCGTACTGGTCGTCCCATTTGCTCGGGAAATACAGCCCGCGTTCCTGCAGCCAGCCGTCGAAATCTTTGGTGGTGAGTTTGTTGGGAAAATTCAGTGCCGGGTGCTCCGGCTTCAGGATGCGCATTTCGGCCTTCTCGTCGGTTACGCGGGCGCGACCCAGCGTGAGTGGCAGGGGCGCCACATCTTTGGTCACCAGATCGAAGTTGTTGTTGTACTGCGTGATGAGCGTGCCGCCGTTTTGCACGTACTCGAACAATTTGGACTGATGGAGTTTCAGGCCGTCTTTGGTGTTGTACGCCCGGATGCCGAGCACGATAGCGTCAAATTTTTTCAAATTCTCGGAAGTAAAATCTTTGTCTTCCAGGGTGGTCACGGTGCAGCCCATGCGACGGAGGGCTTGGGGGCCGTCGTCGCCGGCGCCCATGAGGTAGCCGACGTTTTTGGCCGCAGTGTTCAGGCTGACGCGGACGGCGCGGGCTTCGGAGGGCAGCAGGACGTACTGCTGCGGAATGTGGTCGTACTTGATGGTTTCGAGGCGGTTGACAGACGTCCTTCCGCCGATTTGTACACCAGCGGTGAGGGTCACCTCGTCGGGGCCGGAGTAGGCTTCCAGTTGGAAGGTGTATTCCCGCTCCTCGCCTTTTTTAGCAATGAAAAAGTCGGGCGGGTTGGCTGCGGAGTGGGAGTTTGGCCAGCCTGGAGGGCTGCCCAGTTCGAGGCTGCACCGGAGGCTGTCGCGGTTGGACTTGACCCGCATGGTCACCGGAATTTTTCCTTCGGTAGCCAGATAGCACGACTCGGTGAATTCCACAAATGCCGGCGGCAGGATGTCGAACGGGCGCCACACCTCGCCGAGGGCAGGTTCCTCGATTTTGTACGCCACCTCGGTTTCGTACTCCAGAGGGCTGCCGTTCACGCTGATTGTCCAGCGTACTTTGAAGCGGCGGGGCGTTTCGGGCAGGCCGCGCAGGAGTTGGTCGTCCACGGTGTACATACCGTTGGTGTACGACTGGCGCAGCCAATAGGGCGCGGTGAACCCGATATTTTCGGGCAGCCGCACTGTTTTGTTTACTACCCAGCCTTTGTTCCGGTCGAGGGTTTGTGTGGTGACGGTGTCGAAAATGCCGGGTAGGACAGACAGGCCGTTGAGTACAACCGAACCTCCGGCAGGCAGGATATCCCGGAAAATGCACTCTAACCGCAGGGCTACCGGATCACCGGGGGTAGCGGTGGGCTCGCCCGCGGTGGCTTCGAGGTAGAGGCCGAGGCAGCCGCGGATGACTTCCCGGATTTCGGCGAGTTTGACTTTTTTCCAGTAGCCTTCGGGCAGGTTTTCGATCAGTTTCAAGGCGCGCAGCAGCTCGGGTACGGAGGCGGCGGGATTATCGGGGCGGTAGTTTTTTTCCACTCCGGCGAGCAGTTTGCCGATGGGTTCGCCGCCGGGCACGCGTGTCCAGGTGGTATTGATGCCCTCGAACAGGTCGTTGGTTTTGGGGCGGTCGCCGGCCACGAAATCGAAGTACTCCAGCGATTCGCCGCGGGTGCTCATGGCGCCAAAGCCCTGGCAGCGGTGCATGGAGCGGGCCTCGGCGGCCACTTCGGTGTTGCTTTTTCCTTTCAGCGGCAGGTACACGCCGAGGTCAAGGGAAAACAGGTGGCTCTTGTCCATTTTGTCGAACGCCTCTCTGCCACCGAAAAAGAACCAGGAGGTGTTGAAAAACACGCGTTTGGGTTGCCAGGGTGCGGTGAGTTTCAGTTGTTCGGGGTAGGCGTCGGTTTTGCCGGCGAGGTCGAAGCCCTCCACGGCGAGCATGGCCGAGGCGGTGTGGTGGCCGTGGGTGCGGGTGTTTTTGTCGTGCGAAAACCGGTTCACGATCACGTCGGGTTGCGTTTCGCGCACAGCCCAGACGAGGTCGGCCAGCACGGCGTCTTTGTTCCAGATGGCCATGGTTTCGTCGGGCGTTTTGGAGTAGCCGAAATCGTTGGCGCGGCTGAAGCGCTGGCGACCGCCGTCCACGGAGCGGGCCATGAGCAGTTCCTGGGTGCGCAGCACGCCGAGCAGTTCGCTCAGTTCGGAACCGATGAGGTTTTGACCACCGTCGCCACGGGTCAGGGAAAGGTAGGTGACGTTGTAGCGTTTTTCGTTAGCGCAGTAGGAAATGAAGCGCTGATTCTCGTCGTCGGGGTGGGCAGCCACATACAGAACCGAGCCGAGCACGTTGAGTTTTTTGATGGCGTCGTGCAGGTCGGACGCCGAGGGCTTGGCCGGTCGCTGGGCTGCGGCGGGCAGGGCGAGGAATACGGCGACGAGGGCAAAAATTGGGGTGAGGAAATACAGCAGGCGGGTAGTTTTTGACATGTTCAGACTTTGACGGTAGATGAGCGGGCGAAGATAGTGGCTGTCAGTACAAAAACCCGAACAGCCAAAGCGGCAACTTGTTTCCGGCGCCGGCTTCCAGTGAGTCAAGGGCGAGAAAACTGTTGGGGAGATGGCGTATCTGGGACATATCCTTCCCCCTGCCCCCAACTTCGACGATCCAGCGGTCCTCAATTTTAAAGTCGCCTTCCGGGGTGTATGTCACCGCCATACGATAACCGACTTGATTGTAAAAAAATGTTTCACGCAGGCTACCGGCATCCGGTACTGTACCGGAAAGAGCAAAAGCGAGGTTGGTATTGTCCAAAAATATTTTTTCCGGTTTTTGCAACGCAGACAAGTTACTGTGCTCCGGGTACAGCAAGGCAATCAGGCGGGCATTGCCGAGGTGCTGCAAATACCGGATCAACGTATTTCGATCCAGTTGCACACGGGCAGCCAATTGCTGGATATTTGGCTTGAACGGCACGGAGTCGGCGATGATCTGAAGCAGCTGGCCAATCTTCTGGGTCAGCTGTACCCGCCCGCCTTCCGCTGCGGCAAGGTCGGTTTCCAGTACCAATCGTACGACTTGTTTGAGCAAAAAAGGATATATCTCCCGGTTTTCGAGAAAGAACGGATAATATCCTTCGCGTAAATATGCCGGAAAATGTTCGAGGGGACGGAAGCGTAGCACCAGATCGGTGGCAAGTGTTTCGTGGTTCGACACCATGTCGTCGAAGGATAATGCCGGCCCGGCATCCACACCGGAAAGAAGCAGGTACTCCCGGAAAGAGAGGCCCGGCAGCTCGTACAAAACAGCCCGGCGGCTCAAATCCACATCCTGCTGGCTGAGTTCGATAATAGACGATCCGGTGAAAACAATAAAGATATCTGGATAGAGGTCGTACAGGTTTTTCAACTCTCGGGACCAACCGGGGTACTTGTGTACTTCGTCGAGGAAAAAATGCGTCGTGCCGGAGGCTCGCAAGTACTCCACCGTTTCGCGTAATGTATGCGTAGCAAAATGCAGATCGTCAAGGAACAGGTATAACCCCTTGAAATCCGACCCGCCCATCCGAAGTCGTTGGAGCATGAGTGTTGTTTTACCTACTCCCCGGGCGCCTTTGATGCCGATGAGTCGCCAGTCCCAGTGGATTTCTTGATGCAAAAAACGGAGATGACCGAGGTTGGTACGGGCAGCCAGAATACGGGATTGTGCAAGCAGATGATCCATAGTGCTGAATTGATTCAGCAAAATTAGCGTAATAATGCTGAATCCATTCAGCACTTTTTGGCAAAAGTTTTTTCCCGTTCTTTGCCAACAAAAAAACACATGGACGAATCCACGCACCCGATCTCCTTCGAAGACCTCAGCGCTGCTGCCCACGATCTGGAAAACCGCCAAAAATCGGCCAAGGAACAAATCGTTAAAGACTGGCTACCGCGCTACACGGGTATGCCTCTGGAAAAATTCGGCGAATACATCCTGCTTGTCAATTTCGGCAACTACGTGCGTATGTTCGCCGACAAGCACGATGTACCCGTGTACGGCGCCGACAAACCTATGCAGGCTGCCACTGCCGAACACATCACCATCATCAACTTCGGAATCGGAAGCCCGAATGCCGGCCTGGTTGTGGACTTGCTGGAGGCGATACGCCCTGCAGCAGTGTTGTTTCTGGGGAAATGCGGCGGCTTGCGCACCGGAAAAAACCACGTCGGCGACCTCATTCTGCCCATCGCCGCCATCCGGGGCGAAGGTACGAGCAACGACTACCTGCCCGCCGATGTACCTGCTTTACCCGCTTTTGCCCTGCAAAAGGCTATCTCAACCACCATCCGCGACTACGAACGCGACTACTGGACGGGCGTGGTATACACCACCAACAAACGCCTGTGGGAACACCGTGAGGATTTCAAACAACGCTTGCGCGACCTGCGTTGCCACGCCATTGACATGGAAACAGCCACCATCTTCGTGGCAGCATTCAAAAACAGGATGCCGGCCGGCGCCCTGCTGCTCGTGAGCGATATGCCTATGACCAAAGAAGGCATCAAAACCGAAGCCAGCGACAAACAGGTGACGGCAAACTTTGCCCAGGTACACCTCGACATCGGGGTGGATTCCCTCAAACAGTTGATAAACAAAGGCACCACAGTGAAGCACCTGCGGTTTGAGGATTGATTCGATTGATTCGATTGTTCCGATTGTTCCGATTGATTCGATTGTTCCGATTACCCACTTGACGTCGCCGTAGTATCGCTCGGCAATCGGAGTAATCGAATCAATCGGAACAATCGAATCAACCGGAACAATCGAATCATTTTCTGTCCACCACCCGCACATCCACACCTTTTTTTCTCAACGCTTCGGCGGTTCCTTTGGCTTCGCCGAGGTTGTCGGTGCGCACCACAACTACGGTGGCAAATTTGCCCCGGTTGAAATACCCGATTTCAGCGTCCTGGTAGCCCATTTTGATGATGCGCTCCATCTCGCGGCGCGCGCCATCGAGTTTGGTAAATGAGCCGGCTACCACACGGTAGCGGCCACCGCCGCCGGTGTCGGCATCTATGGATTGCGGTTGTTTTTGCAGCGACGGCTCGGCTGCTGCCGGTTCGGGAGCCTGTTTCGACGGGGGGGGAATGCCGGTAGTTTTCGGCGCTGCCGCAGGTGTAGTCTTTTTCGGTGTGGTCACCGGCACTTCATCTTCTATACCATCGTCCGCGATTACGGTGCTGCTGCTCGACGGGAGAGATGTCCCGTCGCTGTTTTCATCCCCGTCAAACCGGCTCTCGGTGGTGTCGTTTTCTACAAAATTGAGATCGCGGATACTTTGCTGGAATTCCTCGTTTGCCTTCGCCATGTTTTCTTTTTCCTGTTTGATTTGCCAGGTTTTATACCCCGCAATAGCGATGAAACCGGCCAAAAGCGCGTAGAGGAGGTAAGTGAGCATTTTGTTTGTGTCCATACGACAGTAACGATCTGATGTAAAGAAAGCGCCAAAAGTAGTTACAAGACTTCCTGCGAAAGTATTTTTCTCGTTCAAAAACTACTTTCGCAGGAAGTCTATTCTTTTGTCCAGGTGTTGTTTTTGCGCTCCACATCAGGGATTGTGCGGTCGCCAAGCGCCACTTTGGACACTGTTTGACCGGCAGGACAGTCCACCCGAACAACCAGGTTTCCGGCGCGCCACACCGCGGCGGTTTCGTGAAAAATTTGCGTCGAACCGTCCGTGTAGGTGACTGCCAGGTGCACAGGCACCGGAATGTTTCCTTTTTTCTCCACAAAAATCACGTCGCGGTCGGCGACATCTTCGCGCACTACGGATTGCACGGCAAGGTCGGGGTGCCCCCATTCAAAAAACCAGGCCTTCCAGAACCAGTTCAGGTCTTGCCCCGACACCTGATTCCAGGTATTGAAAAAATCGTAAGGCATCGGGTGTTTGCCTTTCCAGCGGTCCATGTACTCAACCATGCAGCGGTGAAAGGTCTCGTAGCCGAGCAAATCCAGCAGCGTGAGGTAGGCGTTTTGCGGGCGGCTGTACGACGCGATGCCATACGCGCCGCCACCCAGAAAACTGGAGCGCACCATGGGCGGCACATCGGTATCGGTGCCGGCAGCGAATCCGTAGCCGCGCACGCTGCTTTTGTTGCCGGTGATCGAATCGCCCAGCAGGTGATCGAAAAAGTTGGCCCAGCCTTCGTCCATCCAGGCGTATTCCTGTTCGTTGATACCCATCATAAACGGAAAATACGTGTGTGCCACCTCGTGTACGGTCAGGTTGGTCGGGTCGCGGTCGCCGAGGCTGGCGTCGTTCACCATCATCGGGTACTCCATGCCGTCGTTTCCGTTGAACACCGTCATGCTCGGGTAAGGAAACGGATAGCCCGGCTGCCAGGTACTCATCAGGCGGATGCCGTCGGCGGCAATGCGGGCCACGCGGTAGTAGTCTTTTGAGCCGGTGTCATAGGCCGCACTGACAAAGGTTCGGCGCCCCGTGCGGGCATCCACGACCACGGAGGAGGCGTCCCAGTTGTAGTGGTCGCTGGCGGCAAAAGTGAAGTCGGGCACGTCGGCCGCTTTATAGCGGAACACGTGCTGTTTGCTTTTTTTGAAAACGCCACCCGCTTTAAGTTCGGCTTCGGTAAAAATTTTGACGACCTCGGCAGCCGTGTGTGCGGTATTGAACCGGTCGAGGTATTCTTTTTCCAGCAGGTCGGCGGGATTTTGCCACTCGCCGGTAGCCCACACCATGTAGCCCCGGGGCATGGTGATGGTCACGTCGTAGTCGGCAAAATCGTGGTAAAACTCCTGCTGCCCGCTGTACGGGGTGCTTGCCCAGCCGCGGATGTCGTCGTACACAGCAATTTGCGGGTACCAGTAGGGCACAAAAAACGTGGTCGGGTCGCAAACACATTCGCGGGTAGCGTCCTTGTCGGCGGGCAAGGTGTAGGCCCATTTGACGGTGACGGTAGCCGAGGCGCCGGGCGGCAGCGCATTGCCGCGCAGCGACAGGTCGAGAAACGTATTGCGGCGGCGCTGTTCTTTTTCGGGTACGGGTTTGCCGTTGTACGTAAGCATTTCGATGGTCACGCCCTCGCCCACATCGTCGGGGCTTACGTCTTCGTCGCGGAGGCTACCCTTGCGGTAGCGGTCGGCTGCGAGTTTGAACCGGATCTGATTAAGCGAGTCGGGGCTGTTGTTCGTATACACGATGGTCGCTTCGCCTTTCAACCGGCGCTTTTTCGGTTCGATACCCACCTGCATTTGATACGAAGCCCGGTTTTGCCAATAGTTCGGCCCGGGTTTACCATCTGTACTACGGGTACCTTTGTCATAGGCGCGTTGCAGGTTTCGGGGAAAAAAGAGTTCGGCGGGTTGGGAAAAAAGAGCATTGGCGGCGCCAAAGAGCAGAAGGAAGAGGGTGATGGTTCGAATCATATTGTGTAAAAGTTAAACCTCGGCGGGGTTGTAAGTCCCGCCGAGGTTGAAACTGCATTTGTATGTGCACCTCGGCGGGGTTTTGAGTCGCACCGAGGGTTAAATGTCGGACATTCCGATTACTCCACCACGATCATTTTGCGCGTAGCGCTATGCGTCGGGGTGTCAAGTTGGTAGAACAACATGCCGGAAACGAGTTCGGCACGTTGCAAAGTCACGGTGTTCAGGCCTTTGGCAAAGTTGCCCTTCACAACCTTCACCACGCGGCCTTCCACGTCGCGAATCGTGAGGGTAGCCGCGGTCGCATCGGGCAGGTTGAAGGCAATGCCGGTCGTACCTTTTACCGGGTTGGGTGTGTTCTGGAACAGTTCAAACCCGGCGCCTGCCACCACTTCGCCGTTGGCGCCCGTGAAGCGGAACGCGATGTCCAGATTCTCGCCCTGTGCGTTGTACGCCTCGGCCTTGGTGATGCGGCTGCCTGCTTTCAGCATTCGGCTGAGCAAGCCGTTTTGCAGGGCGCTGAAACGCACTGCGAAGCCTTCGCCGCCGTCCACAGATGCCGTCATGGCGCCATCGCCGGCAAACACCGCGAAGTTGTCACGGGTGCTGTTTTCGCCGGGCATCAGGTCAACGATCTCCAGTCCAGTCATATCCATGGTAAACTGGTATGCGGCCGGCCGGTCGGCGGCCTGTACCTGCACCGTGAATTCCTCGCCGGCTTTCACCGTGCGGTCGGCAATGTCAAAATACATGGTGCCACTGGTACGGTCTTCCGACGACTGGAGGTTGGCCGTAACGTTTCCGTTCACGTCGCCCACTTTCACGGCCACAAAGTCGTCAGCAAACTGGCTGCTCTGCACATCGGCGGTCGAAACGGTTTCCGGGAAAATTTCCTGGAACGGGTTGGACGCATTCGGGAACGCGTACTTTTTGTCCACAAAGCGCCAGCTGGCATTGGCGGGCAATTCCTGATAAATGCCGAGGATCAGTTTGCGTAACTCCACGATGTCGAACGTGGTGATCGAGCGGCTGCCGTTGGCGTCGGCAGCGATCATTTTGTACGGGCTGCCCAGCGGTTCGAGGCCGAGGATGTGTTTGTTGATGAGCACGAGGTCGAAGGTCGAAACACCGTTGAGCGGGTCGTTGTCCTTGGTGGGCGTCAGCGTGTAGTTCGAGTGCATGGGCACGGAATTGCTGAACCCGTACAGGCCGTTGTTGTCGGTATTGGATACCAGCGAATACGGCGGCTGTCCGTTCGGCAGGGTAGCTACCAGTTCGATATGCGCGCCGGCAAGGCCGTCGTTGGCTTCGGTTTTCAGTACACCGGCTACCGTGGCATTGGAGCCGGCCGGGCCGCAGGCGCCGATGTTGTCCTGCACATTTACGAATGTGACGCAGAAGTCGGCATTTCCGGCGAGGTCACGCGACCAGATTTCGACGTTTTGCTGGCCGAGTTCGTTGCAATCGAAGGTTACGGTCGTTTGCGGCGTGCCGTCGGGATTGGTCGGGAAGCCTGATCCGGCGCCGGCTTTTCGGATGCCGGTGACCAATTTGGCGGCAGGCGTGCAATTATCGTAGGTGGTTTGCAGGAAGTCGCCGATGGTCAGTGTGATCATCTTGGTCGGCATGATGTTGACGCTGATGCCGTTGAAACACTGCACCGTAGGTTTCTTGCAATCTTTGACCACGAAGGTGTACTCGCACACTTTTTCGTTTCCGCAGCCGTCGTCCACGATCCACTTGATCTTGTGCGTGCCGTAGGGCAGTTCGGGAACGGTGTACGTATTGGGCGCCTGGGCGGTATTCCAGCGCACGCTGGCTACTTTATTGGCGCCGCTGACGACGGTTTGCAGGGCAAAGCCGTACTTCTGGTTATTGGGCACTGCACGGTGATCGAACTGCCGCGGCGAGCCGCCGGAGAAGTTCGGGTTCGAGGCATTGTCGTAATTTACGGTGTTGAAACCGGGCAGGTTGGCGCTGTTGATCGCGGTTTCCATCGTGCCGTCGCCGTCGAGGTCAAGGAACAACAGGTACCGAACGTTGACATCTGCCTTGGAGCACAGATCGGAAGCGTTGATGCTCAGGTTGGAGGGTGCTTCGCACAGGTCGTGGCTTTGGGTGGTAATATCCCACCAGTACATTTCATTCCAGAGCAAGCCGTTGTTGTCCGTGGAGTCGCACACGTCCACATTGACGGGGCAATTGTCCACGACGGGCGCCTGTGTATCAATGATTTTGATAATCTGCTTGTACTTGTAGCAGTTGGCGTTGGCATTCCAGAAAACCGAATAGTTGGTCGGTGTTTCTCCCGGGTTGATGGCCACCACCGTCGGCGCCCACGGCGCGGCTGTACCGGCGGGCGACACGGTTGGGCCGGGCAGATTCGAGGGATGGTTGGTAATCGAGTTGGGGTTCGGGTTCGGCACTTCGATGCAGCCGAGGTTCGGGTTGTAGGTACACCAGTTGGAAATGGTCCAGGTGCGTTCGATTTTGTAGCAGGCGTCCGGCACCACGGTGAAAACGGCGTCGTGGTGCGATACCCCGAGCAGTTCGCAGTCTTCGCCGAAGAACGTGGGGGCTCCGTAGTTTCCGGAGCCGTCGCAGGCGGTTACGATCACGTCGTTGGGGAACTTGATGAAGTAGTTCTGGTTGTAACTCACCACCACGCGCTGCGTGCAGGTGCTGGTGAGGCCGCCGCAGTCCTGCGCCCGGAAGGTACGGGTGATGGTACCGCGGTTGCAGATGGTATCGAACAGGGTCAGGTTGCGCGTTTCGGTGATGGTGTCAATGCAGCAGTTGTCCGAGGCCGTGGCAAAACCGTAGGCCCAGAGGGTCGGGTCGAAACTTTGGCAGGACACATTGGCCTGAGCGGGCGGGTTGCAGGAGGGTTTGAGTTTGTCGTCCACAAAAACCTGCACCATGCAGTCATTCGCGTTCCATTCGCCAAATTCAAGGGAAACCTCGCCTGCAGGCGGCTGGAAATCGTACACACGGAAGATGACCGTGATGGTATCGCCGATGTCTTCGCAGCAGAACTTGACCTGATCGTCGAAGCGGTTGTTCGGCTGGCAGCCGTTCGCGTCCATGCGGCGGGCCTTGAAGTACACCGAGGGGGAGCAGTTGTCGTACGAACCGTCATCAAACGTGGAAGCATTGACGAGGATCATACCGTTGTTGCCAAGGGAAACCTGGGTAAATTCGTCGCACACAGCGGTGGGCGGCGTTTCGTCGGCTACCGTAAGGTTAAACTGGCAGGTCGTCTGGTTGCCGCAGTCGTCGCTAATGGTGTAGGTGATTGGGGTAGTGCCAAGCGGCAGGTTGTTGGCTATTCCCAGTACGCCAAGTGTATCGGGGTGCCAGAAGTTGTTGCCCGGGAAACTCTCGATTGTCCCGTTGATGGTATATGCTGTGCCGTTGGCAGAATAGGTGGCCTGAATGGATTTGATGCGCGAGCAGGCATCTTCGATAAGCACATCCGGCAGATTGTAGTCACTTTCACAATCATTTGGATTGGTGTTCACCGTCAAATTCTCGGGACACTCCACGATCGGGCCCTGACTGTCTTCCACTTTGATCAACTGGATGTAGTACCGCGGGTTGGAAAACGGCGGATTGGGCGTGGTGGGCAGGCACCAGTCGAGCACCGTCCACGTGCGGAGTATTTTGTGCGAGCCGTCGCAGATGGGCAGTGTCTGGTCGGAATAGACCACGTTCAGTTCGCAGAAAGTGTTCTGTGGGTATAGCGGCCACTGTTGGCCGAGGGCATTGATATACGGCGCTCCCGTCACGGACGGGTCGGCGTCGGGGTTTTCGCAGGAAACGGTGATATCGGCGGGAAACACCACGTCGTTCACGTTTTTGCGCTGGAAATAGATGAATTGCGTGCAGGTGGAGGAGTTGCCGTTCTGATCCACGGCAGTCCAGGTGCGGCGGACGTAGGCGCTGATGTTGGAAAGGCCGTTGATCGTGCCGTTGCAACCCAGGTCAAAAAACTGATCCAGGTGTGTGGTGGTGTAGTTGCCGCAGTTTTCGATCACATCGGGATACGCTTCCGCGATTCCAAGATCGGACTCCAGGTATTGCGGCGTGTAGTTGGTGATGCCGCACACGAGCGTGATGTTGGTGCAGACCATTTGCGGCGCCAGGTTGTCTTCCACATGGATATAACCCCAGCAGTAGTTGCCGGAAACCAGATCGCGGACACGGGTCTGGATGGTCTGATTAAGGTGGGAACTGGTGACTACGGCAGGCACCCATGCGCCGTTGATTTTCATCTCGACGACGAGGTTGCCGTTGGGGCAGCCGCCGCCTTCGAGGATCATGTCGGGTTCGACCTCTACCTGACAATCGTCGTCAAGAGCAATCGTAACCAGATCATTGCAGACAAGTGAACACTGGGCATTGGCGGGGGCATTGGCGGAGAGGATGATGACCAGCGCAAGCAAAACGGCCCACAATCTGGCGACAATAGTAACTTTCACTTTTGTCATGTGATTAATTCAACGTTGTTTGAGTGATTGGATGATACTAAAAAATAAATCGGATGGAGTATTGCCGGCCTGAACCGGGGCAGGCATTTGCCGTGCAAAGAAAAACACACCTGTTTTTCCAACAAAGCCTTGCGTCGAATTGCCGGACAATTTCAGGTCTTGCAAAAACAATGCCTCAAATGCCGAAAGCCGCCATACAGCAGCCAGGTTTTTTTAATCGGTACCGGGAAAGGGGGATTTGTGCCAAATACGGTGTATGCGGAACGGCAAATCAAACGAGGTTATTCTCGAAGGCTATTTTGATCAGGCTGGCTGTGTTATTGACCCGCAGTTTGCGCATGATATTTTTGCGGTGTACGCTCACCGTTTGGTCGCTGATGAAGAGTTTAGCGGCAATGTCCTTGTTGTTCAGTACCTGCCCGATGTAGCGCATCACTTCGATTTCGCGACGGGTGAGGCCGTACTTGCGGGCGAAACGGCTTTCAGGCAAAGCCGTATCGGCGCCCATACCGGGGATACTTTCGGTGAGGGAAACACCCTTGCCGAGGTAGGTTTTGCCGGCCACCACTTCTTCAACGGCCCGGATCAGTTCGTCTCGCGAGGTAGATTTTAGCAGCAGGCCGTCGCAGCCGGCACGAAATGCCGCCTTGACGAGGCGGGCATCGTCGCTGTAGGTGAATAGGAGGATACGCAGATTTGGATTGGCCTTTTTGAGGTAGGGCAACTGGCTGAGTCCGTCGTTGTCGGACAGGTTCATGTCCATCAGCAACACGTCAATCGGCGACCGGCTCAGCATATCCGCGATTGCCGAAGGGCTTTGCACCACGCCTTTGAGTTGAAATAGGAAGCGGCCATTCGGTACGGACAGCACATTGCGCAAGCCTTCGACAAAAATTGGATGGCCGTCCGCAATCAAAACGTTCAGGGATTTTACGGCAGGAGCAGTCATGTGCATTTCACGAGAAAATTAGGAAAGGGGCGGCGCTTTTGATTACCAAGAATCGTGCCCCAAGCAGCACCTGGTTTCCGGTTTGGGGCGGATTCTTTGCCTAACTTTGCCTCCGTTTAAGCCCTTGTCGGTTACCTGACAAATAAACAGCCGCCCGACTGTTGTCGGAATTGGCAAATTTCTTGCTCAAGGTTTGCAATACCCCAAAAAGGGCAAATGGTATTTACCCATCCACATCGGCACAAACCGGGCGCCGATATGAAACTGATTACGCTAATCATGAAAAAAATTACGCTTCCTTTTTTGCTTTGCTTGCTCGTTGTGCCTTTCGGCTGCGACAAATCCGACGACACCGGCACCACAAAGGCGCTCACCTACAAATCCACCCAATACGAAGGCCGCCTCGTCCACGAATGGATGACCCTTGGCAGCAACATGATTCGGGAAAACAGCCTGCAGTTCCCGCAGGCTGCCCGCATCTTCGGTTACCTCGGGCTTACGGCCTGGGAGGCAACCTGCCGGGGCGTCGTAAACGGGCGATCCCTGAGCGGACAAATCAATGACTACACTCCGTCCACCATTTTCAACTCCGACAAGGTGTATGACTGGGGCATTGTGTTGGCCAACGCCATGCAAACCGTCTTTCCGCACCTCGTCGAAGGAATCAACAATACCCAGCGCAGCCAGATGGAAATTCTTGCTGCGGTACAGGAAGACCAGATGATGCAGAAGGGCTTGTCGGAACAAATCCGGCAGGATTCCAGGGAACTCGGCGGCAACATCGGCGCGCGCATCGTGGATCGTATCCGGAACGACGGGCGGGATGTGATCCGCAACATCGTGCCGGTCATTCCGGCCCGCGATGCGGATCACCTGTGGTACTGGGACCCGTCCACGCTGGGCCAGACACCCGTCGAGCCGTTGTGGAGCACCTTGCGCACCTTTGTTTCGGACAACGTACAGGCCTGCGAACCGGCACTCCCCTACCCGTATTCGGAGTCGCCGGAGAGCGAATTTTACAAAGACGCCAAGGAAGTGTTTGAGGCAGAGCGGAATATCGCCAACAAAGTCGTGGCGTACCACTGGGAAGACGGTCCCGGGCGCTCAAGTACGCCCGCCGGGCACTGGATACGTATTGCGCAACAACTGCTGAGTTTCGAGGACAGCAACCTGGCAGTTTGTGCCAAAACGTACTGCCTGATCGGTTTTGCCGTGGCCGACGGCTGTTCGGCAGCCTGGTTTGCCAAATACAAGTATTTCCTGCAACGCCCTGTCACGTACATCCGCGAACGTATAGACCCAGCCTGGAACACCCTCGTGTACACGCCGTCAAGCCCGGGCTACACGCCCGGATCTTCGGTACTGGCCGGCGCCTGCCCGGAAATACTGATTTCCGAATTCGGGAATGTCGGATTTGTAGATCCCACACACCTCGGCAGTCCCTTGTTCAC
>JAEUUV010000017.1 GCA_016787285.1 Saprospiraceae bacterium | reverse complement strand
TTCGGCCCGTCCTGAATTTGTACATCAGCTACCTGATACAGCGGTATCTGCGCGCCGGAAGGCGTCGGAATTAACAGGTTCTGCACGTCGTCCAGATTCCGGCGTTCGCCTGAAGTCAAACGCACCACCAGATCGAAACGGCGCTCGCCCTCAAAGATCAGACCCGCACTTTCCCCGGCAAAGGCCGTATTGACCACCCGGTTTACGTCGCGGATGCTCAGGCCGAACTTGGCCATGGCATCGCGGCGGTAGTCAATCACAATCTGCGGCATACCTGTCACACTTTCCACGTACAGGTCGCGGGCGCCCGGCACGGTGCTGATCAGATCGCCCATCCGCCGGGCATAAACCGCCAGTGTGTCGAGGTTTTCCCCGAAAATCTTGCACACCACATCCTGCCGCGCCCCGGTCATCAGTTCGTTGAAACGCATTTGTACCGGAAACTGAAAACCCGTGGTGACACCGGGAACATCCTGCAGTTTGGTCCCCATTTTTTCGGCCAGTTCATCGAAGGTTTTCGCCGAGGTCCATTCCTTTTTGTCTTTCAGAATAACCATCATGTCGCTGGCCTCGATCGGCATGGGATCGGTCGGGATTTCGCCCGAACCAATCTTCGTGACAACCTTTTTGACTTCCGGGAAATTGTCCAGCAACACCCGCGCAGTTTGCTGGGTCGCCTGAATTGTAGTGCTCAGGTTGCTACCCGTCAGCACGCGGGTATCCACCGCAAAGTCGCCCTCCTCCAGTTCGGGAATAAATTCTCCTCCGAGGGTGCTCATCAGCCCGACGGCTCCTGCAAACAGGAGCAATGCGGCCATCACGATACTGCGGGGAAAGCGCAGGGCTTTTTCCAGAACATGCTGGTACCAGCGTTCCAGCGCAAACATGACCCGATCGGTGAACGTCGGCTCGTGGCGGATATTTTTACTCAAAAACAGCGCGCTCATCATCGGGACGTAGGTCAGCGACAACAAAAAAGCGCCAAGCACGGCGAAGGAAACCGTCTGTGCCATCGGTCCGAACATCTTTCCCTCGATGCCTTCAAGGGCCAAAATCGGCAGGTACACAATCAGGATAATGATCTGCCCGAACGCCGCTGCGCTCATCATACGTCCGGCAGAGGTGCCGACCTCGGTGTCCATCTCCGGCTGCGTAATGCGATTGATGTGGTTGAAATGTTTGGAGTGGGTCAGGCGGTGCATCACCGCTTCCACGATAATTACCGCGCCGTCCACAATCAGCCCGAAGTCAATGGCCCCCAAACTCATCAGGTTGCCGCTCACCCCGAAAAGATTCATCAGGCTGATCGCAAAAAGCATGGACAGGGGAATGACCGAAGCCACCACCAATCCGGCGCGCAGATTTCCCAGGAAAAATATCAGCACGGCAATAACAATCAGCGCCCCTTCCAGCAGATTTTTTTCCACGGTGTGAATGGCGTTGTCCACCATTTTCGTCCGGTCGAGAAACGGCTCGATGACCACCCCTTCCGGCAGGGTTTTGCTGATTTGTGCAATCTTTTCTTTTACCCGTTTGATCACCGCCGACGAGTTTTCGCCCTTGAGCATCATCACCACGGCGCCGGCTACTTCACCTTGGTCGTTGTAACACAAAGCCCCGTAACGGGTGGCCGTACCGAATTGCACGTCGGCTACATCCCGAACCAGCACAGGAGCGCCGTCGGAGAGGTTTTTCACGACGGTGTTGCGCAGGTCGTCGAGGCTTTCAGCCAAGCCTTCGCTGCGGATAAACAGAACGGTAGGCCCCCGCTCGATGTAAGCGCCGCCGGTATTTTGGTTGTTTTTTTCCAGCGCATCGAACAAATCGGTGATGGTCAGGTCGAAGGCTTTGAGCCGGTCGGGCCTGACGGCCACTTCGTATTGTTTGAGCAAGCCGCCGAAACTGCTCACGTCGGCCACCCCGGGGGTGCCCAACAACTGGCGCCGGACGATCCAGTCCTGAATCGTGCGCAATTCCACGGCATCGTACCGGCTCTCAAAACCAGGTTTTGGCCGGACGACATACTGGAATATCTCGCCCAGGCCGGTCGTCACGGGAGCCAGTGCCGGCGTGCCGATGCCCGACGGGATTTGTGTTTGCACCTGTTGCAGGCGCTCGGCTATCTGCTGGCGCGCCCAGTACACATCCGTGGCATCGTCGAAAACAACCGTAACCAGCGACAAGCCGAAGCGGGAAAAACTCCGGATTTCGCGAAGCCCGGGGATGTTGCTGCACACCTGTTCGATCGGAAACGTGATCAGCCGCTCCACATCGGGCGCCCCCAGAGCAGGGGTCACTGTGATCACCTGTACCTGGTTATCCGTGATGTCGGGCACCGCATCTATAGGCAGGCGCGTAACCTGATAACTCCCCCACCCGATCAGCGCCACAATGAAAAGTCCGACGAACAATTTGTTCCGGACAGAAAAATCAATAATCAGTTGAAGCATATACAAACGTGAAATAACAAGCCGGTTGATCTGCTTCGATCAACGCCTGAAACCTTGAGAATGGAAGTTTTAGAAAAAAGAAAAGCGGAACAATCAGGCCTCCGGAGGCTCCGAGGGGATCGCCAGATATGGCGTGGGCGGAAACAGGAGTGCGTGCGGCGGCACGGCTTTGCGCGAGGCGGCAGGTACAACCCGCACGAGAAGGGTAAACGATTCGGATTGGGGTCGCACAAGTGCCAGGGTCACCGACGAAAACTCCATCGTTTTGAACGGCAACTGCATGTCCCGGGCGTAGTCCGCATCGGGAGGCGCGTCGTTGAAATAATGCAGGATCAAAAAACTCAGCCAGGAGATCCCCGGCTCTTCCTGCCGGTGCTCACGAAAGTGTTCGAGCAAAAGAGGCAGTTTCAGCAACTCCCGCGCAGGC
>JAEUUV010000319.1 GCA_016787285.1 Saprospiraceae bacterium | reverse complement strand
AGGCTTCACAACATAATTGTCAATTCTGCTACCAACATTAGGCCTCTCCGAGGCCAATTTTTTGTCAATCTGCCACGAAAAGCCCGGAGTCAACGTCGAAAATGAACAGAATTCGAAAAAAATTCGGGATGACTCATGTTTGATCTGTGTAATTCGCGTTGCCATTGACTCGCGTTCGGTAGTAAAAATCCGCGGCCATCCGCAAAATCCGCGTAATCCGCGTTGCCATTGTTATCGCGCTCGGCAGACGCAAGATCAGAAATCCAGCCCCCCGTTCCACACATTCCAGCGCAACCCGAGGCTGAACAGGCGCGTGTCGAGCGTGCGTGCGGGGTCGGCGCTGTCTTTATTGCGCAGCAGCAGCCGGAGTTCCCAGTACAGGTTGTGTCGCCACTGCCAGGCGGCATCGAAGCCGGCAAGTAGGGTAGTGGCCCGGAGGCCCTGGGCCGTGGTATTGCCGTAGTCCTGTTGACGGGTGGCGTTGCCGAGCAGGGGATTTCCGCCCCAATTTTCGCCGGGGCCGTCGTCGCCGGTTTGGGCATACAGGAGCCGGGCCGAGAGGCTCAGGCGCGGATGGGGTTGATAACGGGCGAGCAGGACAATTTCCCGGAAATTTGCCCACAAGGGGTGCGCCAGCGGCTGATGGTAATGCGTGTAACTGTTCAGCGAGTCGAAACTGGAATATGTGTACGGGCGCACCGTGTTCAGTTCCACCTGCACGTCAAGGTGGTCGGCGCCGAAGGCGTTGAGGTACTTCAGCCCCAGTTGGCCACCGAATTTATTGCCCCACCAGCCCGGCTGCGCGGGTTTGAACAGTTCTGAAAACAGAAATTCGTCAATCAGCACCTGACCGTAAAGTTGAAAACGGTTCAGGAAATTCCAGCGGGCATCCAGTCCGAGCAGCACGTTGTCGGGACTACCGATCATACCCTCCACGCTGCGGTACAGCACCACAGGGTTGAGGTATTGCAGTTCAAACTGGCCGCTGCGGTTGAACACCGTGGCTTCGAAAAATCCGAAGGCGAGGTTGGGCGTCGCCTGAAAATTCAGGTAATGCGCGGCGATGTACTTTTTGGGCAGCAGGCTGTTTTGCGGGCGGGGTACGGCGGTGGAAACAGGGCTGAGTTCGAGAAACAGGTTTTGGTAATGCAGCCGCCAAACGCGGGTATTAAGTTTCAAAAAATAGGTCAGGTTGCCCACGTCGGACAAGAACAGGGAGCGGTAGCCATTGCCGATGAAATGCCGCCCGTGGCCGAGTTGCAAGCCGACGTGCTTTGTGAGCCGGAAGCCGACGTACGCTTCGGCGAGGTTGTAGTCGTAGCCGTTTTCGATACCGAAGGTGGTGCTGCGGTAGGGTTTGTAAAAACCGGCGCCGGGCAGGGACTGGTAATCGGCCACCCGGCGGCCCACATAGTTGGCCGGTCGCACCTGGGATTCGAGCAGGCTTGTGAAAAAAAACAGGCGCCCGTCCACGTCGCCGCGCAGTTCGATGCCGCGCTGGTTGGTAAAAACCGGATCGGTAGCGCCTTGTTCGCTACCGGCGGCGAGTTGGAGCAAGGGGTTTGCCCGCAGCCGGAAAGCGGGGGTATTGACCTCGAAAAAATGCGCCGGCGTGCGGTAAAACGCGCCGAGTACGGGTTTGCGCGACTGCCGCAGCCGCAGCGTGTCGTCGGGTGCGAGCCACTCGTTGTTGTCGTCGAACAGGTAGCGGAGGTCGGCCCGGTCGAGTTCGGTGAGCGAAGCGGAAGAGTCGGCCCGCCGGGCGAGCGCCACGGCGTCTTCGCGGCCAAAAGGGCGGAGCTCCGGATGGATGGGGCTGCTTGAGCCGGTCAGGATGCCAAGCCGGTCAATAATGTGGTGCGCGGGCGCATGCAGGGGCAACGAGGCCGGCTGGGCGGCAAGCAGCACAGGAAGGCAAGAAAAAAAGACAGACAGGAACCGCGTGAATCGTTCAGCCATGCTCAGGAATGTTTATTAATCAGGTAGAAAAGCGGCATGCCATTAGCGCCATTACGACTACCATGTATCCCCCAGCAAAAAAAACAGGAGTGTAGGGTTGGTAATGTTATAGTGTAAAATCTGAAAGTCCATATAAAAATCCCTCGTGAACATTTCCGGAGCGGCCCGGCAGAGCACATAAAATGCACCGGTTGCCGGGCGCGCAAAGGTATTGTCAAGAACCTTACCTTCGCGGCGCAAATCACAACGATACTTTTACCATGCGCATGAACATCCTGCTTTCTGCTCTGGTAGCCCTAATGGGTTGGGTTACCTGCAAAAACTTCCAAAAAACCCAAACACCGGAACCTGCAGCTACAGTCGAAACCCAACCCGACGCTCCGGCAAGTGCAGCCGGCTGGAATGCCGCCCGGGTATCGGGTGAAGCCCGCCCGGATACGGCGCCCATCAGCCAGATAGCCGAAGCCCCGCGGAAGGTGACCGTTCCGGTGGATGCGCTTCCGCCGGCAAGCGCCAGCCGAAAGGCTTACCTTTCTTCGGGTTACTGGCACCTCAGCCACGCCCTGCAGCCAATTGACACGACGGTGTACAAACAATACCAGCCGAAATGGTTGCGCTTCCGGGAAGATCAGACCTTCGACATCCTCATGGACGGGAAAGTGGCCGACACCGGTCGCTGGAACTGGGATGAGGCGAATAACGAAATTTACCTGTCCTGCAAAGACCCCTACGTCAACAATACCTGGGTGGTCAACGACCGCGGTTTTGTAATGATCTGGAAGGGCAACACCGCCATCAACGTCACCGGCACTCAGATCAAGGTGCAGGGGCACAAGGCGTTGCCGTGGAAGTAACCTGTTTTGCCGCCTGCGCGTGTCAACCCCTTCCCCCATTTTTAATGAAACGAGCGACATGAATCTTTTTTCCAAACTGCTTTTGTCCGGATTCCTCGCAGCCGTAGTGCTGGCGGGGTGCCGAAACCAGCCTGCTCCACCCGTGACGACCGCCTCCCCTACCCCGCCGCCGCTTCCCAAAGGGCCGCCCCCGCAACCCGAATGGGCGCCGCAAAGCGTGCTGTACGAATGCAATGTGCGGCAGTTTTCACCGCAAGGCAATTTCGAGGGCGTGCGCAAACAACTGCCCCGCCTGAAACGCCTCGGCGTGGACATTCTCTGGCTCATGCCCATCCACCCCATCGGCAAGGAGCGCCGCAAAGGGCCGCTCGGAAGTCCGTATTCGGTGCGCGACTACCACGCCGTCAATCCAGACTTCGGCACGCTCGACGATTTGAAAAAACTCGTGCAGGAAACCCATGCACAGGGCATGAAACTCATCCTCGACTGGGTGCCCAACCACACCGCCTGGGATGCCGTGTGGAA
>JAEUUV010000310.1 GCA_016787285.1 Saprospiraceae bacterium | reverse complement strand
GCCGAAAGTTCGTTTTACACCGGCGACTTGCTTGACATAGATTCATCATTTTCGAATCAATACCCGCTAAGTCTTTTCCCCAGCGTATTTTTGACCTACAAATTGAACGAGGAAGACAACATACAGGCGAATTACAGCCGGCGCATCAACCGGCCCAATTTCTTCCAACTCAATCCATTCCCGGATTTTTCGGATTCCCTGCTCCTGCAGCGCGGAAACCCGGGACTTCTGCCGGAATTCACAAACTCCTTTGAACTGTCGTACCAGAACATCTTCAGCAAGTCGCACAACATGCTGGCAACGTTGTACTACAAGGAGGCGACCGACCTGATCAGCGGCTACCAGTTTGCCGAATACAACGACCTGCTTGGGCGCAACGTAATCGTATCGTCGTTTACTAACTCCAATTCCAGCACTGCCTACGGCCTGGAAGTGACGTTCAAAAACACGTTCTGGAAAAATATTGAACTGACCAGCAACCTGAATTTTTACAACTCCAAAGTGAATGCCCGCAATGTGGAGGCCGACCTCTCGCGGGAGCAGTTCACTTGGTTTGTCAAGGAAAACCTCAACATCAAATTGCCTAAAGCCTTCACGTTTCAGGTATCGGGCAGTTACCAAAGCCGTACCGCCTTTGCCCTTGGTGGCGGCTCCCGCTGGGGCGGCTGGGGCGGTGGGCCGAGTTCGACAGCGCAAGGCTATGCCATACCGGTATGGTTCGTGGACCTTTCGTTGCGCAAAGACCTGTGGGATCGCAAGGCCACGATCACGCTTAACGTGCAGGATATTTTCCGCAGCCGCAAAACCGGCTCGTACTCGGAGTCCGACTTTTTTATTCAGGAGTCCTGGCGTATCCGCGACCCGCAACTTGTTCGCCTGAATTTTTCCTGGCGTTTCGGAAAGTTCGATCTTTCGCTTTTCAAACGCAAAAACCTGAAAATGGGCGAAGAAGGCGGCGGTATGGAAGGCGGGTTCTGAGTAGCAATTACAACTTCGGAATAAAACGTAAATCAAATCATGTTCACCAACGTAAAACCATCGCTCGAACAGGAAATCGCGGGCATCCGCGAAGCCGGCCTGTACAAGGAGGAGCGCATCATCACCACGCCACAAGGGCCGGTGATTGACACCACCGCCCAGCCGCAGGTGCTGAATTTTTGCGCCAACAACTACCTCGGACTGAGCAGCCACCCTGCCGTGATTGAGGCGGCCATCGAAGCCATTCGCACGCATGGGTACGGCCTGTCGTCGGTGCGTTTCATTTGCGGCACGCAGGACATCCATAAGGAACTGGAACACCGCATCGCCGAATTCCTCGGCATGGAGGACACGATTCTGTATGCGGCGGCTTTCGATGCCAACGGCGGCCTGTTCGAGCCACTGCTCGGCGAAGAAGACGCTATCATCAGTGACGAACTGAACCACGCCTCCATCATTGACGGCATCCGCCTGTGCAAGGCGCAGCGTTTCCGCTACAAGCACAACGATATGGACGCGCTGGAGGACTGCCTCAAGCAGGCCAATGCCGCCGGCGCCCGGCGCAAACTCATTTTCACCGACGGCGCATTTTCCATGGACGGCACCATCGCGCAGTTGGACAAAATCTGCGACCTCGCCGACCGTTACGAGGCTATGGTCGGCATTGACGAGTGCCACGCCACGGGTTTTCTGGGAAAAACCGGTCGCGGCACCCACGAATACCGCAACGTGATGAACCGCATAGACATCATCACCGGCACATTGGGCAAGGCACTTGGCGGCGCCAGCGGTGGCTTCACATCGGCAAAAAAAGAAATCGTGGAAATCCTGCGCCAGCGTTCGCGTCCGTACCTGTTTTCCAACACCGTGGCGCCATCCATCGTAGGCGGAAGCATCAAGGTGCTGGAGTTGCTGAGCGGCTCCACCAGTCTGCGCGACAAACTGGAGGCCAACACCCGGTGGTTCCGCCAGGCCATGACCGATGCCGGATTCGACATCGTACCCGGCGAGCACCCCATCACACCTGTCATGTTGTACGATGCGCCTTTGGCGCAAACCTTCGCCCGCAAACTGTTGGCCGAGGGCATCTACGTGATCGGCTTTTTCTACCCGGTGGTGGCAAAGGGCAAGGCCCGTATCCGCGTGCAACTGTCTGCCGCACACGAGCAGGAGCATTTGGAAAAATGCGTAGCGGCCTTTGCGAAAGTGAAAAGTGAACTCGGGGTCTGAAAATGTGTTGGGAGGGGTCGCCGGAGTGCGCCGCTTTGGCGGCGCAC
>JAEUUV010000280.1 GCA_016787285.1 Saprospiraceae bacterium | reverse complement strand
GGAACCGCTGCCCGTTCCGCTGCCGCTGCCTGTAGTAGCTCCGCTGAACTGGTACGAGACTGTCGGTGTTGGTGTCCCGGTAGCCGTGGTTGTGTATGAAACCGCCGCCGAGCACTGCCCGCCGTCCGTATTGGCCGTTTGCGGGCCGGGGCATGTCGAGAAGGCCGGGAACGTGCAGTCCACCGTGGCCCGAATTTCAAACGTGTACGGGTTCTCGTTGCCGCAATGATCGTTGGTGGTTATCGTGACGGTGGACGTTTTGGTACCCGTCGTGAGGGCCAGGAAAGTGATGGAGAAAGTGACGGAGTTACCGGGGTTGATGGCCCCGGGCGGTGGCGGGGCGGAGAAGATAAAATCCGTAGTGTTGGATCTCGAAAGCCCCCCGATAAATAACAGCTGTGTCCCCGTATTCTGGATCATATAGGTGCGCGTAATGGGTACGCCAAGATTAGTGCCGCCAAAATCGGTGTGGTCGCCCAGATCGGGCGTGTTGTCGCCGCTGACGATGTCCACGCCGTTGCCCTGAATGTTGATGTCCGGCGTTTGACCCGTGATCGTGAACGTGCAGGGAGTGCCCTCGTTACCCGCCTCGTCCTGCGGCGTGAGCGTGACGGTCACCGGCGTGGGGCCGCTGATCGTGCTGCCTGCCATGGGCGACTGCGTCACCGAAATGTTTGCCGGCGCGGAACAGTTGTCGCTCGAGGTCAGGCCGGGAACATAGTTTGGCATGGTTGCTTCGCAGGAAGTGTTCAGCCCAATGATTTGTGCCCCCGGACAGCCGGCGGTGATACCCGGCGCCTCGTTGTCGCGCACGGTGACTGTGAATGTACAGGTCACAGCCGGGTTGCCGCTCATGTCCACGGCGCTGAGTTGAATCGTCGAGACGCCGAGGTTGAAGGTCAAGGCCCCGCTACCGGTGCCGTCGGCAATACCCGTCACGGCAGCGATCGTCGTGGCGCCCGAAGCCGAATAGCCCCAGGTGGCGCCCGGACAGTTGTCGGAAAGCGGGTCGGCGATGGTGTAAGCCCCGGCGCAATCGCCGGTGCCGTTGCTGCTCGTGGTCACCGTTTGGTCGGTCGGGCAGGTCACGACAGGCGGCTGGTTGTCCGTCACCGTCACCATAACTTCACAAGTTGTCGAGGACATGCCCATGCCGTCGGTCACCGTCCAGGTGATCGTGGTGGAGCCTTTCGGCAAATCGGTATTCGCCAACGAGGCGCTGTTGTTGAAGTCGTTCGTGATCGTCGCGCCCGGGCAGTTGTCGCCGAAGGTTGGATTGAATTCCGCGCCCAGCACCGTGTAGTTGCACTGGCCCACGTCGGTGTTGCGGGCAAATGGCGAACCGCTCGGGCAGGTGATCGTCGGCGGCTGGTTGTCCGTCACATTCACCGTGATGGAGCAAGTAGAGGAAACCCCGCCCATGCTTTCCGTCAACGTCCAGGTGATCGTGGTGGAGCCTTTCGGCAAATCATAGGTATCCAGCGAGGCATTGCCGTTGAAACTGTTGGTGAGAAAAACGCCGGGACAGTTGTCGTTTGTAAACGTCGGGTTGAATTCCGCGCCCTGCACCGTGTAGTTGCACTGGCCGGCATCAGTGTTCCGGTCAAACGGCGAACCGCTCGGGCAGGTGATCGTCGGCGGCTGGTTGTCCGTCACGTTCACCGTGATTTCACAGGTAGTCGAAGACATGCCCATGCCGTCGGTAACCGTCCAGGTAATAGTAGTGGAGCCTTTCGGCAAATCCGCATTCGCCAGTGTGTTCGAGTTATTGAAACTGTTCGAGATGGAAGCGTTCGGGCAATTGTCGCCAAAAGCCGTCGGGTCGAATTCCGTGCCCTGCACCGTGTAGTTGCACTGGAGCGGGTCGGTGTTGCGGTCAAACGGCGAGCCTGCCGGGCAGGTGATCGTCGGCGGCTGGTTGTCCGTTACCGTCACGGTGAACGAACAACTGGAAGTCAGATTCGCCGCGTCGGTCACCGTGTACTCCAGCGTGGTGGTGCCTTTCGGGAACGCCGAACCGCTGGCCAGTCCGCTCAGGTCGGTTTGGGCGGTATTGGCGCCGGAGCAGTTGTCCGTACCCACCGGGGCGGTGTAGTTCACCACAGCAGTGCAGGCATTGGGGTCGGTGTTGACTGCGATAGCCATCGGACAGGAAATTGCGGGCGCCTCGTTGTCGGTCACCGTCACGGTGAACGAGCAGGTCGTGGCCGCGTTGCCGGAAGCGTCGGTGGCCGTGAGCGTTACGGTAGACGTACCTTCAAAACATAGCTGTCGGTTGCTCCCGTCCGGGATTCCAGACTCTGAATTAAAATTCAGGCCCTTGGTAGGAGCATAGCAATCTCCCGCACCCGGCGCACTATACCCCCAAGTTGCGGTGCAATTATCTGCTACGGGATCAGGTATGATGTAGGTGCCGTAGCAATCGCCTGTACCGTCATCACTAGTGGTCAAGTTTTGATTCGACGGGCAAGTCAGCGTAGGCGCCGTCACATCCCGCACTACGACGGAAGCCGAGCAGGTCGCTTCGCTGCCGAGGCCGTCCGTGGCGGTGAGCGTGACCAGCACGCCCGGACCGATGTGGCTGCCGAGACCGATGACTACGTCCTGATTGAACAAATCCCACTCGGTGGTCAGCGTCGTGAACGCCGTCGGGCCGGTGCCCGAGGGGTTGACCGTTACCCCTTGGGAAACTGTGGATTTACGGCGCAGGGTTTTGTTTTCGGTGGAATAACCACCGCCGCCCGTCCAGGCAGTACCCGGGTCGTTGCCGATCCGGCCAAAAATGTCCACGTTTTGGCTGGTAGAGACTTTGAACAGGGCGAGCGCATCGTCACCGTTAAAGGCGACAGCTGCATTATTCGTAGCACCGGCTACTGCCGGCGCGTCAACGTTTTTATACACCACGGTAGCCCCGGCAGCCAGCGTGCCGGACAGAAGTACATCTTCGGTCGGCGATGAAGCCCCGTTGGCATACAACCGCAGACGGTATCCGGCCAGATTCACTGCCGCCGCAGTCGGGTTGTAAATTTCCAGGTACTTGTTGTTTCCGCCGCCTTCCACATATTCTGAGAAGAGCAACTCGTTGGAAACGGGCAGCGTCAATTGGCTGCAATTGAACGTGTTCGGACTGACGCTCAGGCTCGGCGCACCGCAGTTGTCGGTGCTGCCGTTATCCACGTCGGCGCCGGTGATGGTGGCCATGCCGTTGGCGTCAAGCGTAGCGAAGCCGGTTTTGCAGCGGGCCTCGGGCGCCTGGTCGTCTTCCACGGTCACCGTGTACGTGCAGGGGATGGCATTGGTGTTACCCGCCGCGTCAAGCGCCGTGATCGTGACGTTCGTGATGCCACCGTTGAAGGCAATGCTCACGCTGTTTTGTAAATCGTTGCGCGTAGTGGCCCCGATGGTGGTGGCGCCGGAAGCGGAGTAGGTCCAGGTCGCGCCGGTGCAGTTGTCCGAAACCGGGTCGGTGATCGTGGCATTTGCCGTACAGACATTGATGGCCGGGCTGAGGAGGGCATTGCCGGGACAAGCGAGCGTAGGCGCTTCATCGTCGCTCACGGTGACGGTGAACGAGCAGGTCGTGGCGAGGTTGCCCGAGCCGTCGGTGGCCGTCAGCGTCACGGTGGACACACCCTTGTTGAACGCCAGCGCCGGACTGTTGGCCCCGTTGGCTACGCCGGTTACGGCGGCGATGGTCGTTACGCCCGTGGCGGAATAGCCCCAGGTAGCGGTACAGTTGTCCGACACCGGATCGGGGATCGTGTACGCGCCGGTGCAGTCGCCCGTGCCGTTGCTGCTGGTCGTGACCGATTGGTTGGTCGGGCAGGTGAGCGTGGGCGCTGCGTTGTCAAGCACATACACGGTGGCAGAACAGGTGCTTTGCAGCCCGTTGTCGTCGGTGACGGTGAGCGTGACGGGAAGGCCCGATGTCACGCTGTGGCTGCCAAGACCCGATACTGCGTCTATGCTGAACAAGTCCCACTCGGTGGTCAAGGTGGTAAAGGCGCCGGGGCCGGTACCGCTCGGATTGACAGTGACTCCTTTGGTCACGGAACTTTTGCGGCGCAGGGTTTTGTCTACCGTGGTGTAACCTCCCGCACCTGTCCAGGCCGTGCCGGGGTCGTTGCCAATACGCCCGAAAATATCCACAAACTGGCTGGTAGAGGTTTTGTACAGCGCGACGGCATCGTCGCCGTTAAAATTAATGGATGTCAGCACTGTGCTCGTTCCAGCGAATATGGTTGCCAAAGAATTGCGGTACACGATGGTGGCGCCAGGCGCTAATGTCCCCGAAAGCGTGTTTGTATTAGTCGGGGAAGCATCGCCGTTGGCATAGAGGCGCAGTTGGTAATCGGCCAAATCGATCGAAGCCTCCGTCGGGTTGTAAATCTCAATATACTTGTTGTTACTGCCGCCTTCCACATATTCAGAAATAATCAGGTCAACCGGAGGAGGCGGGGTGATGTTGGCGCAGGTAAACATTTCCGGGCTCACACTCAAACTTTGCACTCCGCAGTTGTCCGCACTGCCGTTGTCCACGGTACCGGCAGCGAGTGTGGCGTTGCCGGTACCGTCAAGGATCACCGTGGCGCTTTGGCATACCGCCGTCGGCGGCGTGACGTCTTCGATGGTAAGTACTTTGGTGGCCGTGCTGGTGCAGCCCAGCGCGGTGACGGTGTAGGAAATGGTGACCATGCCGGTACCGGTAGCCGACACGTTGCCCATGTTGTCCACAGTGGCAATGTTGTCGTCGCTGCTGCTCCAGATGCCGCCGGAGGCGCCGTTAGTTGTGAATGTCGTGCCGGCGCCGGGACAGATCGTCATGTCACCGCTGATGACGCCCGCGTTGGGCAGCGGATTCACGGTGATTGTTTGGGTTGCCGTAGCGGTGCAGCCGTCGTTGTCGGTTACCTGTACGGTGTAGGTGCCGCTCATTGCCGGCACGAAATTGTGCGGGCCGGCGCCACTGCCGATGTTTGGCGTCCAGGCGTACGAGTACGAAACGGGGGCATTGCCGCCGCCGGTAGCATTGGCCGTCAGTCCGACACTTGCGCCGGCGCAAACGGTGCCGTCGTTGTTCGTCGTGCCGGAGGCTTCGGTCGTGGCGATGGTCACGGCCACATCTGTTCCGATGCCGGAAATTTCAAACGTATACGGGTTTTCGTCACTGTCGTCGTTGGCAATGATGACCGTGGCATAGCGCGTACCCACTGCCGTAGGATCAAATTTGATCTTGAATGTAGTCGTGCCGCCGCTGCCGCTCACCGTGGAGACGGGCTGCTCGGTCACCGTGAAATCTGCGTCATTCAGGCCGCCGATGAGCACGAGCGGCGAGCCGTTCAGCGTCAGGTCGCAGTCGCCGTCGTTGGTGATGGTGTAGGTAAATTCCACCATGCCGCCTGTGAGTTGGGCGCAACCGAAGTCGGTGCAATCCGTATCCGAAGGCGTGCTGCTGCCGTCGGCGATTTCGGTGTTGTTGCAGGAAACGGACATTTCCGGTTCGCCCACCGCCAGGACGACATTCTGCACCGCGCTTTCGCAGCCGTTGGCGTCCTTGATTTTCACCGGATAGGTATCGGGCAACAGCCCGGTGAACGTAGCGCCGGACTGGTAGTTCGCCCCGTTGTTGATCGAGTACATATACGGCCCGACACCGCC
>JAEUUV010000256.1 GCA_016787285.1 Saprospiraceae bacterium | reverse complement strand
TCCACGATCTCGTGTTTCATGTCCGGGAAGCCGGTTTTGAATCCTTGCCCGACGCCACGCCAAGCCATCTTATCCAATGGAACAGGCGCGAACGGCGCCGTTGCCATGAAATCTTCAGTCAGCAAGGCGCCAACGGCGTCCAGATTGCCGGCATCCACCCAGTTGAAATAATCGGTAACGATCTTGCCGGGGTTCTGGCTTTGTGCAAAAGAGGCTGTTTGAAGGAAGGCGCAGCACAGCGCGAGTACGAAGAATTTGAACGACTTCATTGTTTGAAATTGGTTTTGAAAAATGAATGGTTGGAATAGCCGGCGAATGCGCCGCCGGGCGGCTTGCGCGTTTCCCGGCGGCATTCACCGTTCTAAAAATTATAGTTTTTTGAGCGACGCGCTTTCGGTGAAGCGGGCAATTTTTCCGTTTTTGAAGTTGAAGTGGTGGGTTGCATTGATCGCATACGAATGGCCGTCAATCTTCGAGTTCATTTCGGCGTACACAAGTACAACTACATCGTCGCCGTCGGTCAAAAAGCGCCGGGGCTCGAACCGGGAGAACTGTGCGGCGCCGCTCAGTTCGGTGAAAAATTGACCCACGCCGGCCTTGCCCAGATGCACGGTTTTGGAGATGCCGGGCATCTGGTGTCCCGAGACATCCCAGACGATGTCATCGGCGCACTGATCCAGAACTCCGGCTATGTTTCCGTTGCCGAAAGCACCGTATGCCGCCAGCACCACGCCGGTGTTCGGGTTGAGCATGGTGCCATACCCGATCTGGCGAAGCGGCTCGCCCGAGTTGGTGATCGCGTGGCTGATGATCTTGCCGGCGGCATCGAGCTCCACTACGTCCGCGTCGTCGAAACGCATAGGTTTTCCCGTGGGCGGCAGGCCCATCATGGAGCCGGTGTTGGTGCCTGTCACGGTGACGCGAAGCAGGAAACGGGTCGGACTTACCGGCGCGATTTCGTTGATCTTGACCATAAAATCGGGGAAGGCTGCCTGGAACTGTTGGTACAACCCCAAGGCGGCATTGATGCCCACCGCCGGGGCCGGGCCTACATTCACCTCCGTGTAGTTCGGGGCGCACTGGGCCGCAAAACCCGCCCAGTCCTTGCGGTTGAGCGCGTCGTAGGCCGCTATGACGGTGGCCTTGTTTTTGGCAGTGGCATCTTGAGCGGTTACGTTCGGGAGAAATGCGCCGAAGAGCGCGAGTACAAGCATTGTCAGGTGTTTCATTGTTTTAAAAAAAGTTGAAGTGGTGAAGAGAACGGTGTGGAATTGAATTGGCAAAGCGGTGTCTGGCCCCATCCGGGAGTGGATGGGCCGAGGTGTTTCGGACCAAAAAATTGATTAGAAAATCAGGCGAATACGGGCCGTGGCGGTGGCGGTATTTTTCGGAGTTCCGTTTCTGCCGTTGTTGGCGTCCCCGCCAACAACACGCGGCGGCGAAGCAGTTCGAGTTTCAGGCTGCGCTCACCCTGACGCATGGCCCAGTGGTGGTTGGCGGCAAACAGCGGGCGGAGCAGCCAGGACAGGTGCTTCAGCAGGGGTTTTTCGGCGGATATTTTCCAGTCGTAGGTGATGTGGCAACCGCCGTTTTCGTCCGGGCGGAATCTCCAAACTCCGCGTCCTTCAAAATCACCGGAGGCTTCGAGGGCAAACCCGGTGGGGAAATCGGTTTCCGTGACCCGGAACCGCCAACGGAGTTTGTACGGCAGCCAACCCTTGGTCAGCAGGGCGACTTCCTTGCCCACGCCGCCGAGTTGGCCGGGTTTGGTCACGCGCACATCGAGGTACACGCTCGGCCACCAGGCGGCGAGGCTGTCCACGTCTTCGAGCAGGCGGTAAACTTCTTCGCAGGTGGCGGATACGTGCCAGTGGGTGATGAAGTGGTAATGGCGCATCGTGCGTATTTCGTTTTGCCATTACTTACGGGCAGGGTGGGGAATCGGATCACGGCAGGGGGAAATTTTTTTAGCACGCGGCGGCTCACTCCGTTGAGCGGTTCAAAAAACGGTCGAATGGATGTAGTACGCGGAACACGGTTGCGCTGTGTTGCAAGAAGCCGTCGGACAGCACCTGCTCGTCGGTGCATGCGTGGGAGGCGAGGAAACTTTTGTGTTTGAGCAGTTCGATGGCCGGGTGGTCGGCGGGGTAATCCTTTGGGGTGGTTTTCAGTTTTTCCCCTTCGATGTCGCCGAAGTATTTTTTGAACTCCTTGCCGTTCAGGATGTCCACAAACTCCTGGGTGCAGTATGCGATTTCCTGCCGGATCGCCTTGAGCCAGCCGGCTTCGGGCAGGTAGGCGCCGCCGGCCAGGAAGGTACCGCCGGGTTCGAGGTGCAGGTAGTAGCCGGCCCGGGTGTGGATTTCCGATTTTTTCGGCGCTGAGGTGACGTGTGCGCCGAAGTGGGTTTTGTAAGGTGATTTGTCCTTGGAAAAACGCACGTCGCGGTAAATCCGAAACACACAGTCCTTGGCCGTGTAGTGGGCTATACCGGGGTCGAACTGACCGATGCCCGCGATAAGCGCATCGGTGAACTCAAGGAAGTTTTTGTGCGCCGCTTCGTAGCGCGCTTTGTTGGCGGTGAACCACTCGCGGTTGTTGTTTTCCCGGAGTTCGGCCAGAAACCGGAAGGTAGAT
>JAEUUV010000238.1 GCA_016787285.1 Saprospiraceae bacterium | reverse complement strand
CGAGGACGAGGAGTCTCCCCGCAGCAAGTTACCCATAAAAAAACTGGAAACGCCGGTAGGCAAATCCATCGGTACACGGTAGGCTACCGGCGGATCTATTCTATCACTTCAACGCCAGCATCTTGCGCGTCTGGGTGCCTTGCGGTGTGGTCAGTTCATAAAACAACATACCCGTGGCGCCGATTTCGTCCAGCCGGACGCTCTCCTCGTGGTAACCCGCCGGATACGCCTTGTCCACACGCCACAATTCGCGGCCGCTGAGGTCGAGTACCCGCAACTGGGCATCGGTGGCTGCCGGCAGGATAAACCCGATGGTCGTGCGCCCGCTGAACGGATTGGGGCGGTTTTGCAACAGGTCGAAGTAGTCGCCCGCAACGATAGCCGGCTGGTTTATTCCCGGTTGCTCAAAATCGGTGAACACCAGTTGCACCGCGCGTTGGGCCAGGTCGGTCGTATAAGCCAGTGCCGCCAGAATAGCCGGGTCAAGCCCCAGCACCTCGCTGAGTTTTTTGCCGCCTTGCAGCACCTTGAAACGCAGGCGATACATCGGCTGCACACCCGGCAATGTTTTGCCCTCGGCTACCGACCACAGCGTGCGCAATTCGCCCTGGGCGATGCGGTAGGCGCCGAAGTGACTCAACTGATCCAGGGCAAGTTCGGTGTTGGTTCCGGTCGCTTGCTGAAACTGCAACACCGCCGGGTCGAAACGCATGCCGTGCTGGAAGGCTGCGATGTCGGTGAAATTGGCCACCGAAAAATCAAGTTCGATTGTCTGGCCTGCTTTCAGCAGTTGGTCGCGTACGCACCACACGAGGGGTTGGGCCGAGGGGTCGGGCTTGAGCGAGAGACTATCCAGTATTATGCTGTACGACACACTTGCTTCGGCATAAAAAAACAAGCCGCCTCAACCTCTGTCGGGGTCGAGGCGGCTTGCACAAATCTCTGGATACGCTACTCTACTCCACCAGCACCAGTCGTTTCGACACTACCTGTCCGCCGCCGCGCACACTTACGGTGTACAAGCCGGCAGCCGCTCCCGCTTCGCGCAGGTTCACCGGCAATTTCATGTCGGCTACGGCTTCCACTTTGCGCTCCCAGATCAACTGACCCAGGTCGCTGTAAATCGAAACCAGCACTGTTTCACCCGCAAAATCACCCAGTCCGATGTGTACCCGGTCGGTGGTCGGGTTAGGCGTCAGGCTGACAGTTTTGAGTGTTGAGTTGTGAGTTGTGAGTTGTTCCTCGTCGCGGTTTTGAGCGGGCGGCGCAAAAGATGGAACCAGTACGGTAATCAATTGCGTCGTCGTTGCGGTATTGCCGCACAGGTCTTCAGCACGCCAGGTGCGGGTAATGGTATAGTCTGCCGAACAGCCGCTACCGGTCGCCACGTTGCCTAAGAACGTAATATGCACATAGCCGCTGCAAGCATCCGTTGCCGTCGGATTCACCAGCGGTGGTATTGGATCGGTACATTCGATGGTGATCGGGCCGGGTACCGTTACGAATACCGGCGCTCCGCCGTCCGTCACCTGAATCGTTTGCGTGGAAACCGTGCTGTTGCCACAAGCATCGGTAGCGCGCCAAGTCCGTCTGATTTCGTAATTACCCGGACAAGCGCCGCTTACCGTCGTCTGACCCAGATAAACGGCCGTCACCAGTGTATCGCAGCCGTCGGAGGCCGTAGCCACCCCTACCGGAGGAATCGGATCCGTACAGGCAATAGCCCCGTTTGCCGGTATGACCAGCGTAGGTTTGCCGGTATCCACCACCGTGATGCGTTGCGTAATGGACCTCGTGTTGCCGCAGTTGTCCGTAGCCACCCAGCGGCGGGTAAGCGTAAAGCGGAACGAGCAAGTTCCGTTGGTACGGGTTTGGCCGACATAGGTGATCGCTACATCGGAATCGCAGTTGTCCGTAGCCGTTGGACTCGTCAGGGCCGGAATTGCATCGCACTGTACCGTCACATTTGCCGGGGCGGTCACAAACGCCGGCGCTTGCGAGTCAATCACCGTAATACGCTGCGTTGCCGTACGCGTATTGCCGCAAGCATCCGTAGCTGTCCATTCCCGCGTGAGGGTGTACTTGTCCGTACACAGGACATTCGATACCGACTGGCCATTGTAGGTGATATTCACGACACCACCGCAACCGTCCGTAGCCACAGGCGTACCTACTGATGGAACACTGTTGCACTGCACGGTTACGTTGGCCGGCACAAAGGTGAACACCGGTTGGATGTTGTCGAACACCGTGATGACCTGCGAACAGCTAATCGTGTTGTTCGACGCATCCGTTACCTGATAGTACCGCGTGACTTTGAAGCGATTTACGCACGTGATATCATACGGCAGGGTGGTAAACAGATGTGACTTCGTTACCGAACCACAGTTATCACCGGCATTCACCGTTGATGGCGCAGGAGCCGGCAGATTCGAAGCACAACTCACCGTGGTCGCAGCCGGACAAACAATCGTCGGCAACTCGTCATCACTTACCACCACCACGATCGTGCATGCAGTCGTGTTGTTGCTCATGTCCGTCACCGTCCAAATAATCGTTGTTGGGCCGGAAGGCAACACTGCACCGGCCAAGGAACTACCGTTGTTGTAATCGTTGGAAATGGTAGAACCCGGGCAATTGTCGTCAAACGTGGCGTCAAACTCGGTGCTGATGACCGTGTAGTCGCACGAACCATCATCCGTGTTGCGCGTCAGGTTCGTCGGGCAAACCACTTCGGGATCAATAGCATCCAGGACTTCAACCGTTGACAAACAGGTATTGGTCCAACCGCAGGCATCCTGAACGGTGAGGGTAACGATTCTCGACCCTTTATCACCGCAATCGAAATCATTTTGCTCCACACTGATCAACGATACGGTTCCGCCGCAATTATCATAGCTGCCGTCATCCACATCTTCCGGCTCAATGGAAGCCGTGCCGTCTTCATCGAGATACACTGAAATGCTCTCCTTGCAGACAGCCGTAGGTGGAGTTTGATCACCGCCGCTGCGCGTTACCGTGCAGGTCACGCTGTTGCCGCAGTCGTCCTCGATCAGGTATTCGTACGTGAAACTCCACGAGCAGTCCGTATTCTCAACCGGAAGCGTCCGGGTTTCATCCGTCATCAACGTGACCGTCAGGTCGTTGTCGCAGTTGTCGCCGTACAGGGCCTTCACATCGTCTTCCAACTGCGTGGCGTCCCATGCCTCGGCTGCGCTCAGGCACTCGTTCACGTCTGTGATGTCCAGCGAACTGCAATCCACGTTGACGTTCAACAAGGCCGGATCTTCCGAGTCCCCGCCGTCTTCATCATATTTCTGACCCGGCAATTCGTTGAGGCAAGCGTCTTTAACCGTGTACGTGTGCTCCACGTTCCAGTTGCAGTCATCACCGGTCACTACCGTCGCCGTGCGCGTGGCCGTTACCGTGCCACCGCAGTTGTCCGTGTAACCCATGATTGCTTTT
>JAEUUV010000190.1 GCA_016787285.1 Saprospiraceae bacterium | reverse complement strand
GGCAGGATCAACATCAGCGGCGCTACCTACACACTCCTGAAAAAAGAGTTCGATTGCGAATACCGGGGAAAAATTTCCGCCAAAAACAAAGGGGAAATTGATATGTACTTTCTCGAAAACAGATCGCTATCAGCAAAATAGACCTTCCAGGTCTCGAAGACCTGGAAGGTCTGTGTCGCGAATCTGATACCTTCGCACCACAAATATCTGCCACAAGGCCCATGCGTTTTCCAGCCACTCGTTCTCCCCGTTTGCTGTTCCTGATCGGCATGGCTCTCTACGCCCTCACGGCCTGGCGCAGCGAGGGCTACCACCACCCGGACGAGCATTTCCAAATCCTCGAATTTGCCAATTACCGCCTTGGTCGTACGCCTGTTGACGGTCTGCCTTGGGAATTTGAAGCACAAATACGCCCTGGCTTGCAACCGATGCTGGCTTTCGGCGCGATCCGTCTCTGCGAGGCGGCAGGCATAAGCAGCCCGTTCGATCAGGCGTTTTTGCTGCGGCTGTTGTCGGGTTGGCTGTGCCTGTGGCTGTTTTTTTTGTGGGCAAAATACATAGCGTCCGAGCACCCGAATTCCGGCATTTGGCTCCGGCTTGCCGCTGTGCTCTCGTGGTTTGTTCCCTACCTGTCGGTGCGTTTTTCTTCGGAAAACTGGGCGGGACTGAGTTTTGGCTTCGGGTTGTTGTTGCTGCTGACTGCGGAAAAAGGCAGGAACAGCGTGCTACAACTCGTCGCGACCGGCTTCCTGCTTGCCCTCTCGTTTTTCTTTCGTTTTCAGATGGGTTTTGCCCTCGCAGGGCTGGGTGCGTGGTGGCTGTGGCGGCTCATCCCCCCCCGGGGGGGTGAACCTCGTCCGACGAATTTGTCGTCGGACGAGTGCGTAGCCAATCGGGACAAGGACTACACAGAGCGGCTACGCATTCATCCGACGACAAACTCGTCGGATGAGCCTTCACGCAAGCCTGATACACGGACAATGACTCCGCTGTGGACAAGCCTTGCGGCACTTTTGTTTGGCGGAGCGCTTGCAACAGTCCTGGGTATTTCGGCCGATGCCTGGCTATACGGCGAGCCGGTTTTCACGGCTTTCAACTACTTTTACGCCAACATCGTGCAGGATGCCGCCGCCGGCTGGGGCACATCTCCCTGGTGGTATTACCCGGTGGAAACGCTGCTGACGGCGGTGCCTCCGGTGAGCCTTGTGCTGCTGACCTTGCTGGGCGTTGGGCTGTGGCACGAGCGAACAAGTGCGTTGGTCTGGTGCCTCGTACCGTTTTTGCTGGCGCATATGGCGGTGGGGCACAAGGAACTGCGGTTTCTGTACCCCATGCTGGTACCCGTGCTGGTACTGGCCGTGCAGGGGCTGGGAGTCTGGTTCACTTTGGGGAGCATTCCGGCCTGGGTCATGCGTTCGGTCCGGATCATCTGGCCTGTTGCACTGGGCCTGAATTTTCTGCTGCTTCCCTTGCGCAACCTGCTCGCAGCACAGGATTCGGCGCCGTATTACCGCTTTTTGTATGACTACGCAGCAACACAGCCCGGTACGGTTTTAGTATTTTCCCGGGAAAAATGCCTGTACGAAAGTGTGGGCCTGCCGATCTATTTTTACTGCTCCCCGCAGGTGGAAAACCGCGTTGTCGGCAAGTTTCAGTCCGGCACATTGCTGTCGGAGCCGGCGCCGACCCGGCTGATCCTGTCGCCGAAACTGACCCTGCCCGATACCCTGCCGGGCCTGCGCACGGAGCGCATCTACACCTACTTCCCCGACTGGATTTTGCAGTTCAACCTGAACGACTGGCAGAGCCGCTCGAAAATCTGGAGCGTGTACCGGTACGAGCGCGATAGCCGGGAACGTCGCTAATCCCGACGCCCCGGCCCATTTCCGCGGTGTTGCCCCATGCCGCCCCAGGGACGAATCTGTTCAGCGTTGAAGGCATCACCACTGGTCATTTTCCCGGTCATTTTCACCTGTTCGCCCGGCTCGATTTGCACCATCGGCGGGTAAAAAGCGTCTGCGAAGCGGATTGTCCAGGTTTTTTGGTGAAAATCCCGAAGCGTGAATGTCTCGCCCTTCACCGACAAAATTTCGCCGGACAGGTACCCCTCGTGCGGCATGGACCACAGGCGGATTTTCTTTTCCTGCATACTCTCGTACAGGCTGACGTGTATGCCGAAGGTGTGTTCGAGCCGTTGGGCGCCGCCGGCCAGAAAAAACGCCGTGCCTGCGAGGATGCTCAGCGCCGTACAAAAAACGACAAGCCGTGATCCCGGTATTTTGTAACCACGTGGAGCATTGCGGAAACTTGACATGGCCAGCACCAAAAATACCGCCAGCACTGCCAGCCAGAAGAACGGCAGGATGCTGAGGAAAAACTCGGGTTTGGAGTGCGTGGCATGGCTCAGCAGGTCGAAATCTGTTTGCTGGATGCTGAACAGAATGACCGAAAACGCCAGCGCGCCCAGCAAAACGGCTGCAGCGAAACCGCCCCACAGGAGGGCGTTTTTCAGGATATAATACCGCTTCGGTACGGGCTTGATGCCCTGTTCCCGAATCGTGTGGATGAGTTGTTCCGAGCGTTTCATAACCGTGCAGGGTGTTTTTCAGGGGTGGTTCATAATTTTTCGGAAGGCCTTTTTGGCCCGGTTGATACGTGTGGCCACCGTGCCTTCCGGAATTTTCAAAATGTCGGAGATTTCCTCGTAGCCCATGTTTTCCAGAAACTTCAGCACCAGCACCTCGCGGTATGGCTCGGGCAGCAGCGCCAATGTCCGGTGGGTCAGTTTGTCGCGATACTCCAGCAGGTCGGCAGCATCGGGGTCGGTATCATCCGGCTTGTCGGCAAGCAGATGCTCGTCCCAGGTCACACGCAGGTCTTTTCCGAACGATTTTTTGTGTCGGACAAACGAAATCGCCTCGTTGTGTACGATGCGGTACATCCAGCTGCTCAGTTTCAGGTTCGGGTCGTATGCGTGGAGGTTGCGCCAGATTTTGATGAACGCGTCCTGCAGAATGTCGGCAGCCTCGTCGTCAGTGGCAAAGGCCACGCGCCTGACGTAGCGCAGCAGTTGTTTTTCGTAACGGTCGTACAGGCACGAAAAATAGTCCACCGCCACCAGCGCTTTCCGGATAATTTCCAGATCGCTTAATTCGTCGCAGACAGACTTGGGGGTGATCATACCGTTTTTGTTTGTGGTGCCGGGTACCTGAAAAATTCCCGCAGCGGGGCCAAAAGTACGGACTTCGGGCTGCCGCTGCGGGAAACATGTTCAGTTTTGTCGAGCCTTCGGGGAGTGATCGAGCAGGTTAGTTGCCGCCGTTTCCGTTACCCTTGGGGCCGTTCCCGTTACCGCCGTTCCCGTTCGGGCCCTTGCCTTTGGGGCCGTCGCCGGTACAGTTTCCGTCGTTTCCGTTCGGGCCGTTTCCGGTGCAGGCTTTGCCGCTGTTCGGGCAGGTTTTACCGTTGTTCGATCCTGCACCGTTGCAGGCTTTTCCACCCTTTTGGCCACCGCCCGGGCAAGCCTTGCCTCCGGGGTTCGGGCAAGTCGTGCCGCACAGGGCGCCGCCTTTTTCGCGCGACCCGGCGATGATGGACTCGAACATTTCCAGGCTGATGAACTCCGGTTTGTAGGTGACGTCGGCGTTGGCAAGGTTTTTCACGAAGGCGCGCAGGTGGTTGCGCGAGCCGCGTTCGAGTTCTTCAAAAACGGCGCGTACATCGGCGTTATCCACCTTGGGTTTGGCCTGAATCAGGTCGTAAATATCCACGTCTTCGATTTTGGCGCCTACCGTCAGTGCTGCCGGCAGCGTTTTCGCGCCCTCGGCCATCAGACTCTGATACAGCGCCTGGAGGGTGGCATTTTGAAATACGCCCGCAGCGTTGTTCCCCACCGGATCGGTCAGACCGTATTTTTTGATGAGGCAAAGTACGGCGTCGGCGTGGCGCTGTTCGGCTTCGGAAATATTGGAAAAAATGCGCGCGTTCCACTTGTTTTCGAAGGCTTTGTACACGTCGAGCGCGAGTTTTTCTTCTTCGCGCATGTACAGAATTGCGGCTTTTTCAGCCTCGGAAAGGTCTTCCCAGGGGTATTGGTTGGCTACGCACAGGCACAGGTCTTTGGCTGGTTTGCCGGCCAGATCGCGGTCGGCGGAGATTTCAGCCGCAGCGTTGAGTTGGGCCATTTCGGAGGCGTCGGTTTCGCAATGGGCGAACAGCAAAATCACCCCGATAAGCATCCCGGCGCTTCCCAGCAGATAAAACAGGTTCTTTTTCATGACTGCATTTTTTATGGTGAGCGAATGTTTGTTTCACCTACTGCTACGCGGCTGCTGGGCTTTTCTTTCACCCGGGAAATATTTTTTTCTGAAAAAAATTGAAACCTGTTTCAAACATGTCCGCTACTCTCAGCCACCTTTGTACTCAAACACGCCCTCCTCCCATGCGTAAACCGATCCTTTGCCTGCTGTCAATTATTCTCACAATCACCCTCGCTGCCCAGGCGCCTTTCACCCAAAAACAGTACGCCTGGCAGGTGGAAAAAAACCTCGTGTACGGCGCCGCCGTCAACTACCTCGGCCTGACGGACACGCTCACGCTCGACCTGTACAAACCGCTCAGCGCCGACACCACGCGACCCTTGCTGGTGCTGGTGCATGGCGGCGCCTGGCTCGGCGGTTGCAAGGAAGACATGGCCTGGCTGTGCGAGGAAATGGCTGCACGCGGCTATGTGGTGGCTACGGTCAATTACCGAAAAGGCTGGCACAAGGCGTTTTATGTGGCCAATCCCGCGCAGGCTGCCGACGTCAATGCCCTGTACGCGGCGGATTCGCTGGAAATCATCCGGGCCATCTACCGCGGCATGCAGGACGTGAAAGGCGCCATTCGCTGGCTGAAGGCCCGGGTGTATGCCGACAGCACCTGCAACCACGCCGTGCTGGTGGGCGGCGAAAGTGCCGGAGCCTTCGTGGCGCTGGCCGTGGGCCTGCTCGACCGGCCTGTTGAAAAACCCGCCGCCTGCGCCGCCCAGCCCGATGCCCCGGTGCCGGGCAGCAATCTGGTCAACAAGTACACCCTGAACTGCCTGCCCCAAACCCCGACCCTGCCGCCGGGAGCACTTGTTCGCCCCGACCTTGGCTCGGTTGACGGTACCCTGAACCTGAACGGTCACGATGCGTCGGTGCTCGGGGTGGTCAGTTTTTACGGCGGACTACCCTCGCAAGCCTTTGCCGAAAACTGGCTGGACGGCCCCAATCAGCCTGCGCTCTACCTGTTCCACCAGACCTGCGACGGGGTGGTGCCCTATGGCTACGGCATCCCGTATTACCCGCTTTCGGCCTTCTGCAACCTCGGTTTTACACCCTGGCACTACAACTACCCGCGCGTGTTCGGCAACGGCGCCATTGCTGCCAAAGTCGCCGCGCTGCCGGTGCCGCCGCCCCTGCGGACCGAGTTTTTCAACTGCAACGCGTTCGATTCCAACCTTGCCCTGTTCGAGTGTATCCGGTTCAATGACAACGGCAGTTATCACTGGGTCATCAACCGGGCGCAGCGCGCCGAAAACATCGCCGCCTTTTTCAGTCCGATGCTGGTCGCCAAACTCGGCAGCCCGCCCTGTTTGGTGGATACCGGAGAATCGGATCGGGCAGCGGGTTTTCGCCTGGCGCCCAACCCGTTTTCGGGCACTGCGCCGGTGTTGTTCTGTGAAAAAGCGCCCGCCGGGCCGGTTCATCTGAGCCTGTCGGATGCGCAGGGCCGGCAGTTTTGGCAGCAGACGCGGGTGCTCGTCGCCGGGGTCAATGCCCTGCCTTTGGAGCCGGAATTGCCACCCGGTTTGTACTACGTTCAGGTATCAAACGCGCAAATGTTGGTGGTGCTGAAGTCGGTGAAAATGTGAATGCGTGTGGAGTACCTTTGCCGGCGCTTGCTGCGAGATGGGACACGGATGCCACGCAGGCTCGACAAAACAAACCACCGCATGTACCGACTTTTCAAGCCGCTGCTTTTCCTGCTACCTCCCGAAACCGCACACCGGGTCACGACCGCCTTGCTTGACTTGGCAGCCGAAATACCGCCTCTGCGCGCGCTTTTGCGAAGCCTGTACGGCGTGTCCGACAAAAAACTTGAGCGCCACGTGCTGGGGCTTCGTTTTCCGAATCCGGTGGGTCTGGCTGCCGGTTTCGACAAAAACGGCGAGCACATTCGCGGTTTGGCCTGTCTTGGTTTCGGTTTCATCGAGGTGGGTACCGTCACTCCACGCCCGCAGGCGGGCAACCCTCAGCCGCGTCTGTTCCGCCTGCCCGCCGACCGGGCGCTCATCAACCGCATGGGGTTCAACAACGAGGGTCTCGACGTGCTCGTGGAGCGACTGCGACGCCTGCGCGCACTGGGCGTACCCGAGGGCATCATCATCGGCGGCAACATCGGCAAGAACAAGGACACGCCCAACGAGCAGGCCGCCGCCGACTACCTCCGGTGTTTTGAGGCGTTGTTTCCGGTGGTGGATTATTTTGTGGTCAATGTCAGTTCGCCCAATACGCCCGGCCTGCGCGCCCTTCAGGAAAAAGAGCCGCTGACCCGCTTGTTGCAGGCATTGCAGGATAAAAACCTCTCCCATAATTCGCCCAAACCTCTGCTGCTGAAAATCGCGCCCGACCTGAGCGACGAGCAACTTGACGACATAGCCGACATCGTGCAGGCCACCGGGCTGCACGGCGTCATCGCCACCAACACAACCGTCGCGCGTTCAGGGCTGTGCATACCCAAAACTACCCTCGAAGCCATTGGCGCGGGCGGCCTCAGCGGTGCTCCGGTGCGGGCACGCTCGACGGAGGTGATCCGCTATTTGCGGGGAAAATTAGGCGCAGGGCCGGTCATTATCGGCGTGGGTGGTATTGATTCGGCAGCGGCGGCACGGGAAAAAATAGAGGCCGGGGCCGATCTGGTGCAGGTGTACTCCGGACTGGTGTACGAAGGGCCGGGGTTGGTGCGGGAGATTCTGGAGGGCTTTATTCCAAAAACAGGTGATCTTTGGTCAACACTTGATCCACATGGTTGATTTTGTGGCTATTGTTGATTGCTCCAAACGTAGTAATGAGGGTTAGGAACAGGTGTTTGTTGGTTTGGGTATGGTACCGGAATACTGATTTTTTTCGGGCAAAATCATCGGTATCCTGCTTGGTCAAGGCGTATTCCGAAGTGCTGAACTTGATTTCGCAGAGGTTGATGGTTTGATCGTTCCGGTCAATCAGCAGGTCAATTTGGGCGCCCGGAAGCCCGTCTTTCGGGGCGGCGACGAACGAGGCGACGGACGTAGCCATGCCACTGATGCCCAATGCCCTCCGGATGGGGTCAATATGGGTCAGGCAAATATTTTCATACGCGTAACCGCTCCACGTTTTCCATTTCGGCAGATCGCTCAATTGCGTGAACTCTATTTTGCTATGCTTGCCCAACGGTTCGATAAACGTGAGGTAAAAATGCGTGTAAAAGTCGGTGAGCCGGTACAGACTTTCTTTCACCTTTTTCCCATAACCGTTGTAAATGGTGACAAACCCGGAAGTCGAAAGTTCATCCAATATCTCGGAGAGCATGCCGCCGTTGCTGAAGTGCGTGGCGTTGATGATCTCCTGTCGCGTCATGCCGTTGCGCCGGGATGCCAGCGCTCGAACAACTGCAACGTGTTGAGTGTGGTTATCGAACAGCGAGGCGAACAGCCGTTCGAACTCGTTGCGCAGGTAACCTTCCTGGGCAAAACATATTGCGGCGATATTTTGCATCGCTGAAAACCCAGATTTCAATTGGTCCAGGTACATAGGAACCCCGCCCATGACCATATAGATTTGGAGCAGATGGAAACGGTCGAGTCTGATCTGTCTTGCCTGGCAGTACTGCTCTGTTTCTGCCAGCGTGAAGGGATAGAGGAACAGCAGTTTGGTGACGCGATTGTGCAGGCCTCCCTTGTCGTTGATGACTTTTTTGATCATCCAGGAGGCCGCCGAGCCGCAAATCACAACGACGATATTTTGCCGCGACGCCCAACTGTTCCAGAAGTATCCCAACCCGGCGACGAAACCCGAGCGACGGGAACCCAACCACGGCAGCTCGTCCAGAAACACCACAAATTTTTCGCGTTTCCCCAGCATTTCCAGAGCCTGTCCCAGCCAATGAAATGCCTCAAGCCATGAAGTGGGTTTGTCTTTCAACCGGAAATCGGGAAAATATTTACCCATGCTGAAGCCAAAGTTCTGGAGTTGGGTATTCATGTTGCCGTGCTGTACGCCGGTCAGTTCAAAATCAATCCGGTCGCCGTAAACCTGTCGAACTAAGTAGGTCTTACCGACGCGACGCCTGCCCACCAAAGCCACCATTTCCGGCTTGGCAGAGGCTAAAGCATCGTTCAATTCCTGGATTTGTTGCCGCCTTCCTATGATGAAGTTTTCCATATAATCCGCTTTATGTGCGCAAAAATAGACACATTGAGCGGATTATGTCAGACATATTCCGCTCAATGTGGGCAGTTTTGACTACTTGGAGCGGAATTAGCCACTTCGGGACGTTCCAGCCGAGCGCGTCCTTCGCATATTCAGAATACGCCGCGGTTGCCCCCTACCCCACCAAACCCTCGTACAACCCAAACAAATACGCCACCCGCTTCGCTTCCGACGCGAATGGCTGCTCCACGCCGTAGCACGCATCCACGGCACGATCCAGTGCCCCGTGCGCGGCCAGCAAGTCGGCGGGCATCTTGTCGGGGTCGTACAGAAACGCCAGGTTTTTGCCCGCCGCGAGGTACTGCACCCGCGTATCCAGCACCGTCTGCGCCGCCGCCTCCACCGCCGCCCGCTGCTCCGGCGCAGCCGCCACGGGGAACGGAAAATTGTTGTACACGATGTCCTTCGAGTAGCGGTAGTCGCTTTTCAAGCGCCCGCACACGTAGCGCACCCAGGCCATGTGCATCTCGGAATGCAACACACCGAAGTGGAACAGCGTGGCGTCGGGGATGATGAACACCAAATCGCTGGACAAGGTGGACGGCTGCTCAAATCCGATAGGAATGTAAGGGCGGCGTTCCGAAGATACTTTTGGCACCACGAGGTACGGTGTGGTCGGGATGTTTTCGACGTGAAATCGGGTCGGGGTTTGGGCGAGTTTGCGGGTGGGTTCGCTTTTGCTGGCGAGGCGGGTTTGTTGCACAGCCTGCACGCGTGCCCACACGAGCGGAATTTCCCGGAGTTCGTCCAGCGGCGTTTCGCCGAGCCACAGGCACCAGCGTTCCCAGCCGTTGATGAACTCGTCGGAGCCGATCCAGCGGCGGAAGAAGCGGGCGGCGCGGGGTTCTTGCTGCAGGAAAGCGTCGCGCTCTTCGGTAGTGAACAGGTAGTGCCCGCCGTCAATGGGCTTGTTGCCGATCCCGATTTCGGGCACCTTGCACAGCGGTTTTTGGCGGGAGCGCAGCACCACGTCGGCGGCTTCCACGAGGTAGGGGTTGATGTTTTTCACGGTGGCGGGCAGGGGTTCGCCCTTGATGTCGGGGTATTCGTACAGCAGGCAGGCGGCGGGTTTGGTTTTCCCGAAACCGACGATGATGCAATAGACGGCGGCGATACCGGGCGCCTCGTTGGTCCACTTGAAGGTCTGGTGCGCAAACCGGATGTGGACGCGGTGGTTTTCGAGCAGGTCGCCCCAGAGTGCGCCCACCTGTTCGCCCTGTACGATGCTGTTGGTGCTCACGAAGGCGGCTACGGTAGCGGGCGAGTGGTCGAGGTATTGGGCGGCTTTTTTGTACCAGCCGGTCACGAAGTCGAGCGTTCCGCTGCCGGAGGTATTTCCGAAGATGTTTTTGATGGCCGTTCGCTGGGCATCGTCCATGATTTTGGCGCCGGAAAAGGGCGGATTGCCGACGATGTAGTCGAGGCGTTCGTTCGAGGGCAGCAGGGTGCTCCAGTCCGTTTGCAAGGCGTCGGCGGTCGCGATGTTGGCCGATTCGTCAATGGGCACCGTGCGGATGTGGGCGTGGAAGGCGGCGTTGAGCAGGCGGTTGCACTGGTGCTTGGTGAGCCAGAGGGCCACCTGAGCGATAAGCGCCGACACGGGTTTGATTTCGATGCCGTGGAAGTGGTCGAGGCGCACGTTTTCGAGCATGGAAATGTCGAGCACCTGCTGGTCGCCCTGCAGGATTCGGGCCACTTCGAGGTCGAGCAGGCGGAGTTCGCGGTAGGTGACCACGAGGAAGTTGCCGCAGCCGCAGGCGGGATCGAGGAAGTGGAGGCGGCTAATTTTCCGGCGAAAGGCTTCGAGTTTTTTTCGGTCGCGGCGGGCGTTTTTGAGTTCCTGGCGCAGCTCGGTCAGGAAAAGCGGCTCCAGCAGGCGGAGGATATTTTTTTCGGAGGTGTAGTGCGCGCCGAGGCTGCGCCGTTCGGCGGAATCGAGGGCTTCCTGAAAAAGCGCGCCGAAGATTTCGGGGCTGATCTGTGCCCAGTCGAAGAGGTCGCCGCATCCGAGCACGGCGTTTCGGATGCCGGAAAGCGAGGGCGGCGTTTGGCCGAGCGGGTCGGCAAACAGGCCGCCGTTGACGTAGGGGAAAGCGTGGAGCGGGTCGTTCGGGTCCAATTGGCGCAGGCGTACGGGCGTGTTCAGTACCCGGAACAGGTGTTCGAGGCCGGGGCCGATGTCGCTGCCGTTCGGGAGGGTGTGTTTTTCGAGGTAGTCGGAAAATTGTTTGGGTTCGAAGATGCCGGTGTCTTCGGCAAACACGCAGAACAGGATGCGCACGAGCAACAACTCGAGATCGTGCCCGCGGTACCCGGCGCTGTACAAAGTTTTGTACACGTTGCTGATGCGCAGCACGGCTTCGAGGTTGACTTTTTCTTCCTCCTGCCGGGCCAGTTCGGCAAACTCCGGAAAGAAGTCGAACGCGTCGAGTCGGCGCGACAGGTCGGCGAGCGCCACTTCCTCGAAGGTATCGGCGGCGGTGAGGTCGTAAATCCGAAATCGGATGAAATTGCAAACGATCAGTTTGCGCGGTCGGTCGGAGGTGGGCAGCCCGGCCACGTATTCCTGCGCCTGGCGGAGGGCATCGGCGAAGTCTTCGGGTTTGTCTTTGGCGGCCGATTTGTGTTCCACGAGCAGTTTACCTTTCCAGAGCAGGTCAATGAAGCCCTGTCTGTTGCCTTCGCGTTTCACGCGGGCCTCGTGGTTGGCGTACCGGATGCGCTGGAGGCCGAAAATTTCGAAGAAGCGATCCCAGAAGGAGTGGGCCTCGCCTTTTTCATCGCGCACGTGCAGGTAGTCGGCGACGAAGGCTTCGGCGTGGCGGCGGCATTGGTCGTAGTAGAGTTGGTTCATTTTTCGATTAAATTTTGGGTAAAAGTATGGGTTGTGGGCTTCCGATGTACTCCCGCGGCAGGTTTGGACAGGGCATCCGTTCGGCCAGCCAGCCCCCCAACTCAAAACTCCCACCTTCGCCAAGGCTTCGGCGGGCAAGCAAAACTCAAAACTGTTAAAGCCTTTCTTCCAGACGCTTCGCTTTCGTGTAAAACAGATGATCCGGGTTGCGCAAAATATCCGATAGCGCCCGGTAGAATTGGCCTTTTTTAGTAGGCAGTTCCTGCAAGAGGGCAAGGGTAAGCCCCCATTCGGCCCGCTGGACGTAGGGCTGCCGGCCGCCGGCAATGATCGTTCGGAAGGTGCTTGCTGCGTCCGTATAGCGGCCGCTTTTGTACTGGGCAAGGGCGAGCAGTTCTTTCTGCCCGACGGCATCGTCGCCGCCGCTGTCGGGCGACGTTTTTGAAATAATATCGTTGTATTTCCCGTCCTGAAAATTTTTCAGCGTCTGGTCATAACTCGCGGAACCGCTTTTGCTGCTGGTTGGCGCTACGAAATCGCGTTCGCGGAAAAACTCGCCGGCGAGTGCGGCATAATCCAGATCATCTTCCGGCGACATTTCTTCGATAGGTGCCGGGGCGGGTTCAGACGGAGTTTGTTGTGCAATCTCTTCTGCCGGCTCGTTTTCAGGCATTTGTTCGCGTTGCGGGATGGGCTGTTGGCGTTTTCGCACGGTCGGCACGCGTGGTTTGATCTCCGGCTGCGTGCGCACGATGGGGGCAGAAGGCGCGGTAGAGGAAGCGGAATCGTCGCGCAGAAGCCAGTAGCCGAGCGCGGCCAACGCCAGCACGGCGGCGGCACGCAGTACCCAGGTCATGGGCCGCACTACGGCTCGACGCGGCTGCACTTGCTGGAAGAGTTCCGTTTCGCGGTCCCAGGCTTGCATTTTGGCCAGCAGGTCGCGCTCGACGAGCAGTTCAAGGCCATGCCGTTCCAGCCGGTGTTGGCGGACGAGCGCGGCCAGTTCCGGGTTGGCGGCCATTTCGGCCTCGAAAGCCTGCAATTCTTCTGCGGCCATGTGCCCCTGCAGGTAGCGTTCTATTTGATCGAAACGAGACATCAAAGTTCGAGTTACGAGGTGCGAATTACGATTCCCGGAGGGCGGCGAAGGTCGGGTTGTTTTCCAGCAGTTCGCGAAACCGCATCCGGCACCGGTATGCTTCTTTTTTGGCCACGTCGGCATTGCTGTACTGCATCATACGGGCAATTTCCTCCATGGAGTGATCCAGTTGGTACAGGCGGAGCAGGTCGCGGCAGCGGTCGCCGATTTGGCCAAGTGCCTCCTGAAACAACTGGCGGTACTCGGTCCGAATGGCTTCTGCTTCGGGACTTTCCACTTCGGCGTCGTAGTGCGTCGGGGCGATGTCGGTGTAGCGCCCTTGCTGTCGGCGTACCGTCACCCAGCGCCATTTGGCGATAGCCACGAAGTAGGTGCTCAGGGCACTTTTTCCCTCGAAGCGGCCTTCGCGCAGGTTGCGGTCGAGCAGTACGAGGGACTCCTGAAAAATGTCCTGCGCATCCTGGCGGCTGCCGCCGTGTTCCAGCACGTGACGGATGACGGTTTCCCGCAATCCCGGCAGCAGGTAAATGCGCTTCAACGCCTCCTCTCTGGCACTTCCGCCGTTTTGTATGCCGGCGATGAGCGCCTCATCTGTCCAATCGGTATTTGCCATGTTTGTGCAGTTCGCAAGCGGGAGGTAACCCGTAGATGCCGGTTTTGTTGGAAATTGTTTTGGGCAAAAGTAATGCCTCCCCGGCACATTCAGATGCACCGGGGAGGCAGCAGGGAGTACCGCATCAATGATGCAGTGGAGAACGGGTTCGAAGGTTGGGAAATCAATACTCCGTATCGTCGGCAATATCGTCGGCTTCCTCATCGTCGCGACGGCGGGTTACGATGATGTGGTCGTCCTCTTCGGAGATACCGTCGTCCATATCTTCGTCCTCTTCGCCGGCGCCGTCGAATTCGGATTCCACTTCGATGTCGCCGAAGTCTTCCCTCAGCACGCCATCCTCATCATAGTCTTCGTCTTCTTTGACAATGCGTTTGGCTTCCTGCATGGTCATGCGGATGAGGTAATATACATCTTCAGTTTCGAACGGCAACGCCGAAACTAATTTTCCCTCCTGATTGGTGTACTGCACCAATGAGGCGACGAACCCGGTCGGGTAGCGCATTTTTACCAGGCGGATGATATCTTCCGGCAGGGCATCGTAATCTTTGACAACTCGTTTTTTGGCCAAGGCAAGGAAAGTATTGGTTTGAAAAAAGGCGGCGTGGCCTGCAGAAGAAAGATGCTGCCTGCACTGCCGCAGTTTTGTTTGCGGGCAAATTTAAACGAATGGGTTTCGAATCATCAAAATTTTTTTTCCGTCTATTTTTCTTAACGGCGCTCGCGGATTTCCACAATTTCCACTCGACGCTCTCGCGCGGCATCCGGATGATAAACCGAGTTGCGCTCGTCGCGCAGGTCGTCGCTGATTCCACGTCGGGCAGTAGTCTCGCCAAAACTGGCCTCCGACACTTTCAAAACCCCCGATTCGATGTATGGCCCCAGCACCCCGTCGCCATAGGCATCGAAGTAATTGCGCACGCTGCTGATCCGGCGTTTGCCGAGGGCGAGGTTGTACGTGCTCTCGGCACGCGGGCTGGTGAAGCCCTTGATGATTACCTCCACCGGTTCTCCGGTTTTCAGCCGCACCAGCAGCAATTCGCACAGTTGATCAAGTCGTTCGTAGCCGCGCCGCACCTCGGTGTCAAAAAAATTGTCAATCAACATCTCGGCGGTATCGCGCCGGGCGCCGTTGAGGCCGGCTGAAAACCGCTCCCGGTACTCGGCCTGGCGTTCGAGGTAGGCCTGCACGGTTTCCACATAATTCTTTTTGGTGCGGGTGCGCTGGGTGCGTTTGTCGGGTTCGTCGTTGTCGAAATACAGCGGCAGGCCCACAAAATCGGCCAGTACCGGTGGCGGCGCTTCCGGCGGCGTCCGGGGCTGTAGTTGTTCGATCGGAATCATGGGGCGTTCGATGGGGCGCATCGGATCGGGTGGCGTTTTCGCCTCCGCGGTCGGCGTGGAATCCCGGGGTGGGGTAGGAAACCGCACGGAAAAAATATCGTTGCAACAGGCTTTGTTGTCCTCGTCGAGGTACTGCGAACCGGGGCGGTTGCTGCTCAGGTAGCCGCTTTTGCCGTCGGGGCGCAAGGTGAAGTACAAATCGTTGTAACTTGAATTCAGGCCGGGGCCGGCGTTTTCGGGAGCACCCGGCATCGTGCCGGTCATGTTTGATTGATAAATATCGTAGCCGCCGAATCCGCCCCGCCTGTCGGAACTGAAATACAGGGTGCGTGTGGGTTCGTGCAAAAAGGGTGTCGCATCGTTGTCGGGCGTATTCAACTGCTCCAGATTTACCGGCGCATCCTCAAACTCGGGCAAGCGGAAAGGTTTCCGGCTGTCCACAGGTACACTGCAGGGGCAAAACCAGTTGGTATCTAACGGCATGGTCCACAGGTCGAGACCGCCCTTGCCGCCGGGTCGGTCGCTGGCAAACCACAGGTGCAACTGCCCCGACTGCGCGTCCTGTGACACCGACGGGTGCGTGGTGGTGTAGCCCGGCACATTGACCGGTTCCGGCAGGCGCACCGGGGTACCCCAGCGTTTGCGAATGTCCTGCACCGCCAGCCAGAGTTCGCAACGGATATCGGAGGCGTTCAGGTTTTTGCACATGGTGAAAATCAGGAAGTGCCCTTCGCCGAAAATGGTGGTGTGCGCCACGTGCGCCGAATCAATGACCGGAAACGCGCGGGTAGTTTCGCGGGCGCGGCCTTCGTTCAGCGAAAACATAACCTTGGTCAGTTTGGGTTTGGGTTGACCTTTGGGCACGCGTTTGTCGAAGCGGTATGAGGAGAAAAAAAGTGTGTCGCCGGAGATGAACGGCGCAAAATCGCTGAACGGGCTGTTGATATTTTTGCCGGTATTGGTCACTTCCACCATCGCACCGGTTTGTTGTTGTGCCCAGCGACAGGCGACCGCGCTCGCCCGGGCGGCATCGGCAAACTCCGAGTCGGGTTGCGCCGCCACAAATCGCTCGAAATGCGCTGCTGCCTCTTCATACCTGCCCTGATTACGCACCACCTCACCCAGGCGAAAAGCCAGCAAGGGGTTTTTGTTTTTTTCGGCTTCCTCCGTCTCCAAACGGCGGTACATTTTTTCCGCCAACGGATACGAATGGATGAGCCGTGCACTTTCCGCGCATTTCCACAAGGCCTCAGCATCATCGGGTTTGCGCTCCAGCGCAACCATGTAGTGCTGAAGCGCCACACCGTAGTTCTTTTGCTCATAAGCCTCGTCGCCGGCACGCAGGTACCCGCGGCGCGATTGTCCGCGAACGCTGGCGGCGCCGAGTGAAAAAACCAAAAACAGGAGGAAAAAACGCCACGACAAGGCTTTTCCCGAAATAAGCATCTCCCTGAGGATTGTTTGCATAAACGGATTTTATGGTTGGTCGGATCGGGTCAAAAAATCGGGCACGATTTGAACTGTTTTGGCGGCGGTACGGGCTGGGCACGGTACACCACGGCCAGTTCCATGCCGCCGCGTCCGTTGGTAGCCGTCTCGAAATCGGAGGTATTCCAGTCGTAACTGAGGCCCACCGTCCAGTCGCCAAATTCGTACTGCACCGCCGGAATGATGGCGTCGCCCAAACGTGTGGCCAGCGTAAACCGCATGGCCCGTTCGCCGGGCGCCAGCCACATCCGCGCGCCGCCACCCAACAGAGTTTCCTGCGCAGCACCCATTTGCCAAGCCTCGCCGAAAACGACTGCATCGAGGTTTTGGTTTAAACGTACGGTAGAATTTGCCAATACCGACAAACGCATGGGCAGCGCTTCGCGGCTGTCGTCCCGAAACCCGACTGTGGGTTGATTGAGGTGAAATGCGCCGATACCTACGCTTGCCTCGGTGCGCGGGTCGGGCATGGTCAGGCGCCAGGCCAGGCCCGCCGACAAGGACGGCACCATGCCCGAGGACTGGTCGAACGTCTCGTTGTTGGGCAAGGCTGGATTGTACACATCGCCTGTCCACTGCCCCCTGAATTTAAGACCGGAAATATCGAACCGGCGCTGAGCCAGCGCTGCGCCGAAGCCCACCGACACGGTATGCTGCGCGTTCAAGGCCCGGCTCACGCTGCCCGACAGGCCCACTTGCGTCCAGGTGAGTCCCGCGTCGCCGGCTTTGTCGTGCTGCACCAGCAGACCGGCGGCCACGATGTTTCCTCCGAATTCCAGCATCTTTTTGTCGGCACCCAAGGCCACGGTGCTGTACGGCACCGGCACGCTTGCCCATTGGTTGCGGTAGAGGCCCATGACGCGAAAATCGCCGCTGAACGATCCCGTCAGGGCCGGACTGCCGTGCATGGGGTTGTGGTAAAACTGGGAGTAGTGCAGGTCTTGAGCGCCAGCCGACAGGGCAATGCAGCAACAGAGCAGGGTGTAAAAACGGTTCAGCATACTTAGAAACGGCGGATTGAGAAGCCCGAAGGTAAAGATGAATTCCGTGTCGGCGCCGCTGCCCAAGCGAAAAAGTCGCCGTTTGGCTGATTGGCGCAACGCAAACATGTCGTCCGACAAATTCGTCGTCGGACGAGTACGTTGCCTAACGGTGCTTTCGCCGGGCATATCGCGGCTCCGCATTCGTCCGACAACGAATACGTCTGACGAAATGCACTCAAAACTCGAAACTCAAACCTCAAACCTCAAACCTCAAACCTCAAAACTCAAAACTCAAAACTCAAAACCCGCCCGCCGCGTCGTCGCCGCGATCATCAGCCACGGCGCGCAGGCGTCCGTCGGGCAAGCGCTGTATGGCCTCCACGCGCCCAATCGGCGTGCGCACCTTGATGCCGTGGCCCATGGACTGGAGTTTTTCCAGCACACCGGCGGGTAGCGCCTCCTCTTCGATCTGGATTTCGTCGGGCGCCCATTGGTGGTGAAAACGTTTGGCATGCACGGCCTGCGGCAGTGGAAGGCCGAACTCGTACACGTTGAGCAGCACCTGAAATACCGAAGTGGGAATGGTGGTGCCGCCCGGTGTGCCCACGACCAGCGATAACTGCCCGTCGCGGAGCACAATGGTTGGGGTCATGCTGCTCAGCGGGCGCTTGCCGGGCGCCACAGCATTGGCCGGGCCACCGATGGCGCCGTACATATTGGGTGCGCCGGGTTTGGCGCTGAAGTCATCCATTTCGTTGTTCAGAATGAAACCGGCGCCCTGCACCACGACCCGGCTTCCGTACGAGTCGTTGAGCGTCGTGGTGACGGCGGCGGCGTTGCCTTCCGCATCCACGATACTGATGTGGGTGGTTTCCTCGCTGGTTTTGGGCGCACCGGCGCGCAGGCCTTTGCTGGGTGTGGCTTTTTCCGGCGAAAAATCGGCCATGCGTGCCTTCAGGTAATCGGGATGTACCAGCCCGGCCTGCGGCACCGGCCAGAAATCGGGGTCGCCGAGGTGCTCGGAGCGGTCGGCGTACGCCCGGCGCTCCACTTCGGCCATGCGGTGTACGGCGGCGGCGGAGTGAAAACTGTCGGCACGTAAATCGGCATCGCCGAGCATACCCAGCATTTGTTGCAGCAGGATGCCCCCGCTGCTCGGCGGTGGCATGCCGATGATGTGCAGCCCGCGCCAGTCGAATTCCAGTGGTTTTCGCCAGACGCTGCGGTAGTTTGTTAAATCCTCCGCAGTCATCGGCCCGTTTTTTCGCGCCATTTCCTGTACGATCATTTCAGCCGTCAGGCCTTCGTAAAACCCCTTGCGGCCCTCGTTGGAAATGCGCCACAGGGTAGCGGCGAGGTCTTTTTGGATAAGCCAGTCGCCCGCTTCCCAGGGTTCCACTTTCACGAAAGGCGGAGTGATGCGGTTGTTTCGGAGGAAGGTGAATTTTTCCTCATTCAGTTGTTTGGCTTCGCGCTCGGTGATCTGGTAGCCTTTTTCCGCCAGCAGGATGGCGGGGGCCACGAGGTCGGCCCAGGGCAGGCGGCCAAAACGCTTGTGTGTTTCGACCAGGCCGTCCACGGTGCCGGGCACCCCGGCAGCAAAAACGCCGTACCGGCTTTTGTTGGGCAGCACGTTTCCGGCAGAGTCCTGGAACATGGTTTCGGTAGCGGCCGCGGGGGCTTTTTCGCGAAAGTCGAGCGCTGTCGTTTCGCCGGTTTCGGCTTTCCGGTAAATCATAAATCCGCCGCCGCCGAGGTTGCCCGCCTGGGGGTACACCACCGCGAGGGCCAGTTGAACGGCCACTGCCGCATCGGCTGCCGTACCGCCCCGCCGCAGGATGTCCAGCCCGACTTTGGTAGCCAGGGGATGCGCCGTCACTACGGCGCCTTTTTTGGCCGACACATCTTTTTCGATGGTGTACGGGAAGGGAATGTAGGTCTGGGCCGTGCAGGAAACATGGACGAGCGTCCATAATAGCAGGAACAAGAAGCGAGGATGTATCAAGTGCATGTTGGTTTGTATTTGTACAACCAAGTTTGGTCAGTAACCCTTAAAAATATACTCACGATTTTACCCCACGGCTTCAGCCGTGGGGTAGCGTGTAGAAACATCAAGGCAAACCGATTTATCGGTTTAGAGCGAAAAAAACCGATAAATCGGTTTGATTTGCCAGAGATCTCCTTTTTCCTCCACGGCTGAAGCAGTGGGTTGAAATCGGGAACTTGTTTTTTGAGCAGTACTTGCCCGGCAAACGTACAGCATTTGAGAAAATGGCCGTCGTTCGATGACATGCATTTGCAAAACCGCCCTACTTTTGGTGCGCCAAAACCGAACCCGACCGACAAACACACCATGTACACGCAAGAAGAATTGCTGGAAATGTTTCGCCCCCTGCTCCTGCGCGAAGGCGCCGTTTTTCAAAAGAAAAAAAACGTATATGCCCGACCCGCCACACCGGGAGAATGTATTCAGACCATAACAAAAGACGGCCTCGAAACCGAAAACAGGGCCGAAGCGGGCGATTTTGTCGTGCGCAACCAGACAGCAGCCGGCGAGACATACATCGTGCCGGGACACAAATTTTCCCAAAAATACATCTTGCTGCAACCCGCCGACGACACCTGGATGGAGTATCGCCCCGCGGGGCGGATCGTAGCAGTAGAACTGACGCCGGAACGGCTTGCTGCATTGGGCCTGCCCGACGAATTCGAGTTTGTCGCGTCCTGGGGCACAGCCATGGTCGCCCGGAGCGGCGACTTTCTCGGCGGTCCCGATAGCCTCACCGAACTGTACCGCCTCGCCCGACAGGAGTTTTTTGAAACGTATCAACCCGACTGACCCACCACCGTTTGTCACCACGCACCTCCACCATGGACATCCAATCCGCAAAACAAAGCGCCCGCAAGTGGCTGCGCCGCAGCCTGTGGATCGCATTGGCCGGCCTGTTGATTTTTTCCGCCGGCTATTACATTTACCGCACTTACACCATCAGCGAGGGTACCCGCAGCGGCACGCTGTTCAAGATTTCCAAAAAAGGCGTGGTATTCAAAACCTACGAAGGCCAACTGCACCTCGCCGGCAGCATGATGATTTCGCAGCAAAGTACCTGGGACTTTTCGGCCCAAAATGCTGACGTGTACGCTAAACTCCAGAAGTTCGAGGGCAAGCCCGTGCGCTGCCACTACCGGCAAAAAGTAGATGCTTTCCCCTGGCAGGGCGATACGGACTACATCGTGTACGACGTGGAGCCGGTGCAGTGACCAGGCTCACGACGACCGGTATGCTACCTCGTGATAACCCTTGGTGTGCGGACCGAGAAAAAGCCGGGCGTAAATGCGCATCACGGCCAAGCCGTCCAGAATCAGGCTGAAGGCAATCAGCATGGTAAGCGCGTACTGGTTTTCGTGTACGTGCCCGAGGATGATGTCTTCGCCCACAAAGGTGGGTGTGATGGGAAAACCCGTCAGGCCCAGACTGGCGATCATAAACAGGATGGCGATGCGCGGGTACTCGTACGAGTGGCCGTGGTAGCGGTCGAGCGTAGTTGCCTCGCTCCGCCGACGCAGCAGCCAAAAGCACCAGTAACCCAAAGCAGCAGAAACCAGTATGCCGCTGAGGTACAGGTAGATTTGTGCAAAATCAAACTGCTCGTTGAAGGCGATGGCAAGTGCAATGAATAACTGACTGGTAACAATCAGTAGCCAAGCACGCCAGGCCTCGTTCCGTTTCACAAACGCCTTCAAAATCAGAAACACACCCACCAGGGCCAGGGCAATGGGCAACCATTTCCCCAGAAATACCGGCACTTGTTCCCGGTGGTAGGCGTAGTACATGCCTACAGAAAACAGCGGCAGATACAACCACACCGTACTCCAGGCATTTACAAACGACAGGTGATTGCCCATGAATTTCAATGGCTTCCACAAGTACCGGTAGGCAAACCCGTCCAGATTCCACTCCCGGATGCTCCAGGTGTAGGCAGTCAGGCGAAGTTTGTCTGAAAAGGTGTTTGTGGCATTCTGTTGTGGTGGGATGAAATTGAAAAACTGGTCGTGAATCAGGTAGTTCAGCACCGAGGGCGACACCAGCAGCTGGTAGGTGCGCAGGAACGCATTGCCGGCAAAATGTACCAGCGCCAGCAGATTCAGACCAAGGGCCACTTCGATAAAAATGATACCGATCTGGGCGATGGACGAGTACGCGATCTGGGTTTTGATGTTCGATTGCACCCGGGCAGTAAACGTGGCTACCAGCGTAGTCAGCAGCCCGATCGTACCGAACAGCACCCGAAACCCCGTATTGTCGGCCCATAACGGTTCGGTACGCAGCAGCAGGAAAATACCGATATGCACCGCCAGCGATCCGTAAAAAATGGCGCTCGATGTCGTCGGCCCTTCCATGGCCCGCGGAAGCCAGGCAGAAAACGGCAGTTGTGCCGATTTTACCAAAGCCACCACCAGAAACATGGATGGAATGGCCCATTGGTAGCCGATTTCAGTAATGATCGGCAAGCCGTTGCGGTACATTTCCCGAATTTCGGCAAACTGGATATTCCGCTCAAAATAGTGGTGGCACATCCAGATACCCAGCAGCAAAAACACGTCGGCCACCCGGTAAAACGACACCACTTTGAGCGCATTCTTCACCGGCAGGTAGCGCTCCCGGTAGTAGGCAATCAGGAAAAAAGAAGTGATACTGATAATTTCCCAGCCGACGAAGAGCGTCTCCAGGTTGCCCGCAAAAAGTATGAAACACAGCCCGGTATAAAAAAACACCAGGTTGTTGAAAAACCGCTTGAAGCCTTTTTCCCGGTGAATGTAGTAGCGGCTGAACGTGAGCACCAGAAATGCCAGCACGGAGGTCACGAAAAAGTAAACCGCCGAATTCCGGTCGAAAAAGAAATTTATGGAAAAATTGGCCGTGTTCGTGCTGTACAACACCGGCCCGTCGGCGTGCTGGTCGGCGAAACCGGACTTGGCCCACAACACGAATATCCCGACAAATAGCAGGCTGTTTAGCCCCACTGTTGCAATGGCCGACCAGTAAATGGCCGTTTCCCGTTTGGGCGGCAGGAGTAAGCCGGCCACAAAGCCGGCCAAAGGTATAAGCACGAGGTATTGCAGTAACTCCGTCATGGTGTTTTGAATTTGTAATGCGGTGTGATTGACACGACAAACCTTCCAGGTTTTCAAAACCTGGAAGGTTTAGACGCGTGCATCCTGCCGTTCCGAAAGAATATGCACCGGCAGGTTTTCCTGCGTAGCGTGAACGATGTGGTTGGTTTCCATCTCGGCAGCCGACTCCAGCAGGTCGTGGATATTTTCGGCCAGCGCAATGCCCTCCTTCGAAGGTTTGTACGGGCGAAACGCCCCGTTTTTGAATACGTGGAACTCATTGGTAGCCGGGTTGATGGCCGCCAGATGCACCCAGCCTTTGTCGAACCAGTCGTACAGGGCCGGTTCCATTTTGATGGTGCGCAACACCACTTCGGGATCGTGCTCTACCAGAATAAGGAGCCGGATCGGGTCGTGCACTTCGATCATCTGGAGTGGCAGTCCCGGGCGCAGATCGCCGTCGCTGCTGTTGGCTACACCGATCAGGCCCACTACGTGGTGGGACAGTTTGGGGCCGGCGCCGAGCTTCTGGTTGTCCATCCGCGAAAAGTAGTACTCCAGGTTGATGCCTCCGCATACCGGCGGCAAGGGGCGCATCACGCCGAGCAGCAACTTGCCGTCGGGGTCGGTGCGGTAGTCATACGAGTTCAGGAATGCGCGCCGGTCGAGAAACAAACCCTTGGTCAGGCTGCGGTGGCCCACAAAACACAATGCATTGGTGCCGTGCCCCAGTTCGGGCCGCGGCTCGAAGTACGACACCGAGCGTCGGCGGATGGCCTCCCGGATTTTTCGGATGTCCTGTTTCGTGTTGATGGAAACGAATCTTCGGGAGCGTTCCTTGGCGTTCAGGTCCAGCGCCTCCTCGAAGATGCCGCGGTTCCGCTTGTGCGCTTCGGCATTGGCAGGCGCGAGTGTTTTTTCATCAAAAAAAGCGATTTCGTCCGCTGCGGTGTCGTGCAGGCCGCCCAGAAACTGCGTGGTCGCCGGAATGTGCAAACCTCTCGAATCCAACAGGGTGCGCACCCCGGCGTGGTTGGCCATGAAAGCAAACACGCGTGCGTTTACCGAACCCGGCCGGCCGCTGCAAGCCCCGCAGTCATAAGCGCCGTGGTGGGGGTTGTTGGCGCTGCTGGAGCCGTGGCCCAATACATACACGATGTCGGCAAAATTCGAGACCATGCCGATCCCGCGCAACAGATTTTCCACTCGGTCGGTCATTTCCGGCACCGTATACCCGATTTGCAGGCCGTTTTCCATTTGACCCGGATCCGTGTTTTCGATGATGAGTTCGCCGTCCAATTGCATGTGTGCAAAGGCATTCGAGATGGCCGGACTCATCCTGGGGCGGAACAAGTTCAGCGTGAGTTTCACGGCGGACCACAACCCGAGGGAAAGCGAACTGAAAAAGCCCCCAAACACCCGGTGCGTGTGTTTGGAGTGAAAATGTTCGTGCTCGCGTTTGTGGTTTCCTTTTGTTTCCTTGATCAGATGGTGGGGAGTCACTTGTAACGGACAGAGTTTTTCGTAAAACTTGCCGCCGGCGTGATGGAAGTAAAATTCCACGCCGAAAAATCCGGGGCAGCCTAGCGTTTCGCAGTGCGTGTCGGTCAACTCCAGGTGCCGACGCAAAGAACCCTCGCGTTCGTCAAGGCAAAAAATGGCCTGAAAGGTTTTGTCCGGGACATCTTCCTGCTCTTGTTCGGGTTCGATGCTGCGCAGGTGTTGCAAGCCGGCCAGCACATCGTCGTAGTAACTCCACTCGAATGCGTCCTGCCAGATCATGAGCACCTCCTGCAACTCGGTACGCTCCACTTTGGCAAACAAGTTCAGCGGCTCGAAGCGGGACGTTTCCACCAGCGGTTTCCATTGGGTTTCGCCAAATTCCTGATCCAGCGCGTCAAGTTCCAGCAGCAGCTCGAGCACGATAGCCTCTTCGAGGCTGATCTTCTTCGGATACAGGACGCTATCGGGCTTTTCTTCGATGGTAGCGACCATGCCCGACCAGCCCCGGTGGCCAAACTGCTGGTCGAACAGGTATTGCTCGTACAGCGCCGGATCGCCCACGAGCAGGTGTAGCAGGTGCGGAATAGTGCAATTCGCTTCGTCGAACAGCAGCGCCCGCACGCGTCCGGAACGGAAAAAGCCGCCTGTCAGACCCTCTTTTTCCAGTTCGCGCACAGCACTTAGCAGCCCCTGATCCACAAACGGGAAGTGCCAGAGGGCAATACCCTGATCGAGGTAACTGCCGAGGATGCGGAAAAACAGGGGCTGCACGAGGTTGTCGAGATCAATCCGGTACAGGTTTTTCCAGGCTTCGCGCAGTCTGCCGACGCGCGGCTCGTATTCATGTTTGTACGGTTTGCTTAGCGCGCGTTCTTTCCAGATTTTTACCTCCCGTTCGCCGTGACGCTCGCGGATGACGCGGTCCAGAATTTCGTCGCGGATGCGCCCGATCTGGTGCAAGCGGCGGTATTCATGCACATTGAACGTAACCTGATAGCCGAAAATGGAGGACGCAGTGAAAATGGCCTCGTAAAACGGCATTTCCTGAAAAGCGTGCAGGGTATTGTGGTGTATAAAATCCTTCAGCGGCGTTTGCGACGGCAGATAATGCCGTAGTTCGTGCAAAACGTGTTTCAGGTCGAAGGGATGCGTGGCATGTCCCATAGCGTTATTTTGTTGTTTTTTTGTAGAAATCAAGCGTCGAACTCAGCCCTACCTGCAGGGTGTGGTTTTGTTCGATCTTGATGCCGTCGGCTTTGTGAATCGTCTGGTACATATAGCCGATTTCCAGGCGCCCGACTTTGGGTATCCGGTAGCCGATTGCGGCATACAAACGGTTTTGATCAAAAAAATTGGCCGCCACGTTTTTCCCGAAATTGATGAACACCTCGTCGTACACCGTGGCGTACAAGGATTTATCCTCGATGGTTTTGCCCCGGAACGGAATGGAAAACCGGTTGAGAATACGCGCCCGGTTGGTGTACACGGCGTCGCCAGGTTCGTAAACGCCCCCGTCGTCGGATACCGGAAGTTGGGAAAAACGCTGTTCGAGGCGCAGGCGGTTGACCCACTCGAAGGGGCCGGCCTGCGATTTGATCTGAATTTGTTCCCACAAGCGGTGCTCGGGAAAGGTGGCCCGCACGGGTTGATCACCGTAAGGGTATGTTTCCACAAAACAATAACCCACCGTGGCGAATACCTGCGGAGAGAAGTGGTAGTTGAGGCCCGTGCGCAACAGCAGTTGCTGCGGCGAAGCACCCCGGTCGTACCGGCGGAATTGCGCTTCGAGGTGTACGCCCAGCCGGTCGCTGAATTTGTGGTCGCCGAAGTACATGAGCCAGGCGTTCCGGTTGACGGCGTACTGGTGCAAAGGTGTTTGTTGTGCATTCAAGTGTTGGCATAGCAGCATGACCAGCAGCATGCTTGCCATGCCCAAAATTGCTTTGTCTCTCATATCGTGTTTGTACTTGTGATTAGATCTGCGTTTGTCATCCCGAAGGGATCTGTCCGCCCTGCGTTTGTCCTTACGGAGGGTGGAGGGTTTCTCCGAAATGACAAACGTAGAGCGTACAGGTTTTACGAGGTGGCAAAGGTAGGCTGGTTCGATTGCATGGGGCAGTGTGACTTCCGTCACGGTTTTTCTTGCTGCTCAGCGCACACCTTTGCGCGTCCGGACTGCTTCGGGCAATTCACACCAAATCTGCACTTTTATGGCGAGAGGATTCTCAACGATACACCGCACCCTGCCGATTGTAATGGTGGTGGGAGCGCTGATTTTTTCAAGTGCCTGCCGGGAGCACAACACGGCACATCAGGATCCGCCCGTACAAACGCCTAAAACAGCGTTGGCTCAACTGATGGCCGGCAACAAGCGCTTTGTAAACGAAACACCCGCCCATCCGCACCAGACACACGCCCGGATTCTGGAAACGGAGGGCAGCCAGCATCCATTTGCGGTGGTGGTCACCTGCTCCGACAGCCGCATACCGCCCGAAATTATTTTCGACGAAGGCATCGGCGACCTGTTCGTGATCCGCACTGCCGGCAACTTGCTGGGCGACCTCGAACTGGGCAGTATTGAGTACGCCGTGGAACACCTTGGCGCTTCCCTGGTAGTGGTGCTTGGGCATACGGAGTGCGGCGCAGTAAAGGCGTTTCTGGAAGGCGGCGAAACCTGCGGCCACATTAAAAATATAGTGGAAGCCCTGGCGCAGGAACCGGAAGAGCAACAGATTTTGAGTCGGAAGGGCCGGAACCTGGAGGCTTGTATCGAAGGCAATATCCTGCACGGCGTGGCTCAGATCAGGCAGGACGAACCGGTTCTGACCCACAAAATTCGGGAGGGGAAACTGGACGTGGTGCCCATGTTGTACGATGTCCATACCGGGAAAGTAACCGCCCTTGAGTGAGAATTCAGCGTCGCCGCCTGAACCCGCAAAACAGGAAATGCTGCGTCGTCTGGAACGGCGTCACGTGCGCCGTTTCTTCGCAGCGGATGCGACGAAACCAGGGCGCAAACACGGCTTGTATCATTGCCCGGGAATATTGCCGGATGTCCAGCCCGCTGCATTTTTTGGGGCCATCGGGCGAAAACGTGCCCAACACGAAGTAGCCGCCCGGGCGGACGGCGCGTTGCACCGTGTCTGCATAGCGGGCAATGAGCGGTTCCGTAGTCAGAAAGTGAAACGCCGCCCGGTCGTGCCACAGGTCGTATGCTCCGGGCTCAGGCTCAAATTCGTTGATGTCGCACTCGATCCAGCGTACTTTTTCGGCCGGCCGGCCCAGGCGCTGTTGGGCTTTTTCGATGGCCCTCGCGGAAATGTCGAGCACGGTAATGTTGGAGAACCCGTATTCGAGCAGCGCATCCACCAAATGGCTGTCGCCGCCACCGATGTCAATAATGCGGGCATTCAGGGGCAAGTTAAACTGCCCGATAAACCCCATGCTGGTGTGCGGAAAAGTTTGGAACCAGCTGTACTCCTGCTCCGATTTCCCTGTGTACAGGTTTTCCCAGTGGAATTTTAATCCGGTATCCATAATTTTGATCAATCGGTATTTTCAGCGTACACGCCAACGGATCTGAACGATAGGTTCATGGTCACGGGGCATTTCAAAGAATTGGTGATCAGACAGTAATGTTTTGCCTTGTCCGCAATTTGATGCGCCTTAGATTCATCTGCATCGTTCAGCAAGGTGATTACCGGAGCAATTTGGATACTGGTGAAAGCAAAGCGGCCTTCGACGAGTTCTACCTTGCCGGTTGCGGGACATTCCAGTCCCCGAATATGAAAACCCTCGTTGTCTGCCAATGCCTGGAAGGTGTTTAGAAAACAACCGGCCTCGGCGGCCAGCAACAAGTGTTCGGGAGACCATGCTGTCTCTGCCATGTCACCCAGCATGGCAGCCGGAGGGGATACCACGATAACCTGACGAATGCCCGGTGCGGTAGCGAGGCCCACCATGTCGTTCTGCCAGACGGCATTCACCTCAAATTGATATGATGTTGCTTTAAGTCGCATACATTCAATTATTTATGAAAAAAGAGTTCCGAATCAAGCACGGATTAATGGGGGTGGGAATGATGCATCGTTTTTTGTTTTTTACTTATCCAGTCCCAAAACGTCGGGTTTTCCGTGCGGCACCGCATCCGGTAGTTGGCGCCCAAGCCGGCCGCCAGCGTCAGCACGCCCACCGCGACGATACTGACCGGTATGCCGAACGCATCGGCCAGCAGCCCCGTCAGCAAGGCGCCGATGGCGTAGCCCATGTCCCGCCAAAACCGGAACACGCCAAGGCTTTTAGCCCGGTCGAAGGGGTGGGTGTTTTCTGCAATGGAGGCCAGAAACGTCGGATACACCATCGCCGTGCCCCAGCCGAGCAAGGCCAGCAGCCCAACAAACAACCAGAACTGCCCCACAAAAGCCAGTCCGAGCAAGGCGCCTCCCTGCACCAGCATACCCCAGAGCAACAGGTCTTTTTTGCAAATGAAATCGGACAGGCGACCGGAGAACAACTGTCCCACGCCCCAAACAGCCGGGTAAATTGCCGCCAAAATACCCACTTCGGGCAGCGTCATGCCCCGTTGCGTCAGCAATACCGGCAACAGTCCCCACACCATGCCGTCGTTCAGGTTGTTCACGAGGCCGGTCATGGTGATTGCGCCAAGGTTGCGGTGCCGCCACGTAGTGTCGGCGAAAATGTGGCCGAGGCGTTTGACCGAACTCTGCACGGCCTCCGCCGCTACGTGCGCGTGCGTGTCGCGCAGCAAAAACCAGGTGGATAATATTCCGGCCACCGAAAGCCCGACGCCGAGGTAAAATGGATATGGTCGCAAACCATACGCACCGGCCAGCCAGGCACTGGCAAACGCCGCCGCCGCCACGGCGAGGTAGCCGGCGAATTCGTTCAGGCCCATCGCGAGGCCCCGGTCGCGCTCGCCGGCGAGGTCAATTTTCATCACCACCGTGGCCGACCAGGCAAATCCCTGGTGGATACCGAGCAGCAGGTTGGCCGCCACCACCCAACCCCACGAGGGCGCAAACATCAGCAGAAACGGCACCGGCAGGCCGAGCAGCCAACCCAACAGCAACAGGTTTTTGCGTCCGATCCGCTGAGCGAGAATGCCCGTGGACAAGTTGGCCAAAGCCTTGGCTACACCAAAAGCCACGATGAACGACAGGATAGCAGTTTTGGCGGCAATGCCGAACTCAACCTCGGCTAATTGCGGCAGAATACTGCGCTCCATGCCCACCATGCCGCCGACAAAGGCGTTTATGAGCACCAGAAGGCTGAACTGCCGCCAGTTTCGGCGCAGCCCCAATTCGATTGTCGGGTTGGGAGCAGTAGCCATCAGTTGTGGTCCAAAATTATATCGAGGTAACTTTCTTCGAGCCGTACAGCCTTGAAGCCGTTGGCGTGTAGCAATTGCACGGCCTCGTCGGCGTAGGTGCAAAACGGCCCCCGGCAGTAGGCGATGATGGTTTTGTCGCGGGGGAGTTCGCCGAGGCGCCCGGCCAGTTCATCCACCGGTATGGAAAGCGCCTCCGGCAAGTGTCCGGCAGCATATTCGTCCGCCGGGCGGACATCCAGGTAGAGTACCCCGCCTCCGGGCTTGCGCAGGCTCCTGCCGGACGGAACGCCTGTGCCCTGGCGGTACTGCTGAAGCGTGGCCTGCACTGCCGGTTCCTGCTCCAGCGCAAAATCGCGCAAGGCTTTCCAGGCGGCGTAGGCTTTGGGGCCGCTCAGGGTATAAAAAATGAAATTCCCATCGCGGCGGGCACGCACCAGCCTGCCCGCTTTCAGCACTTGCAAGTGCCGGGAGGCGTTGGCAACCGAAATGGCCGTTTGTGTAGCGATCTGCTCCACGGTTTTATCGCCGTTGGCCAGCAGGTCTATGATTTCAAGCCGGTGTGCATCGGAAAAAGCCTTGGTCACACCGGAAATCGTGCTGTAGATGCTGTCTTTGAATACGCGTTTTTCCATGGGACAAATATAATTCAACAATTGAATTGAATAGTTGATTTGTTGTTTAAAAATTTTTCTTCTCAGTATAAATGGAAGAATGTGCCTGAAAGCGGCCGGGTGAAGGGCCCTTTTAGAGCGGACGGTTCTCTTCGAGATGACAAACGTGGTGTATCCTGAATATCCGACATCCTATATTTACCCCAAAAAATGAATGAAAAAACCAGCCTGCGGGAACTTGCCACGCTGTTTCTGAAACTCGGCGTCATCGCCTTCGGCGGCCCGGCCGCACACATTGCCATGCTGGAAAACGAGGTAGTGCGCAAGCGAAACTGGATGAGCCACGAGCATTTCCTCGACCTCGTCGGGGCCACCAACCTGATTCCGGGGCCGAATTCTACCGAAATGGTCATGCACTGCGGGCACGAGCGGGCCGGCTGGAAAGGTCTGGTCGTGGCGGGAGTTTGTTTCATCCTGCCCGCTGTGCTGATTACGGCGGCGTTTGCGTGGGCGTACCAGCGATACGGGCAGTTGCCGCAGGTGAACGCGTTTGTATACGGGATCAAGCCCGCCGTCATTGCGATAATTTTATCTGCCCTGGTACCACTTGGCAAAAAAGCGCTGAAAAACGCGGAACTGGGTATACTCGGTGTTGCGACGGTTGTGGCCTGCCTGCTGGGCGTACACGAGATCGCGGCGATGTTCGGCTGCGGACTGATGGGCGTGCTTTTGTATTGGCTGAAAAACCGGAGCCGGGCATTGCCGGGCTTTTTTCCGGTTTCGCTGCTCCAAGTGGCGGCGCCGTTGCTACCCGTGGGCAATCTGAAAATTTTTGGAATTTTCCTGAAGGTCGGCGCCCTGCTGTACGGCAGCGGCTATGTGCTGTTTGCCTTCCTCGACGCGGAATTGGTGAGCCGTGGGCTGCTTTCCCGGGATCAACTGATTGACGCCGTGGCGGTCGGGCAGTTCACGCCCGGTCCGGTGTTGTCCACTGCTACATTTGTCGGCTGGCAGTTGAACGGCCCGGCGGGCGCTTTGGTGGCCACGGTCGGTATATTTTTGCCGTCGTTTTTGTTCGTTGCCCTGCTCAATCCGCTGATTCCCCGACTGCGCCGCTCGAAAGTCATGTCGGCATTTCTCGATGCAGTCAATGTGGCTGCCATAGCCGTTATCCTCGTCGTTTGCCTTGAGATGGGGCGTGCGGCGCTGACCGACTGGAAAACCCTGCTCATCGCGGTTTTAAGTTTTGGCGCGTTGCTGGTTTTCAAAAAAATGAATAGCGTGCTGGTGGTGGCAGGCGGTGCCGCTCTTGGATACGTACTCGCGCTGATTTGAGTCTGCTTTCTTTTATTCAGGCCCCCACCCGCCGCAGTTGCCCGTACGTCCGGTAGCCCGGCTGCGCAGGTGAGGCAATCAGAAACACGGTAGCGCCCGCAGTACTCGTCAGTTCGAGCGCCTTCACCTCGGAAAGCAGGGCAAAGTCGCTTTTTCCGGCGGCAGCGCCGTTGAGCGCCACTTCCCCTTCGAGCACGTACGCCGAGTAGATTTTAGCGGGGTCGGCGGGCAGGTTGTGTGTGCCGCTGCCGATTTCCAGTTGCAGCACTTCCACGCCGGGCGTATCCATGCGAAACGGGCTGCCGGGGCCGGCGAGCGTTTTCAGGGTCAGGCCGTTTTGGTCGGAAACCGGAAAATCAGCGGCGCGATAGTCGTCGTAACTGGCGGGTTTTTCCAGGGTTTTGGTCAGGTCGGGGTCGAACCAGATTTGAAAAATCTCGGCGTCTTTGCCCATCCACTCGGAGTGGCTGATACCGTTGCCGGCGCGGATGATCTGCACGTCGCCGGCGCGCAGGGGGCGCCATTCTTTCAGTTTGGTGTCGTAGTGGCGGATTTCGCCGGCCAGCACAAACGAACAAATTTCAAAACCCTGGTGCGGATGCAGGCCGATGGTGCTTTCCTGCACGGCGCGGGCATGCGCCCAGTAAAACAGGTTGGAGTAGGGCCGGACGCTGGAGTGATCCTGCGGAAAACCGATGGGTTTATTTTCCACAATTTCGCCGCCATTGAACGCGCCGTAGCCTTGTTTTTCTTTGGGAATGATCTGAACGGGCATGGGTAGTATGATTTACGAAGTACGATTTACGATGTGCATAAACAGAAAATTGCGGGCAAGGTTGAGCAAGCGCCGTTTGTCAGCCGCCTGCTCATCGGGGGGGGAGCCAGGGCAAACGCATGAACCTTGATGTCTTCTGGTATCGAATCCAAACAATTGATAACCAAACAGATTGCAGATTACATGATTTAAGATTGTTGATTTTAGATGTATCCGTAGCGTACACCAAGACATTGAGCCAAGTGAAAAGCGGTCAACTCTACGCACATCAACAATCTTAAATCATGTAATCTGCAATCATGTAATCTGTTGGATTTACAAATCTAAACGCCTCCATTTTAATGCGTTTGCCCTGGGGGAGAAGCGTCTCGGATGTCGCCTTACAGTGCATCCGGATTACTTTCGTGATATCACATGTTGCGCCCCCGATCAACCGATCAACCAGTCAACCGATCAACCATTTTACCACTCAACCAGTCAACCAATCAACCAATAAACCAAAAGAGTTTTCGATTTTGCCTTTGAAATGCCCGCTGTGCCTATATTTGCGCACTTTTTTTAAACCGCTTAATCACTCACCTTAATCTAAGGTATGCAAAGCAAAGGAGTTATACGTTTCTTCCTGATAGCGCTGACGATCGTTTGTCTGTATCAGTATCTGCTCATCATCCCGACGACCAGCGTCGAAAACGCTGCCGGCCGGTATGCCGACGAACAGCAAAAGAAAAGCCCGGATGTGTCCTGGCGTTCCCATTACAGCAGTTTTCTGGACTCCCTCTCCACCGAGACGGTGTTCAGCATTCCGCTCATCAAAGACTTCACCTATTCCGACCTGAAAAAGAGCCAACTCGCCATGGGCCTCGACCTGAAAGGGGGCATGAGCGTGTTGCTGCAGGTGGATTTGCGGGATTTTCTGAAAAGCCTGGCCGGCAACACGACCGACCCCGCATTCACCAAAGCCCTGGAGCAGGCATCCGCCGCGCAGGCTACCCAGCAAGTGGATTACATCACCCTGTTTGCCAACGCCTGGAAAGAAACCGGCGGCGGTCGTTCGCTGGCGTCCATCTTTGCCCGCAACGAATCGCTCAAAGGCCGAATCAATTTTGATTCGCCCGATCCCGATGTGATCCGCGTGGTGCGCGAATTAGCCAACACCACGGTAGACGAAACCTACAAGCGCCTCAAACAGCGTATTGACAAACTCGGTGTGGTGCAGCCCAACGTCAGCCTCGACGCTGCGCGAGACCTGATCCTCGTCGAACTGCCGGGTATTGACAACCCGCAGCGCGCCCGGAACATGTTGCAAAAAAGCGCCAAACTGGAATTCTGGGACACCTACCGCTACGGAGACGAAGGTATTGCACAGGGTTTGAACAACGCCGATGCACGGCTTCGCACGGTGATGGGCAACGACACCACCGCCCTGCAAGCCACGGCAAAAGATACCACGTATGTGTATCCTGCCGGCCCCGACGGCAAGCCCGACTCGACCAAGACACCGGAAATGAAAGTGGTGGACAAGCCCGCAGCCAATCTGGGCGCCGGTCCGCTGCTCAGCCTGCTCACGCCGGCTTCCGACCCGCGCAGCGTGATCATCGGCTACGCCGATAAAAACAAGATCAACGCCATTAATGCCATGCTGAGCCGGCCGGACATTCAGCCGCTGTTCCCGGTGGATGCGATGTTCCGCTGGAGCCTGAAGCCGGTCAAACCGGTTGAAGGCGATGCCACGGCATCGTCTGTTGCCGGCAAATACGAACTGTTTGTCATCAAAAAATTCCGCAATCAGGAAAAAGCACGCCTCGACGGCGGCGTCGTCACCAATGCCGGCGAACAGCCCGACCCCAACACAGGCGAAGTAACTGTTAGCCTGGCTATGAACAACGAAGGCGCGCGCATCTGGGCCGACATGACCCGCCTCGCCTATGAAGGCGGCAACCGCGAAATCGCTATCGTGCTCGACGACGAGGTGGTGAGCGCCCCGCGGGTAATCAACCCGATCGAAGGCGGCAACTCGTCCATTCAGGGCGGATTCTCGCTGGAGGAAGCCAAAGACCTGGGCAATATCCTCGAAGTCGGTAAACTTCCCGCCGGCACCCGTATCGTGCAGGAAAGCCAGGTAGGCCCTTCGCTCGGCGCCGACAACATCAACAAATCGCTGATCGCCCTCATCCTCTCGGTGGTGGTACTCTGCCTGTTCATGGTGGCCTATTACGCCCGGGGTGGTTTTGTAGCGGTGCTGGCCTTGCTGGCCAATATCTTCTTCATTATCGGTACGCTGGCCTCCATGGGTACCGTCCTCACGCTGCCTGGTATTGCCGGTATCGTGCTGACGCTGGCCACTGCGGTGGACGCCAACGTAATTATCTACGAACGTATCCGGGAAGAATTGCGCGAGGGCTTAACGGGAATCAAGGCCATCGGGATCGGTTTCTCCCGCGCCTTGCCGTCCATCATTGACGCCAACGTGACGACCCTGCTCACCGCTTTCGTGCTCATGTACTACGGCCTCGGCCCGATCAAAGGTTTTGGTACGGTGCTGACGGTCGGTATCATCAGTTCCATGTTCACGGCGGTACTCATGGGCCGTTACATCACCGAATGGTGGCTCGACCGCGGCAAAGAGGTCAGCTACAGCCACCCCTGGTCGGCCAACTGGCTCGTCGGCGTAAATATTGACTGGATGAGCAAACGCAAATACGCCTACATTTTCTCGGCGATTGTTTCGCTCATCTGCATTGGCTCCTTCTTTACCCGTGGTTTTGAACTTGGCGTGGATTTCAAAGGCGGCTACTCGTTCAATGTGCAGTTCGAACAGGATGTTGAAATCGAAAAAATCCGCCCGGCGCTTACCGAGGCTTTCGGGGGCAATCCCATCGTGAAGGCCGTCAGCACCCAGAATACGTACAACATCACGACATCGTACCTGATTGACGACACCAGCCCCGACGTGCTCGAAAAGGTTATGGCCAAAATGCACGAAGGCCTCACCAAGGCCGGTGTGCAGGTTGATTTCAATAATTTCAAAAACACAGACGGCGTTGGCACGCACATCACCTCGTCCAGTCAGGTGAGCGCTATTGTGGCCGACGACATCCGGGACTCCTCGCTGAAAGCCACAGTCTGGGCGCTGCTGGCCATATTCCTGTACCTGCTGATTCGTTTCCGTCGCTGGCAGTTTTCCATGGGTGCGGTTGTCGCCCTGTTCCATGACGTACTTATCACGCTCGGCATGTTCTCCCTCTTGCATGGCATCCTGCCGTTCTCGCTGGAGATTGACCAGGCCATTATCGCCTGCTTGCTGACGGTTGTGGGTCTTTCGGTAAACGATACCGTGATCGTATTCGACCGTATCCGCGAATTTATCAACACCTATTCGGGACGACCCAAGGAAGAGGTGTTCAACATGGCCATTAACACCACGCTTTCTCGTACCTTGATTACCTCCGGTACGATTGTAGTGGTGGTTTTGATCCTGCTTCTCTTCGGCGGCTCGGCCATCCGGGGCTTTGCGTTCGGTATGTTCGTCGGTATCCTTTTCGGTACCTACTCCTCCGTCTTCATCGCTTCCGCCCTCGTAGTTGATACGACCAAGGAAAAAATCCTGAGCGGCAAGGTGGTTGAAGAAACTCCGGCGCCGGCTAAAGTTGTAGCCAAAGGCGAAAAAGCCAAGGCATAACCGACCTGCCCGGTTTCATAATTTTCACACGAGAGCCATTCCGAATTCCGGGGTGGCTCTCGCAGTTTTAGGGGCTATTCCCGTAAATCTTGCCGATCCTGTCCAACCCAAGCCCGAGGCGAAGTACATTTAGCCCACCATTCAAGTTTGGAAAACTACAAACCAGTCCGACATGAAATACCTCCTGTCTCTTTGCCTGCTGCTTGCAACCGCCTTTCCCGTTTTTTCCCAAGTTCCCGCCACTCCCAACTCAAAACTCAAAACTCAAAACTCAAAACTGGAACAGGCCCGGCGCATCCTGAAAAACACGCCGGTCATTGATACCCACATTGACTTTCCCTGGAGCCTGGTGGAGCGCAACGAGTGGTTCAAACCCGGCTACGAGGCGCATGCGCTCCGGCACCCGATGGGCGATTTCGACTACGAACGCGCCAAACAAGGCGGTTTGTACGGCGCGTTCATGTCCATCTACATCCCTGCTTCTTACCAGAAACTGCCGCCAGGCAGCGCCAAAGCGGTGGCCGATTCGCTCATTGAACTGGTGTACGCCGTAGCCAAAGCCTACCCCGACAAGTTTGTCCTCGCGCCGAATGCTGCCGACATCGAGCGGAACTTCAAAAAAGGCATTGTGTCGCTGCCGATGGGTATGGAAAACGGCGCCCCCATCGAGACTTTGGCCGACGTGGCCTATTTCCACAAACGTGGCATCCGGTACGTGACGCTGGCGCACAGCCGCAACAACCAGATTTCAGACTCCTCCTACGACACCCTGCGCACCAACGGCGGCCTGAGCGCTTTCGGCCGCGACGTGGTACGCGAAATGAACCGCGTGGGCATCCTCGTGGATGTGAGCCACCTCAGCGACGCCGCCATTTGGCAGGTGCTGGCCACCACCACCAAGCCGGTCATCGCCACACACAGCGCCTGCCGCCACTTCACGCCCGGCATGGAGCGCAACCTGCCCGACACGCTCATCCGCGCCATCGCCCGCAACGGCGGCGTGGTGCAGGTGCCGTTCAGCCACTATTTCCTCAGCACGCGCAGCCGCGAGGTGTTTTTTCAGGCGGAGAAAAAATTGAAAGATGCCGGGCTGGACGAAAACAGCCCGGAAGGCCGCCAATTCATTCGGGACGAACTGGCCAAATCCGGCATCGGCGTGGGCGCCGTAGCCGACCACATTGACCACCTGCGCCAACTCGTGGGCGTGCGGCATATCGGCCTCGGCGGCGATTTCGACGGCGTGGGCCTGGCCCTCCCGCCCGACCTGGCCGACGTGAGCATGTACCCCAACCTGATCGCCGAACTGCTGCGCAGGGGCTATTCGAAAGGCGATATCCGCAAAATTTGTTACCAAAACACCCTGCGCGTGTGGCGCGCAAGCGAACGCTGAACCAGCCCATCCAATCACCCATGACGATACTTCAGCCCACCGATACCTTCCCGGTCGAGTTCCCCAAGGGGGCCGTGTTGCTCGTAGACAAACCCTTAGCCTGGACCTCGTTCGACGTGGTGAACAAGGTGCGCTACCTGCTTTCGCGGCGACTCGGGCAGAAAAAATTCAAGATCGGCCACGCCGGCACGCTCGATCCGCTGGCTACCGGGCTGCTGGTGCTGTGCATGGGCGACTACACCAAAAAGATCGAATCGCTGCAAGCCGACGACAAGGAGTACACCGGCGTCATCACCTTCGGCGCCACCACGCCCTCCTTCGACCGCGAAAAACCCGTGGACGCCACTTTTCCCACAGATCACCTGACCGATGCGCTGCTACAGGAAACCGTCCGGCAATTCATCGGCGACATCGAGCAGGTGCCGCCCATGTTTTCAGCCGTGAAGGTGGACGGGCGGCGCTTGTACAAAAACGCCCGCACCGGCGAAGAAATGGAACTGGCCTCGCGCCGCGTACGCATCGAGACGTTCGAGGTCGGCCCCTTGCGGCCCGTGCCGCCGGGCGACACTTCCGTGCCGACGGTGATCAGCAAAAAAGGCGCCGACATCTACTTATACCCCGACTATGCCGCCGGCTTGCAGTGCGATTTCCGGGTGGTGTGCGGCAAGGGCACGTATATCCGCTCGCTGGCCTTCGACTTTGGCGCGGCGCTCGGCAGCGGGGCTTACCTGGGCAGTCTTCGGCGCACGCGAAACGGCACTTTTTCGGTGGACGGCGCCTGGACGGTGAAGGAGGTGGAGGCGTGGGCTATGGTATGACGCCCTTTCAGGGCTTATCCGGGGGCGGCCTGTCCGTGGGCAGGGCTGCTCCCTGCCTTGCAGGATGGTGCCCTTTCAGGGCTAAGTGCTTGATTTTCAAAAATAATCTGTGTGCATAGCATGGTTGAAATACAATGAGCATGACTTTACTCGAAGAAGTAATAAAATCGAAACCAGAGGACTTCGAATTCATTACCCTTGCTAAAGAAGCCAGACTTTTTTTGCAAGGGCACAATTGGTGTAAGGCGATTGAGAAGCAGTGGTTGGCGGCAAATTGGGACAATATCTTAATTGTATTTTATTTTGATTTCATCCCTGATTCGTCAGATACAGATGATCATGTATGGGTTATTGTCGGGGATTTGCCCCCTGCCTATATAGATGTTGAAAGCGCAAACACAGAAACCGAAGCAGTCCAGGTATATATCGAAATTATGGATGATTGGGTACAATGTGTTAAAGGGGGCCGGCCTGTAGAGGATTGCTATCCAATTAGTATACCTCCTGAAATTAGATATGCTGATATGCTTGATCTGAGGTTGCAGTTGATCAGGAAGTATATTCTTGGCTTACCCTGATAGGTTGACATTTCCGCCGCACATGGTATTTTATCCTATGGCATGTGCGGCGGTAAAGAAAGCCATTCCCCTAAACTGTTGCTAACTTTGGCGTTCAGCAATATACCACCGCCCATGCTCCTCTACGTATTCGACCTGACGCTGCCGCTCAAAAACCCGGTACTGATTTTTTCCCTGATCCTGTTCATCATCCTGTTCGCGCCCCTGCTGCTGAACAAGTTGAAAATCCCGCACCTGATCGGGCTGATTATCGCCGGAGCCATCATCGGGCCGCACGGACTGAACCTGATGCTGCGCGACAGCAGCATCATCCTGTTCGGCACGGTGGGGCTGCTGTACATTATGTTCATGGCCGGACTGGAAATTGACCTCGCTATTTTCAAAAAAAACAGCGGCAAAAGCGTGGTGTTCGGCCTGTTCACCTTCTCGATTCCGATGACGCTCGGTATCACCACGGGGCTTTATTACCTGCACTACTCCTGGCCCTCGGCCATATTGCTTGCCAGTATTTTTGCTTCGCATACGCTGATCGCCTACCCTATTGTGAGCCGGCTCGGCATCGCCAAAACCCGCGCCGTGACGGTGGCCGTGGGCGGCACGCTCATCACGGATACCCTCGCCCTGCTGGTGCTGGCGGCGGTGGCGGGCACGGCTACCGGCAATATTTCCAACGATTTCTGGCTGAAACTCGGCGCCTCGGTGCTGCTGTTCGGCGTGGTGGTCATGTTCGGGTTTCCCGTCATCGGGCGCTGGTTTTTCAAACGCTACGACGACAGCGTGTCGCAGTACATTTTCGTGCTCGGCATGGTGTTTCTCGCGGCGTTTCTGGCCGAAGCCGCTGGTGTGGAGGCTATCATCGGGGCCTTTTTGGCCGGACTGGCGCTGAACCGCCTCATCCCGCACACCTCGCCGCTGATGAACCGCATCGAATTCGTGGGCAACGCGCTGTTCATCCCGTTTTTTCTGATCGGTGTAGGCATGCTGGTGGATTACCGGGTGTTTGTCAAGGATTTTGAAACGCTGAAAGTGGCCGCCGCCATGACCACCGTAGCCATGATCGGCAAGTATCTGGCGGCCTGGATCACCCAAAAAACGTACAAATTTTCTGCCGACGAGCGCCGCGTCATTTTCGGGCTCAGCAACGCCCACGTGGCCGCAGCGCTGGCCGTCGTGCTGGTGGGCTACAACATCATCCTCGGCGAAACCGAAACGGGCGAACCCATCCGGCTGCTTAACGAGAACGTGCTGAACGGTTCCATCCTGATGATTCTCGTTACCTGCACGGTAGCCACCTTCGTGGCGCAGAAAGGCGCGCAGAACATCGCCCTGAACGAAGCCTCCGAAACCGCCGCCGACGGCGAGCAGGAAAACGAGGAAAAAATCCTGATCCCGGTAAACAATGCCGACACGGCAGCCGAGGTCATCAACCTGAGCATTACCCTCAAATCCAAACGAAACAAAAACGGGCTCTATGTGCTGAATGTGCTCGACGACGACAACTCCGACGGCGCCGCCGAAAAGAAAGCAAAAAAACTGCTCGACCAGGCCAGCGTGGCTGCCGCCGCTACCGACAATTACCTGCACGAACTCCTGCGCTACGACCTGAACATCGTGAACGGCATCGTGAACGTGGTGAAAGAGCACAAAATCACCGACCTGATCCTCAGCGTGCCGGCAAAAAAAGACCTCCTGGATCCGCAACTCGGAAGCCTTGCCGAGGGTATCCTGAGCCGTTGCAACACCAACACACTCATCTACAAATCCGCTCAACCCTTAGCCACCGTCAAGCGCCACCTTGTGGTGGTGCCCGACCGCGCCGAACGCGAAATAGGCTTCGCCTTCTGGCTCGTCAAAGTGTGGAATATCGCCCGGAATACCGGCGGAAAACTCGTTTTCTATGGCTCCAATCAAACCCTGGCCTACATCCGGGCCGTGCAAAAAAAACACCCAGTGGATTCGGAATTCAACAACTTCTACGACTGGAACGACTTCCTGATCCTCGCCCGCGACTTGCGCCCCGACGACAACATGATCATCGTCCTAAGCCGGCGCGAACACGCCTCCTACCACCCGAGTATGGCCAAAATCCGGGAGTATCTGAACAAATATTTTCAGGCAAACAGTTTTATCCTCGTGTATCCCATGCAATCGGGCGTAGACGACGACGGCAACCTCGACCTCAAAAACCCCTCGGTCATGGAACCCCTGCGCACCAATCTGGAACGGCTGGACGACATCGGAAAAACTATCGCGAGTGTGTTTCGGTGGAAGTGAGGGTTTCAGGGTTTGAAGGTTTCGGGTTGGAGGGTTTTGGGGTATTCGCCCACGGATTCATCCGTGAAACAAAGGTTTTTCACCGATAAAAATGAAATACCGCCACAAGCCGCCCCAGGCCTTGCGGACAATCCGGGTTTTGGTTTCAAAATGCTCCTCCAACACGGGCAGCAGGTGCTGCTCCATGCGCACGTGGTTGTAGCCCATCCAGCGGCGGAACCAGGCGAAGGGTGTGTCGTGAAAATCCACCACGGCAATGCGTCCGCCCGGTTTCAAATCCTGCCGGGCTTGCTCAATAGCGGCCTCCCAGCCGGGGTTGAACATGGTCAGGGCATACGAAAACAGCACGAGGTCTGTCGGTTCGGGCAAGTGGAATTGGCCGGCGCCGTACGGTTTTTCAAACAAGCGAAGCCGCCGTGAAAACGAAGCCAGGCGTTTGCCGGCCCGGCGGAGCATTTCCGGCGACACATCAATGCCGAGCAGCAGCCAATCAGGGCGGGTTGCCGCCAGCCGCCTCAAATTCCGGCCCGTCCCGCAGCCTACTTCCGCGAGCGTCAGTTCCGGGTGATTAGACAGCAGACGCAGGATGAGGTTTCGGCCAAAGAGAAAGGTCCAGCGCGTGGCATCGTAAATCGCTGCATGAAACCGGTAGTACCGGCGCATGGCGGTTTGCTGATCGGCAACGGGAGCAATGACGTGCATTTGAGATTTTTTTTGTTGAGCAGTTCCTATTGTATTTGCCCGATCCAGGTGCTCGCGTAGGTACCCACGCGGTCAAGCCGGTGCATGCGGGCTGCTGCTTCGGTGTCGAACCGAACGCGTTGGTGCACAAATGGCGGCACGAAATCCAGGTTGAAAGAAGCCGAACGCATCAGGATGCGGGCGCCCGGTGTAGCATTTTCCAGAATAAGCCGCCATTCCTCCTCCAGCGCCGGACGCAGGTGTGCGGCCAGCCAATCCTGGTGATCCAACAGCACGAAATGGGTGTACGCGCCGGGGTTGTTGCGCAAAAAATCGCTCAAAGAAGCGGTATGGGTGTGGAGCCGTGTGGTGTGCGATTTCAGGGTCGAAAAATTCTCGGGCAACAGGTAGTTTGGACAACATTCGGGCGTGTACCGGCCAAAAAAGTACAGGTTCCAGAAGTAGTTGTCCCGGAGCGGCAGTTCGAGAAAAACCTGCCTCAAGCAATGCCGGAAATAACCGGCCATGCCGTCGTCAAAGTGGTCGGCGGCCAACGCCTGCTGGCTTTTCGGCACGCCGAGCATGCTCTGCAGGAAATGTTGCTGCAAGGCCCACTGCAAAAACGGATTCAGGAACTTCGGCTCAAATTTTTCGTACCAGATGGTTTGCTCGGCCAGGTTTTGGGCGGCAAACAGGCGTTCGGCCAGGCGCAATACCTCGGGTTGCATGTGCAGCCACTGCCGGATCATCCAGGCCACCGTGCCGCTGGTGCCGTGCCAGTAAAACGAGCGCCGCATGCCCCGGCCCGAAAATACGTGCAGGTTGCGCGACCACCAGTTTCGGGAAAACCCCTCCGGAAGGTGTTCCCGCAGGCTGTTTTGAAAAAGCGTGCGGGCATCCTCCGCCACCCCGTCGCCGAAGAAACGGAACAAGGCGGCATGGTCGGCGCCTTGAAATAGCGCGATTTTGAGTTCAAGTAGCGCGTTTTGTCGCGGGTTCAGGTCCACGCAATGCACCACTACGGGATCGTCCAGCAGATAATCCAGTGCGTTGCAGCCGGCGCTGGTCAGCATGACCACCCGGCTGTCGGGGCCGAGATGGAGCAACTGCCGGTCGCTGCGCGGGTCTTCCCAACAGGTGTTGTACACCAGGTTTTTGCCGTGTATGTGGCGGAAAATCTGTTCGTTGACGGTGCGAGCCAATCCCATGCTAACCTTTTTGGGGGGCGAAGGTAGGCGCCGCCGCTGTCCAGGCCGGTACTTGTCAGTTTACGTTATGGTTAAGTTGAGGGTTTCTGGTTGGAGGGTTTCTGGTTGGAGGGTTTCGGGTTGGAAGGTTTCTGGTTGGAGGGTTTCGGGTTGGAGGGTTTCGGGAAAAAAAGCGGGAGTGCTCAAAAAACTGTGTCATCGTCACTTTCCTTAACCCTGGAACGCCGCGTGCGGGTCTTTTGACCCCGCGCCAACCGCTTGATTATCGGACACTTTTGTGCGGGGTAAAAAGACCCGCGCACGGCGAAGTTGTATAGAACAAGGGCGGTTGACAACTTCTCTGAACACTCCCGAAAAAGCATGAACTTTGCGGCGTGAACCAACCCGAAACCTTCCAACCCTCAAACCCTCCAACCAGAAACCTTCAAACCTGTTTCATGCCACACACATTCGCAGATTTTATCGGAAAATTCCCGCCAGTACCCATGCCGGTTATCCTCGGCGAGGACACGCACCACGTTTTTGCTCTGGAAAACGACCCCTTGTCGGAGAAGATGATTGTGGAGTTTATCCACCCGACCGATCCCGCCGTACTGGACGATGCGTACACCGAGTACGTACCGTGTTTTTCGCTGGAAGGCACCGAAAACTTTGCGGCGCTCGTGTGGTGGAAAGCCGAGTTGATGAACTACGAGTACGTGCTGGCTACCTTCACGCTCAAGGGCGAACTGATTGCCCGGCGTGTCATCGGCTACACCCGGGTGCAGCCCGACGGCAAAGTAGCGCGAGCCGTGGCTACCATTGACGAAGAGTGGGTGGTGTTCATTGCCGAAGGCGTGTCTGCCGACGGTCAGGCGTTCGACCCCACCAGTTCCAAAACCTGGGACGTGGAGGTGATGACTAATGGCGAGATTGTCTAAAAATTGGGTAGTATCAGATACCGAGCGCCCCTTTATTGGTCAACCTATCTTACTTGGAGATGCTCATCGCTTATCACTCATCGCTCATCACTATCAAAAATCCGTCGTCAACACGGCGCGCAACTGCCGCTCGTTCAGCCGCTCCGGTACCAGGCGCAGCAGATTGTTGCGCAGGAAAACAAGCAGGGGCTTTTCCCATTGCGCGACTTTTCCCAACGACCACGAGTTCTCCACGATGAAACGGGTACGTTTCAGCCGCCTTTTCTCAAATGCCGCAAATGCCGCCTCCGGGTCTTGGCTTTTCACAAGTTCATCGGCCAGAATCGCGGCGTCTTCGATAGCCTGACAAGCGCCCTGGCCCATGTTCGGGGTGGTGGCATGTGCGGCGTCTCCCAGCAGCAGAATGTTTCCGAAGGCAAATCGCGGCAGCGGCTGCAGGTCAATGATGTCGTTCCAGATCAGGTCTTCGTCCCGTGTCCGGGCAAGTATTTGCGAAACCGGGGCGTGAAATTTCCCGAACAACCGCTGCAAGTCAGCCACCCGAAAATCGCGCATAGCCCGATCGTTTTGCGGCGCATTGACCACGGCAAACCAGTAAATCCGGTTGCCTGCCAGTGGGACAATGCCGAACCGCCCTGCCGCGCCCCAGGTTTCGGAGGCGAAATCCTGCGACACCGGGCCGGCATCCACCACTGCCCGCCAGCAGGTGTAACCGGCATAGCGCGGGCCGGCATCGGGCAACAATTGCCGCCGAATAGCCGAATGGATCCCCTCGGCAGCCAACAGGTAGTCGGTCTCGATCGTGCTGCCGTCTTCAAACTGCACGACTGTACGTGCTCCGTTTTTTGAAAAACCGGTGGCGCGTTTGCCGGTGTGCAGTTGCGCCGGGTCGAGTTCGGCGGCCAGTGCTTCGTGCAGATCGGCACGGTGGATGGCAAAATTGTGCAGGCCGTATTTTTTGCCGATAGCGGTTGCGTCGGCAGCGGTGATGACCTTGCCGCGGTCGTCGAAAATGAAAAACCGGGGAAGGAGGCGCCCGCGTGCCGCGATTTTTTCAGCAATACCGATTTTTTGAAAACTGCGCATGGCGTTTGCCGCAAGCAAAAGCCCTGCCCCGAGCGGACGAAACTGCGGAGCCGATTCGTACACCTCGGCCCGAATGCCGATGTTTCTGAGGGCAATGGCCGTGCTTAGTCCGCAGATACCACCGCCAAGGATCGCAAAAGTTTTTGTCTGCATGTCGTTTCTGTTTGGACAAGTGACGAGGCCTGCGCCGGAAAGGTTTCAACGGCTCACAACCCGATCACCATGCCCTCTTCGGCAAGAGAAAACCCGGCGGAAAGCACCTCGTTTCGGGCACGGTTTTGCCAGATCAGCGGGTTAGTATGGTTGAAGTGAATGAACGTAACCTTGCTTTTTTCCGTGGCCGGCGCAGCGGCAAAACGCTGCATCGTTTCGGCCACAAAGGGGTGCGGCACTTCCTGCATGCTGCGCCCGGCGAGTTCACCGTCCCGGAAAAATGTGGCGTCGAGCAGGGCGTGGTCCACCGAGCGGACTTCCTGCACGATGTCGCGCGACCACTTTTCCCACTTGTCAATGTCAGGGATGAACAGCACTTTTTTGCGCGGCGATTCGATGCGGTAGCCCACGGTTTCGGAAAACTCGTCGCGGTGCGGCACCAGCACGGGTGTGATGCGCAGATCGGGCGTGAGTTGCACCGCACTGTCGGCCCGGAGCGGACGCAGGTCAATGTTTTGCAGGCCGACCAATTGGCTCCAGGGACCGTTTTCGCGCAGGAATTTCTCCATCTGCGGCATCACCCACACGGGCGTGTTTTTGGCGCCCATGATTTCGCGGCCCAGGGTCATCAAGCCGGCGTAATGGCCCACGTGGGCATGGGTGAGGAAAATGCCGTCGGGTGTGCGTTTTTCGCGGTTGTTGGTCAGTTCCTGCAGGAGGAACCACTGATCGGCGAAGTCCGGTGTGGCTTCGAGCAGGAACACTTTTTTGGCCCGTTCGTCCACCAGCCCGAGGCATACGGGCGAGCGGGGCGACTGGTGGCCGTTCTGCGCCTGCTTGCAGCAGTCGCGCCGGCAGCCGGCGTGCGGGAAGCCGCCGTCCTGTGCAATACCGAGCACTACGAGGTACACCTCGCCCGCCGAGTCGGGAATCTGAATGGTGCGCAGCGGCTTGCCGACACAGGCGCTGAAAAGAAAAAGAAGAAGTGGAAAAGCGTGTTTGTACATGGGCCTGCAAATGTAGCGTGTGCTTTGGGCACATTTTCAGTTAACTTTGCAAGCGCAAACGAACCACGTCCGGCTTATGATCACTTCCTTGTCCCAACTCGACCCAAACGGCACCTACACCTACGCCGACTACCTGCTCTGGCAGTTTGAAGAACGTGTCGAATTGCTGCGCGGTAAAATCCGACAGATGGCTGCGCCTTCGCGCAAACATCAGGGGATTAGTATTCGGCTGTCAAAGCCTTTCATCAATTCCCTCTGGAAAAGCCCCTGCAAAGTGTACGCCGCGCCCTTCGACGTGCGCCTCACCCGTTTCAACAAAGCCCAGAACAAGGACGTCACTACGGTCGTTCAGCCCGACCTCTGCGTCATTTGCGACCCGGCCAAACTGGACGACCGTGGCTGCATCGGCGCGCCTGACCTCATCGTGGAAATCCTCTCCCCGGGAAACAGCCGCACCGAGATGAAAGACAAATTTGAACTGTATCAGGAAGCCGGCGTGCTGGAGTACTGGGTGGTGTCGCCCATCGAACGCACCATTCAGGTCTGGAAACTCAATGAAGCGGGTATTTACATCGGCCTGCAACCCAACGTGGAGGGCGACTTGGTGACCACACCCATCATTCCCAACCTCGAAGTGGATGTAACGGAGGTGTTTTTGGATTAACCCAATCGCCAACCATGACCAAACCGAACGCCTTCCTCTCCCACGCTTCGAAAGATGACCCCTTCGTGCAAGCCCTGCGTCAGGCCTTGGAAATACACGGCGCCGGCGTCTGGGTCGACAGCCGCGAACTCCTGCCCGGCGATGTGTTGCAAACTGAAATCGAGCAGGCTATCGCCCGCGCCGACGTGTTTTTTCTCGTCTTTTCCGGCCATACGATCCAGTCGAAATGGGTGAAAAAAGAACTGGAATTTGCCAAAGCCCGGCAAAAACGCATCGTCATGCTGCTGCTCGACGAGCAGACGGTCGGCGCCCTCGCCTGGCTTTTCGACGACGAACCCGTGGCCATTCCCCTCACTTCCGGCCCCGGCGGACTGCAAGCCGCCCTGCCGGCTCTGCTCACCGCGCTTGGCCTGCGCCTGCCCGACGACCCCGCGCCCGACATGCAGCCTCCCGAGCCGTCCGTGAGCGAGCTCCTGCTCGTGCTCGAAAATCCCGCGCTCTACACCGAAGGCGGCGTGCGGCGCGGCAGTGCGCGGGCACGGCTCGAATACCTGCTCGCCGACGGCAGCGAGCAAGTGCAGAGCGACTGGTTCCACTTCATTTCCCCGCTCGGCCCCGACGTGGCCGACCGCATCCGCCGCTACATCGAGGAGTACCCGCGCTACCCGTTTCTGGAAAAAATTCAGGCCGACGTCAAAGCGGTGGAAAACCAGTTGCCCGGTTGGGGCAAGGCCCTGTTCGATGCTATCACCGCCGACGAATCGGCCCGCCTGCGGCTGCTCGAATGGAAAGGCGACAAGCAGCACGAACGGCGTTTTTCCATAAAAATGGACGCCGCCGCGCCCGCCGCCTTGTCCGAGGAGCAAAAACCGGAATTCCACGAAGCCGCCGGACTGCTGCTCGCCACGCCCTGGGAAATGTTGCACGACGGGCAAGGCTTCCTCTTCCAGGGCCAACAACCCGTGCGTGTGCGTCGCATGCAGCCCAACCGGAAGAAAAAGGCCCCCATGCCCCTGCAAACCGTGCTCCGCATCCTGCTCGTGGCGCCGAGACCGGAGGACAAAATGGCCGGGCTGATTGACCACCGCGCCGCCACCCGCGCCCTGTTGCAGGTCACGGACACCCTCGGCGATCTGGCCGAACTGGACATCCTCGAAACGCCCACTTTTCCGGCCCTGGCCGAAAAAATCCGCGACGCAGCGGGGCAGGGCAAACCGTACTCGGTGGTACACTTCGACGGGCACGGCGTGTTCGACCAGAACAAGGGCCTCGGCGCCCTCTGCTTCGAAAGCGCCGAAGCCGGTGAACAGGCCAAACTCGAAGGTCGCGCCACCGCTGTCGTGGACGCACAGGCGCTGGCCGCCGAACTGAACGAACTGCGCATTCCGCTTTTTTTCCTCGACGCCTGCCAGTCGGCCCAAACCGACCACGACCCCAAGGCCTCCGTGGCCGCCACCCTGCTCGAAAACGGTGTGGCTTCGGTGGCTGCCATGTCGCACAGCGTGCTGGTGTCGGCTGCCGAGCGTTTCGCGGGCGCTTTTTACCAGAAACTTGCTGAAGGCACGCTCATCGGCGCGGCCATGCTGGCCGGGCAGCGGGCGCTGCACGCCGACCCCGTGCGCGTCGAGCTGCCCGGAAACGAAAAACTGCGCCTGCAGGACTGGTTTGTACCCGTGCTGTTTCAGGAAAAAAAAGACCCGCAACTCGTGCGCCGAACCCCCAGCGCCCCGGTGCGCCAACTGCTCGAAAACCAGTGGGCGCAGAAAATGGGCGCCACCCCACCCGCGCCCGCTCACGGTTTCGTGGGCCGCGTCCGCGAACTGCTCGCCCTCGAACGCTTGCTGCTGCGCGAACGGTACGCCGTGCTGATCGGGCTGGGAGGGTCAGGCAAAACCACTCTGGCTACCGAACTGGCCCGCTGGCTGCTACGCACCCGCCGGGTACAACGCCTCGTTTTTGTTTCCTTTGATTCCGCCTCGAAAGAACCCGTGCGCGACACCCGCGCCGCGCTCGATGCGCTGGGCAGACAGTTGCTGGGCGAGGAGTTTTCGGCTCTTCTCGCCGAAAACGAGGAGAAAGCCCTGCTGCAACTTGACCGCCGCTTGCAGGAATACTCCACACTGCTCGTGCTCGACAACCTCGAAAGCATTCTGCCCGACGCCGAAGGCCAAACGCCGCCCGGCGTGCAGCCCGCTACCGAACTCCTGGAGTTTTTTACCCGTTTGCGGAAAAACGCGCCGGCTACCCGGCTACTGCTCACCACCCGCGAGCGCCTGCCCGCCCCCTTCGACGCTGCGAAAAATACCGTGCGCATCGGCCCGCTGGTTCCGCATGACGCCTTGCGGCTCATTGCCGACGTGATGAAAAACGCCGGCATCGAAGTGCCCGGCCTGAACGCGGAAGACCTCGACAAGCAGTTCGGCGCCCTAGCCCGCACGGCCAACTACCACGCCCGCGCCCTCACTCTGCTGACACAGACCCTCGCCGGACGCAGCGCCGCCGAGCGCGAGCCGCTGCTCCAACTCAACGCCGACCTTAGCCACCTGATGGCCGAACTGGAGCAAAAACACCCCGGCGATCGCGAAAACAGCCTTTTTGCCAGCCTGGAACTTTCATTGCGGCGCCTGCCGGCGGAAGTAGGGGAAGTGGTGGATGTGCTGGCCGTGTACCACGGTGGTGCAGACGTAGTCACCTGGGCGATGGTGGCGGAATGCGAACGAGATGTCGCTACGCAGGCAGGCATGGCGCTGATACAGGTCGGTCTGGCGGAACTGGCGCTGGACGAGTTCCCTTATTTTTTCAAAACAGATCCCGCTTTATCCGCCTTTCTCGCTGCCCGCACTCCGCCGGAGCGGCTGGAAGCCCGGCGCTGGCGTTGGGTGGAGGGTATGGTGGCCTTGCGTGGTTTTTTATACCAGCAGCAAATCCAAAACATCCAGCTCACGTACGACCTCACCCGCCTGACGGAAACTAATTTGCTGGCCATGCTGACTGTCCTTGAAAAACATGCAGAGCCGGAGAAATTGGTGAACGAAGCTGGAAAAATCGAAGGTCTTTTTTCCAGATTATCCCGCCCGCAGGTTATGGAATTTGCGCAAAACATCCGGGAACGCGCAGCGGCACGGTTGTCGGTAGACAGCGGCTGGAACCACTCGCAGTTTATGAACAAACAAGCGACGGTAGAGCGCTTGCAGGACCAGGGTGATTTAAACGCGGCATACCAGACAGCGCAGGCTTTGCTAGAGCATTGCGAACGGGCGGGTGACGCCTACCCGGGTGCAGAATACGATGGCGCACATTCATTTTGGTTGTTGGGCAAGACACTGAAAAATCGTGGACAAGCGAACCAGGCGCTACCCTTTTTGCAAACGGCGCGGCAGCGCTTTCTCACCCTCGCCGCTGAGGGTAATGCCTCAGCGGGACACATGGCTTCGGTTTGTTTGACAGATATGGGAGATTGTTTTCGGTATTTGGGACAATACGATTCCGCCATCGAACACTTTATACAGAGTATAGAGATCGCTGAAAAATCGAACGACTTCCGACAGGTGAATGTTGGAAAGGCCCAATTGGCTGCAACCTTGATCGAGAAAAAATACTACCCCGAGGCCCTAAAATTGTTTGCCGAAGTCAAAACTTTTTTTGTACGCAACCACGAATCCGCGACGGTCGCAACGGTGTTGCATCAAATTGGCATCGCTCATCAGGAAATGCAAAACTACCCGGCAGCGGAGAAAGCCTATCTGGAGTCGCTGAAAATTGACATTCGTGAGAAAAACAAACTGCAAGAAGCATCTTCACTTGTACAACTTGGGAATTTGTACCAAGTTACCGGGCGCCTGGAAGACGCGGTGTGTGTAATCGAGCGTGCGATTGCAGTGTATGTTGAGTTAAAAGATGCAGGGAGCGAAGGAGTCTGTCGCAACAACCTCGCTAGCGCCCTGCTCCTACTTCGTCGCCGTGCCGAAGCCAGAGATCAACTGCTTCACGCTGTTGAATGCGACGCCCAATTCGGCCATGAAGTGCAACCCTGGACAACCTGGAAGAACTTTTACGAACTCGAAACAGAGGAAGGAAATACGGCGGCCGCCGCCGATGCCCGCCAAAAAGCCATGAGGGCCTACGCGGCGTATCGGCATGATGGTGGGGAGAGCAAGGGAGATAATTTTCACATGATAAAACAAACGGTGCAAGCCATCCAATCCGGACAAACAGGAGAGTTGGTTCAGATATCCGAAGATGTATTGCAGCAAGACTCCCCATCTCAAGTCAAAGCTCTGGCTCGCGCCCTGCTCACCCTGCTCCACGGCAGCCGCGATCCGGCTCTGGCCGACGATCCGGAACTGGACTACATGGACGCAGTGGATTTGCGGCTGGTGTTTTTTGAGGCGTGAGGGGCCGGAACTCGACGGGTTTCGGCAGGAATAGTTTTGCTTTTTTCTCCTACCTTTGTTTCCGCAAAAAAATAACCGCATGACCGCCACTACGCTTTCCGACGAATTATTGAAACGACCCGATTTGCCGGTCGTTTTCCAGCAAATCAAAATTTATCTCGAAGACGAGGCCCGTCGCCGTCAGGAGTTCCGGCAGTGGCTCGACGAGGATAAAAAAGCCGAGTTTATCAACGGAGAAGTGGTGATGCACTCACCCGTCAAACGGCGGCATATCGGTGTGTCAAGGCGACTATCCGGCATTCTTATTTTGTTTACCAGTCTAAAAAAATTAGGTGAAATCATGGTCGAAAAAGCGCTGATCGGCCTGACCCGGAACGACTATGAACCCGACATCGTCTATTTCTCCCGCGAGCGTGCCGAAGCCTTCGAGGAGGAGCAAATGGTATTCCCTGCGCCTGATTTTGTAGTGGAAATCCTGTCGAAAAGCACAGCCAAAGTGGATCGAGGGATCAAATGCGACGACTACGCCGCCCACGGCGTGCGGGAATACTGGATCGTGGACCCGGCCCGCCAAATACTGGAACAGTACTTGCGTGCAGGCAACGACACGGAATTTCTGCCCGCCAACAAACTGATCTTCGGCCACACCGTGACGAGCACGGCCATTCCCGGCTTTGAAATTCCCGTCGAGGCTCTGTTCGACGACGCGGCTTGCGCAGCAGCGTTGCAGGTGCTGCTCGCAGGGGAATAGGTTTTTCACAAATACTCGATCCGATGCTCCACCGGGCTGTTTTTGCGCAACATGGCTGTAATCCCGCAGTATTTTTCTACCGACAGGTTGACGGCTTTTTCCATCTTGTCGCGGTATTGTTCGTCCACGCGGATGCGGTACACGATCCAGACCTGACTGAACACCCGCGGATGCTCCTCGGTCAGGTCGGCTTCGGTCAGGATTTCAAAATCGGAAAACGGTACGCGCATTTTGCGCAGCAGCGACACCACGTCCATGCCCGTGCATCCCGCCAGCGTGCCGAGCAGGAGTCGCTTGGGCGAGGGGCCGAGGTCGTCGCCGTCGGAGCCGGTATCCATGACGACTTTGTGTTTGCCGATTTCAGTTTCGAAGGCGGTATTGCCTGTGTGCCGGGTAATGAAGGAGTAGTGTGCCATGCGGACTATAACCAAACGCCCGACCTGCTGTTCAATGCACTAAAAATTTCGTCACCAACTCCCCCCGACCGTTTCCCACACGCAACCAATACGCCCCGGCAGCCAGACCGTTTAGATCGAGTGCGTACCGGTTTTCCCCCACTTCCGCTTGCCTGTTTTGCACGAACACGGTTCGTCCGTCCGCCGTTTGCAGCGACAGTCGCACGGCACCCGGCGCCGCAGCCGTCAACACGGCATGTGCCCCGACCGACCGTGACCGTGCCGGATTCGGTTCGATGCGCAGGGCATAGCCTGCTGTTGCCAGGTCGCCGGCTCCGACGAGTGTTTTGGTCACGGTATTGTTGGCCGAAATCAGCCACAAGTCCGGGTCGAATGCCACTGAATCCACGGCAAAGCCGACTTGCTCCGCAAACATTTGCCCCTCGGAGGTGTGGTGCAGCACGAGGTCCTGGGTTTGCCCGCCCGGGCCGAATAGTCGAAGCGGCAGGGGCAACTCGAAGTACGCCACCGAGGGGTGCGATTGGGTTTGTTTCACTGAAAAAGCCACTACACCGCCGGTCTGCGACCAGTTGATTTGATACGAAGGAAACCCCTGGCCCGAGTACCAGTCGGCAAAAAAAACGTCAAGGTCTTTGCCAAAAGCCGCTTCGAGGTGGGCCTGCAAATCGGGCGTGCGGGCATAGCCGTGCGCCAGCGCGGGGTCGTGGAGGTAATTGCGCACACCGGCAAAAAACGCGCTGTCGCCGCAAATCCAGCGCAGCATGTGCAGCACCATGGCGCCTTTGGCGTAGGAAAGCCGACCGCTGAAAATACGGCCCACGCTTGTGGTGTCGTCCACGCGCACGGAGCCGCCGGGTTGCGAGGTGATCTGATTGATGCGTTGCCGTTTGAACTGTTTCCAGTACTGGGTGGCGATGCGCTCGTAGCACAGGCCGCTGAGGTAGGTGGCAAAACCCTCGTTCAGCCAGATGTCTTCCCAGGCGCCGCAGGTGATTTTGTCGCCAAACCACTGGTGCGCCAGTTCGTGCGCGATCAGTTCGAATCCAAAATCACCCATGAACGACATGGTCTGGTGCTCCATGCCACCGCCCCAGTTGAACTGCGCGTGCCCGTACTTTTCCCGGGCAAACGGGTACAGCCCGAACAGGTCGTTGTACAAGTTCATTTGTGCTACCAGATCGGTCATGCCGGCCTGTGCAGCCGACAGGCTCTGCGGGTACACGTAGTTGACCATCGGAAACGTATCGTTTCCAAACACCAACGGCACGGTGAGTTCTTCGTAATTCGTCACGGCGATGGCTACGAGGTAGGCCGCGATGGGGTACCGGTGCCGCCAGTGCGCGGTGACTTGGCCGTTTTGGGTGTTTTCGGACATGAGCACACCGTTGCTTGCCGCCCGGTAGCCTTCGGGGTGGGTGATGAAAATATCCACCGAGTCAATTTTATCGCTCAGCGCCTGTTTGCAGGGCATCCAGTCTTTGGCGCCGAAGGGTTCGGAGAGCGTCCAGAGTACCGGCGTGGTGTTCGGGCCGTGCGTGCCGGTGGCAAATGAACCGAAGCCGGACGTGGGCGGAGCACCCTGGTAAAAAAACTCGAGCGAATCTGGTAGCAGGGCAGGAAGGGCGCCGGGGAAATGTACGGTCAGGATATCGCCGTTCCGGGAAAACGCACAGGTCGCGCCGTGGTACCGGATGCTGTCCATCGTCAGCGCCTCCGAGAAATCGAACTCCAGGCTCGACAGGTTCTCGTTCGGCTCGAACACCGTCAGCACCGCGCCACGGATGTAGCGCACCGCCGGGTCCACCCACCAGTGAAAACGCGTGTAGGTGATGTCGGAGCGGTTGTCGGCAAAGATGGAAAGCCCCCGGTCGGAAACCGCGTGTTGACGCATCCAGGCCGTTTTTTCGCTTTCGATGATGGATTCGAGGTCGTCGGGGTTTTGAGATTGGGCCGTTGCTGCAAAGAGGAGGAGCAGGGCGAACACGGAGCGTTTTAGAACGGACATATTTGTTGGATTGTGTGGGCAAAAGTAGGGGTTGTGCTTCCCGGGTTTTGGGTTAGTTTGGAGAATACTGGCAAAAGCGCGGGAAATGGGGGGGCATGTGGTGTCGGGATGCCGGGGTCAATTGAAAGCGCTACGGCGGTTTTCCACACACAGCTCACACCCGATGTTGACTTTGTTGTGGAAAGAAAAGGCCGGACATCCGACCGGAAAACCGGAATTTTACCCACAGCATTTAAAAAAATAAAAACAATATGTTTTTTTATTTGTGATTTAGCCCTATCCTTGCCGGTTAATTCAATTTTTTGTTTTTAAAATATGCCGCCATTGCCATGCCTACGCTCCAGTTCAAAGGAAAAACCTTCGTGCAGCACCACCACTTGGCCGTACCCTACCATCAGTTGGTGGCCCGGCCCGACCTGAGCCTGACCGATACGCATTCCCTGCACGACAACCTCATCCTCCGGGGCGACAACTTGCTGGCTCTCAAGGCCCTGCTGCCTACATACGCCGGCCGCATCAAGTGCATCTACATTGACCCACCCTACAACACCGGAAACGAAGGCTGGGCCTACAACGACAACCTCAAGGCCCCCATGATGCGCGAATGGCTGGGCAAAACCGTCGACCGCGACGACCTCACCCGCCACGATAAATGGTGCTGCATGATGATGCCCCGGCTCAAACTTCTGTGGGAATTGCTGCGTGACGACGGCGCAATCTTCGTCTC
>JAEUUV010000122.1 GCA_016787285.1 Saprospiraceae bacterium | reverse complement strand
GGTACCATCACCCCGGCGCCTGTCAGTTCCGCCGGCGGTGTGATCACGATCCCGCCGGGCCTTTGGGGTATCTGCCTGCACCCGACGGGCGCCCAGTCCATCTACACCAATGGTAACGGCGCCAACCAGACCTACACGGACGGCAACATCACCCTGAACCTTGGTTCCACCTCCAATACGCCTTGGGGTGCTCCATTCACACCGCGCGTGTTCAACGGTTTTGTTCGCTACCAGATCGGCGGCGCCGCCCAGGTAGTTCAGACTGCCGGCCCGGCCAACGGCGCAGAATTCTGTAAGGAAAACAGCCCGTACACCATCGCATATCAAGTCGCCGATGCTGCCGGCAATACGGCTACTTGCTCGTTCACGGTGACGGTTAACGCATACCCGAATGCCGTCACAACCCTGATTTGTAACGATCAGGTGCAGGTTTCCCTCGATCCGAACTGCTCCGCTTTCGTGAACGCCGACCAGGTACTGGAAGGCGGCCCGTACAAGTGCTACGACGACTACGTAGTGGAAGTAGACAAAACGCTGCCCTTCGGCAACGGCCCGTGGCAACGTGTGAGCCAGGGTCCTGCTTTCCCGGGCTTCGGTGTGCCGACTCCACTCGGCCCCGGCGACGTGGGCAAAACCTACCAGGTGCGCGTAACCGATCCGGCAACCGGCAACAAATGCTGGGGTAACATCACGATCGAAGACAAACTGGCTCCGGTGCTCGACTGCCCGTCGGCCAGCATCCCCTGCAACGTAGACCCGACTCCGCTTCCGGAAGATATCTGCCCGGAAATCATCGCGGGCGACAAAAAACTGACGCAAAATGTGGCCTTCACCAACTACTGGACGGGTTACATGAACAACGTGGAAAACCTCAGCGGCGCTCCGCTGTCGATCAAGGCCGTACGCGTGCAGGCTTCGCTTGCCGGCGCTGCTGCCGGCACGTACAACCTGAAAGCGTACATGCGTAACGGCACGTTTGTAGGCAACGCCGGTTCCAACGCAGGTTGGACGCTTTGCGGCGACGTGAACGTGAACGTTACGGCTGCTTTCCCGACAGTATTGCTCTACGACATTCCGTTTACCACACAATTTACGGTGCCCGGCTCTTCTACCGCCGGCTTCTACATCGTGGCCAACAACGGCAACGGTACAACCGTGCGCGTAGTGGCAGAACTTGCCACAACCCAGACCTCCGACGGTACGCTCCGTATCGTGAACAACCCGGGTCGCTGGGTAAACGGCCTGTTTGGTGGCGAAGCCTTTCCGGCGGAGAACCCGCGTCCGCAAATCGAATTCACCTATGCTTCGTCTGTGAAAGCCTGCGTGCCGCTGCCCAACGGGCTGCTCAGCAATCAGGTTTCCCAAAACGGCAAAGACTGGGTAGCATTTGCCGGCACCGGCAACCCGGTACTGGACTACTGCTCCGACGTAACTCTGTCGTATGTGGATTCCAAGGTAGACGGCAGCTGCGCTTCCGGCCTCGACCGCACAATCACACGCAAATGGACGGCTCGCGACGCCAGCGGCAACACGAGCACCTGCAATCAGGTAATTGAACTCTTCCTCCCGAGCAACGGCGACCTCCAATTCCCGCCAAGCTATGATGGGCTGGATTCGACCGCTATCAGCTGTGGCGGCGTATACCCGACGCCGGAATGGCTGGAAAAACGTCAGGTGCCGAATCTCAAGACCGCGGATCCGAACGATTTCATCACCGTACAGGGCTTCCCGTATGTATACGGCCAACCCGTCGGCTGCTCAATCGGCTGGAACTACACCGATCTGGTGATTGACGTATGCGACGGCACCTACAAAGTGCGCCGCAAATGGACTGCTATCAACTGGTGCACAGGCGACGAACTGGAACAGAGCCAGATCATCAAGATCGTTGACGACGTGGCTCCGACCTTCACCTGCCCGGCCAATATCACGGTAGGTACTGATCCGTTTACCTGCTGCGCTACGGTAAATCTGCCCGACTTTATCGTGACCGACAACTGCTCGCGCATCAAGAGCGTAAGCGCTATGGTCATTACGTTCGATCCGCAGACCAACCAGCAAACGGCGATGTACTCCGTGAGCGGCAATGCTTCCGACTTCCCGGGCAACAACTATTGGGATCGCGATACGCTGGCCGTTCTCGGCAGCACGCCTTGCCTCCCGATCGGCAACCACCGCGTAGTGTACATGGTCGAAGACCAGTGCGGCAACACCCGCACCTGCTCGGCTACGGTCGCTGTACGCGACTTCACTGCGCCGGTATCGGCTTGCGACGAATTTACGGTAGTGGCTATCGGTACGGATGATCTCTCCGACTGCTACGGCCCCGCCGGCTTCCAGGATGTTCCGCCGGCCCTCGGCGCTTGCGAATTCGCAGGTGTGACCTGGGTGAAGGCTACGACCTTCGACGACGGTTCCTACGACAACTGTGGTTCCATCCGTTTCACGGTACAGCGTATGCAGCCGTACAGCGACTGTGTCAACGCATTGAACGCCATCCGCGGCACGCCGAGTTGCTCCAGCCTGTTCCCCTCGTTCCCGAGCGAATTTGAGCGCGCCATCTCCGAAGGCGACTCCATCAAGTTCTACTGCTGCGAGGTAGGCACTACGCAAACGGTTATCCTCAACATCTACCAGTTGGATGTGAACGGCAACCTCGTGATTTCGCCTCAGGGCGAACCCGTGCGCAACCAGTGCATGATTCAGGTGGAAGTTCAGGATAAAATCAAACCTACCTGCGCACCGCCTGCACAGGTGGTTACGTCCTGCGAAAACTTCGACCCGAGCCTCTGGGCTTATGGCAAACCGACGGTGGCCGACAACTGCTGCCTCGACACCGGTGTGGAATATCAGGGCCAGTGCGGTCTGTCGCACTCGACGAACATTTCGCTGTTCGACACGGTCTGCAACCGCGGTACCATCACGCGTACATTCCGTGTATTCGACTGCCACGGCAACTCGAGCTCCTGCACGCAGCGTGTGATCTCGACCTACAACCAGAACTACTTCGTGCGCTTCCCGAACGATGTGATCGTGACGGCTTGCGACGGTACGGGCAACTACGGCGAACCG
>JAEUUV010000113.1 GCA_016787285.1 Saprospiraceae bacterium | reverse complement strand
CACTGTCCAGGTTGCCAAATCCACGTAATTCGTGCCCGTGCAACCTGAGCCGGCGGCGCAATCGGCACGCCGCCCGCGAATGACGACACTGCTCGTCGCGCCCGCGCCGACCGTAGCGCCGGGGGTATAGGCAACGGCAGGAGCACCGTCAACCACTACTTCATACGCATCGGAGCAACCTGCACCGCCACTGCCGGCGTTGAAGGTGGCGCTCACTCCTGTACCGCTGCAAACTTCGCCGAGGTTGGGCGTTTTGGTGTCCAGGGTCGGGCCGGAGGGTTGCGCCACGACATTGATTGTGCTATTGGCACACGATCCGGGGGAAATGAGGCACCCGCCTTCGCCTCGCACATAGTACGTGGTATTGGAACTTGGCGAGACATTAATACTGCTGCCGGACCCGACGGATGTTCCGCCACAAGTGCCTGTATACCATTGCCAATCTGCGGCGCCATTCAGGCTGCCGGATGCAATACTCAGCGTTATCGTACCGCCTGAGCATATTGGATTTGCTGTGGCACTCAAAGTAGGTACATCCGGGGTGCCGCAAGGTTCAGCCAGTTGAAAATCACTGAACGAAGACACACCCGTAATTTCGGTGCTCGTAGTTGTTTGGGTACCTACCGATGGATACGTCCAATTGGGTGAATCGTATTTCCCGCAAATCAAACTTGAGGTATTAATAGAAGCATCCAGATCGGTAGCCAGGAAATTGAACACGGCATCGCAGGTCGTAAACGTAGTGCCGCTGTTGGTCAGCGACCAGTAGCGGTTCACGCTTTTGGAGGTTTGAAGCTGTGCTGTGCCGATCTGAGGGTGATCGCCGGAAACTGTCTGTGCCACCAGATTGCCGGCATTGGTGACGGAAGCAAAGGTAACAGATACCGGCGTGTAGTTTGCCACTGAAGCGTCGCCGAGTTCAAATGTACGGGAGATGCCGGCCCCTGCGGCAACATGTTTTTGCAATTTACCGAAAATATGACCCGATGTGCGGGCAACCGAACCTGCCGACCCGATATTCACTTGGTTATTTCCGGTGGTGATTACGCCGGCCGTCAGGTTAAGCGTTCCGTTAACGGTGGTGTTCACGCTACCGCTCAGGCTCAGGCCATTGACATTGTTCAACGTCAGGTTGTTAAACGTTGTGGCATTGGTACCGCCGAGGTTCTGTGCAGCCGTGCCGTTGAACGCAACAGTTCCGGCGCCGGCAGTGAAGGCGCCGTTGTTCGTCCAGTGGCCACCGACGTTCAGGTTCAGGCCGTTAGCATCAAGTGTACCGCCGGAGATGGTCACATTATTCAGTACAGTTAACCCATTGGTGAACAGTCGTGCTGTCGGGGCGTTGGTTGCATTCACCGTCAGGTTGTACACCGGAGCAGTGCAGTTGATTCGAAAAAGTTGAGCAGCCGGGGTAGAAGTATTGCCTAATTGTAAGGTTCCCCCGGTGACATTATGGTTGGTAGAAGCAATCACCACTTCTCCGCCCGTATTGGAGGATTGTCGTTGGACGACTATTGTGCCGCCACTCATAGTAAACGACGCATTTGGAGCCAAGTAAAACGGCGCCCGGGTAGTGCTGCTGGAGCCAACTGTAAATACAGTTACTGTACCACCCGTTTGAATGTACTGACAAGTAGAATTGGGAGGATCGTTTGCCACAAATCTGGCCGCAATATTCAGGGCGCCGCCTTCCACCATAAGGGTTCCATTATTCAGGTATTCCATGCTGTTGCCTGCGCTTGTACCCACATTTACCGTGCCGGCTGATACGCGCAAAAGCCCGCCGTTGAGGTACCAGGTAAAAGCGCCCGAGTTGATGGTGCCGCCGTTGTTCCACAGCCCTTTTCCGCCACTCAGGTTTGTGGCAAAATTATCATCGGTAAAGGGCGTAATCGTGGAAGCGCTTGAAAGTTTGAACGTACCCGAAGTAATAACCAAGGGGTTAATTGTTGAATTTAGGGCAATCAGCGATTTTGCCTCAAGGATATTCCCCAGGGCTCCCTTGTCTAACTCAAGAATATGGAAGTTGGTAGTGGAGGCACCTTTGATCGTTTGGAGTGCATTGGTTCCGGTAAATGCAACCGTGCCAATACCCCGGTTAAAGACCCCGTTGTTCGTCCAGTTACCGGTTAATTGGAATGTGTAGTTGGTTGAAGCATCCATACTGACCGAGGCCCCTGCATCAATGGTCAGATGGTAACAAGTGGCGCCATCATTATCAATAATAGGATAGTTTATAAGTCCGGCAGGAATATAGGCGCCATCGGTAGCGGTGGGTACAGTGCCCGGGCCCCAGTTTTCGGGGTTGAACCAGTTGGTATCCTCATCGCCGGTCCAGTTGTGCGAGATTGTCTTATCGCATACCGGCGGCAAACCCGCCGAATACTGGTTGCTGCCGTTGACCGACCAGATTTTGTAACAATAGGTGGCGCCCGTCGTCAGGCCGGTATGGCTGAAATTGGTCAGGTTGCCTACATAGATAACCGTGCCGCCGCCCGGAAGGGAGTTGCCTGCCGTGTAAGCCGTACCGTCGGCGGGCACACCGAATGTAGTGGTCGGCGAGGTGGCGATCAGCACGTTGTTGCCGGAGGGATTCAAGTTCCAGGTGAGGTCTATCTGACTTGTGCTGATGGGCGTGACGGCGAAGTTCGTGGGATTGACCACGTTGATTTCGGCCAGATCGCTCTGCCAAACACCGCGCCCGTATGTGGCGGCAGTGATGCGGCTGTTTTCTGGGTTGGCATCGTAGTAAATTTCCAGTTCGCGGACGTCCACCGGCGGCAGGTCGGAACTGAACAAAATCCACTCGGAAATGGTGGCATCCTTGTACCAAACACCGGTCTGGTTGCCGATATAAATGCCCTCGTCGGCGTTTTTATCCAGAACCAGGCAGTTGATAAACAGGTAGGGCAGGTTGCCGGTGATATCCGTCCAGGTGACTCCTTTATTGGTAGATTTATATACATTTCTGCCTGCCGTGGCATACACGATATTTTCATTCGTCGGATGGGCGGCAATATCGCTGACGTTGAAGTTGCTTGGTTTGGTAATGGTATTCCACACCACCGATCCTGCGCCGGCATTTACATTGTCGGAGCGATGTAAAGTCGATCCTGATCCTGACCCTCTGAAGATATACATCATATCCAAATTGGCAGCCGACTGTTCCATAACCCTGATCAGGCTGGTACCGGTAAAAGCGCTAATCGCGGTCCAACTCACGGCTGTATTTGGCGTGGCGCGGATGTTGTTGCTGCGCCAAACCTCGTAACGGCCAAAAAACAGGGTATTCGGGTCGCTGTTGTGCAACGTATAGGCCGAGAAAAAAGACGCGGCGCCGCCAATTCCGCTTGAAATACCGGAGTATGTACCTAATACCCCTGTCGTGGAGCGTCTCAACGATCCGTTTATGGTAGAATAGCAGTATGCGTCGTCATCATAATCAATGATGCCGTCGAAGCCGTCGCCGCCACCGACTGTGGTAAAGGTAGTGCCGTTAATGGTAGCGGAAACGCCGTTGTCCTGAAACCCTGCAGTAATCGCGTTAGCCGTCTGTGCGCTTTGCCCGATTTTGTAGATTTGGCCGGTAGCCAGGTCATTACTGATCTCCGTCCAGGTAGCCCCTCCGTCGGCGGTGTAGGAAATGCCGCCATCGTGCCCAAGGTACAACCGGGCGGGGTTGTACAACGGCGACCATTCAAACCAGTGGTGGTCGGCATGCACGGATACGGCACAGCCATTATTCATATTCGAGGTATAACTATTGCCCACCCAGTTGGTTACCGGGGCCCAGTTTACTCCCCCGTTGGTGCTTTTCCAGGTATTGATCGAGCCTACATACACGATGTTGGCATTGGTGCGGTCCACTTCGATACAAAGATCATAAGTGGCCTGGCTGGACGTGCCGTCGCCGCCGCAATTGTAATCGAATATGTTGGGGGTATTGGATTGTTCTGTAAAAGTAAGCCCGCTGTCTGTTGACTTCAGGAACGCTTTAAAGGTTTCGTCTGTGTTTTTTATCTGAACAAGGTACACATAAGAAGTGTTGGCCGGCGATACGCCGATGACCATGCGGGAGCCGACCCCGGCTGTAGGAGTGGTGACCACACTCCAGTTGTCGCCGTTGTCGGTAGAGCGCCAGAATAGCGCGGGATCGGCGATTTCGGTTGCGTAAACGATATTCGGGTCGCCCGGTTTGAACTTGATGTCCCGGAAATCGCCACCTTGCTGCAACGACCACGTGGCGCCCGCGTTGGTGGTTTTGAAAATACCGTCGTGTGTGCAGGCAAGGATGGTGTTGGGGTCGGACGGGTGCATCAGCATCATACCGACGGCCGTGTTGCCCATGCCGGTATTGGCCGGATTCCAGGTAGCGCCGCCGTCGGTGCTTTTGTACACCCCGATACCCGGGGCGTCGTTTCCGTCGCGGTCGCCGGTACCGATATAGATGACATCCGGCGTAGACGGGTGAATAAGAATAGCCGATACGCCGAGGTAGGGCATATTGGATGAAAGGCTGCTCCAGTTCGTGCCGCCGTTGGTACTTTTCCAGATGCCCCCGGAAGGCGATCCGAGAAAGATCGTATTCGTATCTGTTGGGTGAAAAGTAATGGCATTTACCCGCCCTTTACCGGTGGGCTGGCTGGTAAAGTTGGAGGGGTACCCGAGCGGGCCGATGAGCGACCAGGTGCCGGAAGCGGATTTGTTTTGCGGCGCTTCGGCCATGTAGCGCTCGTACTCCAGCATAACTTCGGCGGGCGCTTGCAGTTTGCCGTCGGGTGCAACCCGCATCTCGTTGATGTACTCCCAGCGTTTGAACACTTTGTAGCCGTTGCCCTTGTAGTCGGTGCGGTTTTTCCAGTATTCGTTGAATTCGTTTTGGACTTCCCAAAAATTAACATTGGGGTCTTGCATTTTGAGGAGCCAGTCTTTTTTTTGGGCGAAAAGCCCGGTGGAAAAAAAGATGCAGGCAAGGAGGAAAGCGTGGGTACTAATGCGACTGATCATGATGAATAGGAGTAAAGAAAAAACAGAATGCCGCCCCTGTAAGGAGGTAGTTAGAAAAACGCAGCAAATGTCATCTATGGCTTTGGGTTTACACCTCTAAAGTGAGGGTACAAAATGGGGTACATGTGCGCTTTTTTGAAAAATACCGAGACATTTGGCCGCCGATATCAATCCACGCTTCAGTATGACTTTTCCTGCTGCATTCCTCCCTGCGCGATTTCTATTTCTTATTGTTTTATGGTGGCTGACTTTTGCTTTTTCGTGCGACAATGCACCACGGCCTGATTCGACCAGCCATGCAGAACCACGTACCGATACCTACGAGGAGCTTGCCCAAATCAATGCCGCCGCGCGCCTCAACCAAACCGGAGATTCTTTTTTTGAAACCGGGGAATACCTCCAGGCAATGGCCGCTTATCGGCAGTCCATGGACTCTGCGGCCGTACAAGCCGACTCCTTTTTGTTTTACGATTCCAAACTGGACCTTGCGTGCGTCCATGAACGGCTTGGTGAGCCGACCAAAGCAATCGAAATAGCCGAACCGGTCGTAGACGCATTCACTCGCGGAGGCGATTCGACCCGTATCGGTCGCGCTTATTCCACGCTTTCCGGTTTTTACAGCAGGGCCGGTATGCACGAAAAGGGCAGGGCTGCATCCCAAAAAGGGTTCGACATCCTCAAAACCCAGGGGTCGCTCATCCACAGATGTGCAGCTTACAACCAAATGGCCTTTACCTTCAGCGACCGGGATCAGTGGGCCGAGGCATTGCCTTTGTTGGACACCGCCCTCCAACTTATGGAAGCATCCGGCATCCTGAACCAGCGCCCCGGCATGCACCTCAATTTGGGCGACTGCCACCGCCGGCTTGGCCACTGGAAAGAGGCCCGTTACTATGTTGAGTCCGCCATTGCAGGTGCCGATTCCCTCGGACAGGTGCATGTACACGCGCGGGCGCTGGAACGTTTGTCCCAGATTGAGGAAGCCACAGGCAACCCCGTCGCCGCACTGGACTTGTTCCGCCAGGCAAAACAAATCAGGGATTCAATTTTTTCCGAAGACAAAAACCGCAGCCTGCAGGAGTTGCAGGTAAAATATGAAGCCCGCGAAAAAGAGCAGGAAATTCAATTGCTGCGGGTAAACGACCAATTGCAGCTGGCGCAACGGAATTTGCTGTTTGCCGGTCTGGTGTTCGTGGCGGGTATTCTTGGCCTCGGGCTTTTTGTGCAACGACAAAAACTGCAAAATGCCCACAGTATGCTGGCCATGCGGCAACAGGAATTAGAGGAGTATGTGCAAGTACTCCTGGAAAAAAACAAGCAGATCAGTGCATTGGAAAACAGCCCAACACGTCGAGTCGCCGGCAAACCTGAGTTTGAGGAAGAGTATGATATGGAAGGGGAAAACCTATACAATAGCCGTATCCTGACCGACAAAGACTGGGAAACGTTCAAATACCGGTTCGGGCAACAGTACCCGGGATACCTGCAACGCCTTCGGGAGCGGTTTCCCGACCTGAGCGGCTCCGAAGAACGGCTATTCCTGCTGATGAAAATCAACCTGACCGGTCAGGAAATCGCCGACATTCTGGGGATTACGCCAAACGGGGTCAAAAAAAGCCGGCAACGCCTCCGCAAACGCCTGGGCCTGAACCCGGAGGAGCAGTTGGACGATTATGTTGTCCGGTTTTGATTGGTGCTGTGGGCCTATCCCCTTATACCCCAAAATGCGGCTGCCCCACTGATCGTGTTGTTTCATCACGCAACCAGTGGGGCAGCCACCCCAAAAAAACAAATCCGTTTACGGCAGCCGCTGCAACACCACCTTCCTACTCACGCTTTCCGTCCCGGTTTGCAGCCGCACCAGATACACGCCACTGCTCAGCCAAGAACCCGCGTCCGAGCGGCCATTCCATACGGCCACGTTTTCGCCGGCTGCCGCCGAAATCGGGCGGCGCACCACCTCGCGGCCTTGCGCGTCCGAGATCGTCAGCGTCACTTCCTCTGCCTGCGGCAAAACAAAGCGCAGGGTTGTTTCCGTGGCAAACGGATTGGGCTGCACCTCGAAGGCCGGCGTGGTGCCGAAGTCCTCTTCGGCGCCGGTACTCAGCAATTCAAACCGCACCGGATTTTCGATGCTGCCCTGATGCTGGTTGGGCGCGAAGTACAGCGTTTGTGCCAGTTCCTGCATCGTACCGGCAGCGTCGTCGTACAGTTTGAAACGCATCTGCTCGCCGGAGGTAATGGCGTAGGTCGTCAGGAAAAACAGGTGTGCATCGAGTGGCTCGATGTAGATCGCCTGCGCCGAGCCGCGTACCTCCCCGCCGACAAAAGCGCCGAGTTCCATGTCGCTCGTAGTGGCATTAGCGCCGTTGGCACGCAGCATGCCGACAAGCGTGCTGCTGTGTTCAAATTGACTGGGGGCTAAAGCCCAGTGAGGAGCGATGAACGATGAGTGATGAGTGTCCGCGTCGTGTTCGCCTCTGCCGGCTACTGCGTTTTCTGCAAACGGGCTGGGCGGCGGTGGATACGTCAGTGTGCCGGTACCGGTCAGTTTGAGTTGATAGCCATTCGGCGGCGACATGTATTTCAGGTTGCCGATCCAGCGGTAAATCGTGTCGGGCGGAACCACCACTTTTGTGTACTGCGCAAATGCCGTCTGGCTCTTGATCAGGTCGCCGGGCTGGGCGGTCACGGTAGCAAGGGCGTCGTCCACAGGCAGTGAGTAGTTGGGCACGTACCCGATCCAGGTCCAGCCGTTGCTGAGCGGGATGGGCGTCGTGGCCGGGTCAATCGGCGTGCCGAACATGCGGAGCGTGTCAGGCGTATCGGCGCGGTAGATGTACATGGAGGTGTTGTTCAGCGTGGACAGTGCGCCCACCCAACTGCCGGCATTGTACACCGAGAACGGCCCCTGACTGCGGATCAGGTCGTTCTCCGGGTGGTGGAGCGTAGCCAACGCTGCGTTCAGGCTGTTGTCGGGGAAGGCGAGGTTGAATGACAGCCAGTTCCAGCCGTTTCCGATGGGCACTTCGCGCAGCAACTGGCCGGCGGTATGGATCACCTGCGGGTTGTTGGTAGTGCCGATAATGTTGTCGGGTTGGAACGTGAAATTCTCTACCACATATCCGTAGCGCCGGCACTCGGAGGCATCCCACACTTCGAGACGTATGGGGGCTAGCATATCGGCCGGCCCGCCGTAAATGGTCAGGAATGCCAGGAACGTATCGAGAATCGGAATGTACTGGACGTTGGCGCGTCCGCGCAGTTCGTCGTTGATGTACGCCGCCACAATGTCTTCCGGGTCGGAGGAAAGTTCACCTTCGATGTCAACCCGAAGTGCCATGCTCATGGTGTTTTCAAATTGCGCGGCATTGACCGGCCCGAACGGCGGGCGGCACACCACGCGTACGCCGATGGGCAGGTGCTCGTCGCCGCCCATGAAGAAGGGGTTCTGGCCCGTTTCCGTGCGCAGGGTGATGCTGTCCGTCCAGTTTCCGAAGGCCAGGGTGGAGTCAATGTCAAAACTTATCTGGCGAATTTCATTGGCGGCCAGGGTGCCCTGGTTGGGCACAATGTGTACCCAGTCCGGCGCACCGAGAATGGTAAACGGTACCGGATACCCGCCCCGGTTATGAATGGCGGCAAAACCGGTTTTCGGCTCGCCCTCGAATTTGGTGACCCCGAGGCTGTCGGTCAGCCAGGCTAATTCGTTGCGGTCCACATAGAATTCCCAGACACCTTTGTTGAATTTGGTCCCGTTGAACACGTTGCCCACGAGGTCTTCGATGCCGTGCAGTTCCGCCCGCAGGATTTTGTTTTCAAAAAACTTGTTCTGGAAATTTGGATCCAGCACGATCTTGTTTTCAAAACAGGTGATGGAAATGTCAATCGGCTGGTTGGTTTCGGCATCAAACAGTTTTACGTTGTCCACCGGATTCAACTTGTCGCAGTTGACATACTGGTTGAACGTAAACGACACCTCGTCACCCACGTGGTACACCCCGTCCGAAGGCTGCGGCACACCCACGATGCCCGGCGGCTCGCGGTCAATGCGGCCCTTGATGATGTCCGAAAAGCCGGGCTTGTCGCTGGCGTCGCCGGTACATACGGCCCAGGCGTGGATTTCGTAGTCGCCGTCGCCGATACCCGCCGTTTCCCAGAAAAACTGGGTGAAGTCCGGCCCCAGCACGTTGGCCTGCTGGGCAGGCGTGAGCGTGGAAAAGCCCGACCAGTTCGGGTTGTAGCGCTCAAACACGCCGCCCGGGCTGGGCAGGTTGATCCAGGCTCCGTCGCCGTCGGAGCGGCGGTACTGCACGCGCACCAACTGGAAGTCGGTGGAATTCAGGTCGTAGCCCGACACGGTGATGCGGCGCAGGGTTCCGGGCTGGATGGGGTCGTTGTTGAGCACTACCCAGTTTTGTTCCGGCACGCTCACAGCCACCTCGCTGCACGGGCGGATGAAATCCACGCCGAAATAAATGGACGACGTGAATTTGGACGAGTATTCCGCCGGCACCACGGTCGTCAGGTCGCGCTCGTACTCGCACTGGGATACCAGAGCGACCTGCAAACTGTCGTATTCGTACTCGACCGGCCCCCGTTCGATGGTGACCGTGGCCTGAACCGAGGAGCCATAAGGGACCAGGTACGGCACGATGTTGTTGTTCATCGGCTGGCCGTTGATCCGGATGACGGCCCCGTTCGGGTTGCTGTTCGCAATGTGCGTCAGGCCGTAGGTCAGGTCTTCGTTGGTGGCGCTCAGGTTGCCGAGGTTCACCTTGAACACCGCCGGCTCGTGGGCCGGCACGTTGATCGCGGTAAACTGCGAACCCGGCGCGAGCGTCAGGTTGGGTTCTTCGCGGTTGGCCGTGCCGGTTTCCCAGGGGCAGGAGGTTTGCCCTGCTTTCAGGTTGAACACCGGGGTCATGTACACGGAATCCAGTGCGACATCCACCGAAAACGCGTCGCCGGAGTCGTCGTCGTACAGCACATAACCCACCGTCATAGAATTGCCGTTGTCACTGCCGGTCGTGTAGCCGTTGCTGCGGGTTTGGGAAAAAGCGAGGTTGCCCGTGATCCCGAATTTGTTGAATTCGTAGCCGAAGTGCAGCGCCTCGGTCACCGCGTAGGTGGTATCGCTCAGGTTTACGGAGGAGTTGGAGGCATCGTAGGTTTCGGCAAATTCGTACGAGGCGCCGGCATCGAAGGAAATGTTGCGCATGAATTTTGCCGAATCCTTCAACGTCGCGTTGCGATCCAGAATAGCCTGCCAAAGCGTTTTGGAATCGAGGAATTGTTGAATCTGGTCGGGCGTGGCATTTCCGGGGTTGGCTAAGAGTTCATCGAGATACCGCATCGTGTTGTTTATGATGTGGTACTCGGAATACAGGAACACCGTGGCAAACGTGTCGGGGTCAATGTTCAGAACCGTGACGACATCGGCTGCGCACGCATTTTCATCGAACGAGACCATGTCCGCGAATCCGAAGATCAGGTTGAATGCCTCGCCGATGTACACGTCGCCGCCCGCGCCGCCGCCCACCACCTGATCGTCGTCGCTGGTGGTAATGCGTTCGTTATTGGTCACGCAAGTCTGGAACGTATTGTCGCTCGTCTTTTTGAATGTCGTTGTAAACTGCTGGTTTTCATCCAGAATAACGCCTGTATTGTTGATAACGCCCACCAGCGGGGTACCGTTTATGATGTCCACGTTGCCGCCGAGGTGCAGCTCAAAGCCGCCGCCAAAGCCGTCTTCTTCGAGCGACGAAACCGTGTAACTTTTGCACATCGTGGTGCCTTTTTCCAGATACGAATGGCTGCCGTCGCCCGGCGGGTCACGCAGGATTACATTGGGCATTTGCGGCATCAGCGTCGTGAACGTGTTTTCTTTCGTCCGCAGGCCTGTCACCACCACCTGCACCACCAGGCTTCCCGACCTGCCGGCCAATGAAGTGCCGATGATCTGCAGGGTTTTCAGGTATGGCGGTGTGGGGTTCGGCTCACCCGCCCGGAACCTGTAGGTCAGCAGGGCATTGGACATGGCGGTGTCGAGGGTCATGTCGGCGATGCCGTTGATGAAGCGGAAGTTGGCCGTATCCAGGGGGCAGACGCCGTCGTCAATGACGGCGTTCATGTTGTCCAAAATCTGCTCGTACTGCTCAATCAGCGAGACCACCAGCGTGACAGGCTCGGCTTTGTCCAGCACATAAATCGGCGGGTTGCAGCCCGGGAACGGGTCAAGGCCGCTGTTGATGACGACTTGCGGCGGCGCGAAATAGGTGAAGTCTATGATGGTGTCGTTTCTCGTCAGGTTGACGGTACTGCCGCCTTGCACCTGAAACGCGGATTTGACATCGGGGTCGGAGTGTTCCACCACGGCCACGGTCATGTTTTCCAGCGGGGGCAGTTCCAGAAACTCGTAATCGCCCTCCTGATTGTCTATGATGATTTGGCGCTCGAAACAGCCGTCCGTCGAGCGCACCTTGACCACACATACCGTGCCCTGCCCCTGGCCGGGAGGCGCCTTTATGACGGATTTTTGGCACAGGCCGCCTGCGACCTTGCCGGATACCTTGCGCGTCGTGATGTCGCTGAACAGAATGCCCGCAATCGGATTCACCACGTTGGTTACCTCCCAAAACGCCGGCACGAACACGTGATCTTCGAACACCGGGGTCAGCACGGCCGTGGTGCCGGGGTCGAATTCCACCGTGAATTTGCCCGTGGAGTCGGTCAGGATTTTCGGGTTGTATGATGCGCCATTGACCAAAATCTCTACGTTTTTGGCGAAACAATCGGTGTTTTTGTAGCGCACAAAACCCGATACGGGTATGGTGGATAAGTCCACAAAATCCACCTGGTCCACCGAAGTGACGCTGGGGTTTAGCGTGACCTGCCGGGTTTCCGGCAAAAAGATGTGCGGCGTGGTTTCTTGCCGGGCGGTGAGCGGCGACCACTCGGCGCCGAAGTTGGTGCCGAAGGGCGTCAGCACCGACCCGCTGTTGTTCAGGCGGTTGCCGTTACCCTCGTCAAGGTTGAAATACAGGCGCAAGCCCGCCTCCTGCGGATCGCGGGCGCGGAAAGCGTGCGCCACGATGCTGTCCGTGCTGATGATGGTGTCGTACACGGCAAACTCATCCACCAGGCCGCCAAAGTGGTCGGTGAAGGCCATGCCGCTGCTGCGGGCGCCCAGCACCCAGTTGGTGGTGGTGTCCGACCAGTTGCCCGTCACTCCGACGAAGGCGTGGCTGCCGAGCGAGATGCCGTTTTTGTAGGCGGTCACAGTACCGGTCGTGCTGTCGAGAGTGAATGCCAGATGCTGGTAGCCCAGCCCGAGCGGGCCGAAATTGTGTTCCTGGGCGTTGAGGTAAAACTTGATGTCGCTGGTGTTGCCGTTGGGTTCCAGGAGCAGGCGGAAGTCGTTGCCGGGCCATTTTTTTGCGAGCACGCACTGCTCGCCGTCGGGGCCGGCGCTGTTCACCCACAGTTCGAGCGTGGCCTTTGGCGTTAGCGGGAAGTCGGGCAGCAGGGCATAGTGCTCCTGGCTGCGCGTAAACTTGAGCGCCCGATACAGGTAAAAATCCTTCATCGGCTCGGCCAAAAAGGTGGTACCGGTGCCGTAACTCGCCGATTCGATGCGGTAGTAGCCCTGTTGGTTGGTTTTGCCCATCGTGCGTACTTCCGGGCGGTCGGGATCAAAGCCGGCGCCGCAGAAATAGAGTTTGTTGCGCTTGATGACGTCGAAGGAGGCTGCACCGAGTTCCTCGTCCATTTTCCAGTAGTATTTCAGTCCGGCGGTTTGGGACGAGGCGGTGCCCATCATCGGTTCGCCGAGGTCGAGTTCGTCGAGCCGGCGGTGGTAAATGCGCAGTTCGTCCAGTTTGCCGGCCCAGGTGCCGGAAGCGCCCGTGCGGGAACCGATACGCAGGTCGGAAGCGGAGGGCACGGGGGGCAAGTCGCCGATTTCCGTCAGGACGCCGTTGAGGTACAGACGTCCTTTGCCATCGGTATCCATGGTGAGGGCAACGTGGTTCCAGTTGTTTTTGATGCTGTCCGGAAATTGGGCGGAGAGCAGTGTCGGGCCGTTTTCGGTTTGAGCCACTTCGATGCCCTCGTGCCCGGAAGTACTGGAAATAGGTCGGATGAGCACCGGGAACGGATGCAGGCAAAGTATGCCGGCCTGCGCCGAGGCGCTGTCGGTTTTAATCCAGAACGACAGCGTCCATTCGCCGTTGTTGAGCGGGATAAGGGTGTCGGCTGCGCCCGTGTTGGACAGGGCGAAGGCGCCGTCCATGGGGCCGAATTTGGCCGAGAAACCCTGCAAGGGGTTGAGCGCCACAAAGGCATCGGGCACCGGTCG
>JAEUUV010000112.1 GCA_016787285.1 Saprospiraceae bacterium | reverse complement strand
GGCCTTTGAAAAGCAGGTGGAAGAACGCCTCGGCGATTTCAGCCTGACCGCCGAAACGCTGGCCGATGCCCTGACGATGAGCCGGGCCTCGTTTTTCCGGCAGTTGAAACGCCTCACCGGCCTCACGCCGGCCCAGTACCTCGACGAGGCAAGGTTTCAGAAGGCCCGCCGCCTGCTGGAGAGCCGGGAGGTATTGTCGGTGAAAGCGGCGGCGTATTCGGTTGGATTCCGGCAGGTGAAACATTTCTCACAGAACTACAAAAAGCGGTTCGGCAAACTGCCGTCGGAGTAGCCCCTGCATTTGTCATCCCGTAGGGAACCACCCGCTCTACGCACGGTTCCCTTCGGGATGACAAAGGTCCATTTGATACGCACATAGCCCTTGTCAACCCAAAAAAAATTGTTTTTGATACGCTCGTGTACCCATTTTGAGACGCTCGTGTACCAGACGTAGCCTGACATTTGTCGGTAGCAAATCCGCTGTCGGGTGTGCTTTTGATTTTTAATCCGCAATCGCTCTCGTGAAAGGTCTTGACTTGCCGCTGCCCGCGTTGCCGGGTTTTTGCACCGCCGTTTCTCTGGCGGTTTCGGCTTAACGTTTCCGACCTTTTTTCTTTTCACCAAGTACCTGCCGCCGCGAACAAGGTTCGCCGTGGACGCAACCTGATATGGCTCCAGGTGCAGGGTGACTGCCGGTCACCCCGGTACGGGTCGAAGTATTTGCCGAATACGCCGCATGGCGCTGTTCATAACTGATCTAACGTATTCCACAACAATGCAAAAGTCACTGTACACAATGAAATCACGTATCCTGTTCCTGCTCTTCTGCTGCTTCGGCGCAGTTACACTTATGGCGCAAACGCCCTCCCTTACCGTGCAAGGTATTCTGAAAAAAGCCGACGGCAGCGCCGTGCCCGATGATACGTACACCGTCAGGTTTGCCCTGTTCGATGCCGAGATGGGTGGCAACGAAGTGTGGTTTGAACAACTGACCGACGTGGAAACCATCGGCGGTGTGTACAGCGTGGTGCTGGGTACCCACGGCAAAACCCTCAACGCGCCTTTCAACCAAGACTATTACCTGAGCGTCAAAATCGGCAACTCCTCCCAGGAACTGCTGCCCCGCCCGCGCCTGACGCCGGCGCCTTATGCGCTTTCCCTCGTTGGAGCGGAGGCGGCAGGTATCCGGGTGGGCGGCCAGAATGTGTTCAATGCGACCAATGCGGAAATCACCATGGCCAAACATGTTCATATCACAGGTTCAAAAACGATGAGTTTTACCGGGCCGTTGAACTTCCTTTGGAATGGCGGAACTACGCAGTTTGGTACATTTACAAACCAGCCGATCAGCCTCGAAACAGACAATCTTATCAAAACGGACGGTGTGTTTGCTGTGTCCGACCGCCGCATTAAAAAAGATATTGCTGCCTCGGATGCTGCCGGCGATTTGTCCCGCATCATGCGCCTTAAGGTGACGAACTATAAGTACAAAGATGTATTTGGAAAAGGTAATACCTGGAAAAAAGGGTTCATCGCACAGGAAGTAGAAGAAATTGTGCCGAATGCGGTTTACACCGATACCGGCATCATCCCCGACATCTACGCCCTGGCCCAAAACACCCGCCTCGAAGCCGGCGCCCTGCACCTGACCATGGAAAAGCCCCACGACCTGAAAGTGGGCGACAAAGTGCGCATTATGGCCGGCGACCACCAGGAAGACCTGCCGGTGACGGCCGTGGCATCGGCCAACGGGTTCAGCCTTGGCAACTGGAATCATGGCACGCCCGAAAAAGTATTCGTGTACGGCCGCGAGGTCAAGGACTTCCACTCCGTGGACTACGACCATCTGTTCACGCTCAACATCTCCGCCACGCAGGAACTCGCCCGTCGCGTAGAAGAACTTGAAAAAGAGAACGCCGCCGCCAAGGCCGAAAACGCCGAACTGCGCCGCCTGATCGAAGGCATCCGTGCCGATGTCGGCGCCTTGCGCGGGCAGCAGCGGTAAAACTTCAAGTGACCGGGTGACTTTCGAGTCACCCGGTCACTTGGCGCCGCGCTTGGTGTTTTCACCAAGCGCTACCGAAATCGGCAAATGACCTCTCTTCCGACGCGCGTTGATTGCTGATAGTACAAAACCAAAAAACCCGAAGGGGTTGTATATTTATAGATGGCAATTAGCACAAGTGCCAACCCTGAAAGGGTTGTATGTCAGAACGTTAGTTGAACATAAAACCCCTTCGGGGTTCACAAATGTACTACATCTCCATGCTATAAACATATAGCCCTTTCAGGGCTTGGCTTGTGAATTATCTGTAATCAACGCGCGCCGGTACCGAGGTCAAATTGCGCAGGGAGGTACTATTGGGGTAATCGCCGGCCCGTCCAGAGGAAGGGCCGGTGGAGGGCGCCCACCCATTTTTTAAATCACCTTTTTCAAAATACTTGATCGTGAAAAAATCAACATTCATCATAGCCGTTCTGCTCTGCGCGATACAGGTACTCCGGGCGCAGTCGTTCAACATCGGGGCAACCTACGAAGGCGGCATTATTTTCTATATGGACCCATCCGGGGCCTGGGGGCTTGCCGCCGCCAAAAACGACCTCAGCCCGAATTATTGGCCACAAGCCGACTCGATCTGCAGAAACCTCGGGATGGAGAAAAAAGGCAACTGGCGCTTGCCTACCATTGAAGAACTCCGCCTCCTGTATGCCCAGCGTGCCCTCGTGGGTAATTTTACCACCGGCAACCAGGAATACTGGAGCGCTACGCAGGGCGTTGATCAGTTTAACCGTCCCATAGCCACCACCAAGAATTTTGCCTTTGGCTTCAATGGATCGGAGGGCGGCCAACTTCAACTATTTAACTCGCTCAGTATCCGGCCCATCCGAACCTTTTACGTCCCGCTCACCCATGCGGGCCTCGAAGCCGCCTGTGTGCCGGCGGTGGACCAATTTGTACCCGGCAATTCCTTTGTGACCTACGGCAGCGGCATTGACATCAAAAACAACAGCCGCCGCAGCAGCCTCACCATCGGCGACGTATGCGTGGGCCTGTCGCAGGGCGACAACAACGGCAGCATGGGCTTCGGCTACCTGAGCGACTATTTCGTGGCTCCGGCCGCGCCGGTCGTCATGGCTTCGCAGGGCGAACTACTCGACCGCATCCAGATTTCCTGGATGCCCAACCCGCTGGGCGCACTGCCCACCGACGGCTACAAACTGTTCCGCGACGGCATTTTCCTCGGTCGTTTCGACAACAAAGTGCGCAACTACAACGACTTCAACGTCATTGCCGGCCGGCCCTACAAGTATGAAGTCGTCGGCCTGAACGTGTACGGCGACGGCACGCCCGGATCGGCCATCGGGTTTCAGGTGCCCAACGGCATCGTGACCGGGTACGTCCAGACCCCCAACAGCCGCCCGGTGGTGGACGCCGTGGTGACGCTCACTCCCATGCAGGGTTTTTCGGCGCGATTTGCCACCAGCGATATCGCGTTTGCGGACGACAGCCTCGGCTTTTTACACCAGGCCCCGCGTTGGTCCCTCACTGCCTGGGTGCAAGTGGATTCCGCCAAATCGGGCGCCAAGTTGTTCGAATTTGAAGGCGCCTCCTGGTCGCTTACACCCCTCGACAGCGCCGGCCTCAAAGGCGTGGTGTTTCACAAGGGCAGCGACAAGGTGCTGCTTCCCTTCCCCGATTCCACCAAAACCGACTGGCACCACATTGCCGTCACACAGGACAGCACCCAGTTCCGGCTCTACCGCGACGGCGTCCTGACGGGCATTGTCATTGGTGTTGCCGGCTCCGGAGACACCAAAAAAATCAACCTGAACGGCGAAGGCTCCATGTGGTATGGCCGCCTCGACGAACTGCGCATTTACCACCGCCGCCTAGACGAACTCGACTTTGGCGAAGTCATGGAAGGCACCGCCTCTTCCCTCACACCCGGCCTGAAATACTACTGGAAGATGGACGAGGAACTGGGCACCCGTTCCTTCGACCTCATCGGACGCAACCCGATGTACTTCTGCGGCACAGCATTTGACAAAAGCCGCCCGCCCGTGCGCACCTCCGGCAAAACAGACTCCGACGGCTACTACCGCATCGAGTCGGTCAACTACGGCACGGGCACCACCTTTATCGCCACGCCGGGCAAACTGTTTTATATGCACCGGGCGCTCAAGTTTACGCGTGCGGAAATGGACTACGCCACCCTGCCCAATTTCGGGCTGGACGACAGCACCGACCTGAAGGCCGCCACCCTCGAACTGTGGGCCAACAGTGCCGGCCCCGACGGCGATCAGTGCCTGATTTCCAAAAAATGGGGTGCCAACGAGTTCCGGCTCATGCTCACGCCCAACGGCGTAGTCAATGACCTGAAATGCTACCTGAACGGCACGGAACACAACTTCGGCACGCTCGGTATGGGCTACCAGCATATTGCGCTCACGTTCGAACGCACCGGCAGCAACCTGACCGTAAAAGCCTACAAAAACGGCGCGGCGGCAGGCATGAACACCTTCAGCGGCGTGACCGGCAACGGCTCCGACACCAGCCAGACCTGGCTGCTCGGCGCCCGTCTCAACGGCGCCAACCGCACCGACTACTTCGGCGGCCTGATAGACGAAGTGGCCGTGTACGACACCATCCAGCCACTCGATTCCATCCTCGCACACAAGAACAACGGCCGCGACCCGCAGGGCCGTCACCTGCGCGCCTACTTCGCCCTCGACGAAGGCGCGGGCAACCGCCTGAACAACCGCGGCTCCCAGCTCACCGGCGCCGGCACCTCGTACGGTACCGAATGGTCGACGTTTGCCGCCTTGCAGGAAACAGCGCCGCATGAATTTGCCCCCTCTACCCGTCAGGTGACACTCAATCCCAGCATCACGTCGGTGGATCAGGTGGATTTTACCGACCGCTCCACGGTGGCCGTGTCGGGTTATGTGCGCTATGCCAACACAGACTGTTTCGCCGCACAGGTGGAAATTCTGGTGAACGGCACCTCGTACGAACCGGCAGTGTACACAGATTCCGTCGGCCGTTTTGTCCTTGACCTGGAGCCGGGCGCTACGGTCGTCCTTTCCCCGAAATTTGAAGACCACCAGTTTTTACCGGCTTCCTGGGAGATCATCAACATCACCAGCCCGATTGCCGGGGTGCTGTTCAGCGATTTGACCACCCGAACGGTAACCGGCGTGGTGGCCGGCGGCAATTGCAAACTGCCGATTATTCAAAACCCGGGCACGCCGCAAGGCACCGTTTGCAAAATCAAAATCCGGACACTGGACGGCTGCTACGAAAAAGAGCAAACCATCCTGAACGAAGACGGCTCGTACGAATTTGCCGACCTGCCCCCGGCGCCCTTCACGGTAGCCGTGACCGAGCACAGCGACCCGACGATTTTCCAATATTTCCAGATTGCCGGCGGGACGCAGATTGATTTGGCCGCGCAGGACAGCATACTGGATTTCATTTACTACGCTGATCCGGAAATTATTATCGAGAGCGGTCTGGATACGATTGCACCCTGTTCGCAGGTGGTGTTTGAAAAAGGGCAACTGGTTACGCTCTCCATTCGCATGGTAGAGGACTATTACGGTCAGGTCTGCTATGTGGATACGGCAGCAGTACGCATTCTAAACGGGCTTTCCAGTGCAGAACTGGATACGACGCTGGGTGGTCTGGAACAAACGTTGGTGTACAAATTTGTCGTGGGCGATCCCAACCCCGTCGCGCCGCACCTGCAAACGCTTCAGATTCTCGCTACCACACTGGCCGGCAACGAAGTGAGTTTGGTGAAACAGGCCATTGTCACGGGTATTCGCCAGAAAGAAAACACCTTCACCACGGCATTGCCCGAAACCCCCTGGCTGGTACTGCGCGACCCGCCCGGCGACGGCAGTTATGCTTACTGGGAAAAAGGCCAGTCAGTGTGTAAATCTACTGTATTGACCGTGGAATATGAGAACAACTCAGAGGTTGGAACAGAACTCCACCTTGGACCTGATTTTGAAATATCGCTTTCCTTCTTCGGAGCAGGTACCAACATTCCGTCGGAGAGCAATGTGGATATCGGCATTACCGGTGTATCCACGCATAAGCGCGTGGACGACAAAACGGTGGAAACCTGTCTGACACTGAACCAGCGTGTTGCTACCAGCGACGGCGATTTGATTGTCGGCAGCGGTCAGAATTCAGACTCGCTGTATGTCGGCAGCGGGCGGGGTGGCGACGTATTCGTCGGCGGTGGCCTGAACATCGTGTTCGGCTTTGGGGATATGGTCAAGTTCAACGATACGATCTGTGAAGCACAGGTGAAATCGGTACTGGATGTGCAGCCCGAAGGATTCAAAACAACCTTCAAATACTCGGAGTATTACATCCGGAATTATGTGATGCGCTACCTCGATTCCTTGATTCTCGACCCGAATGCCTCGGCCGCCGACTCGGCCAAGTATGAGCTCTCCAAAAAGAATTGGGGGAATATTCTGGCCAAAAACGACCAGCAAAAAGCTAAAGCCAAGACCGACCGCAACATCTCCTTCGATGCCGGGGCCGAATACGAATACTCGGTTACCTGGGACAGTACCAATACGAAGAGCGTGGATGAAAGCTCCGGCGGCGGGGCACATTTCTACACGACACTCGGGTATTCCATTAGCGGTGTTGGTGCTGATTTAGTGGTGGATGCGTTGATACTGGATTCGAAAGGGAAAACGGAAAGTAACGGCACAGAAAGGAGCCTGACCACCGGTTTTGTCCTCAAGGACGACGATCCCGGCGATGCGTTTTCGGTGGACATCGGCCTGGATTCCTTTTACAAAACACCGATTTTCAAAACGAAAATAGGCCAATCGTCCTGCCCATGGGAACCGGGCACCGCCCACCGCGAGGGCTGCCTCATGTCGCTGCGCGACGGCAGCGGCAGCATTGCCAACGACGTGCCGGCCAACGAACCGGCGGTGTTCAAATTCACCCTCGGCAACACCAGCGCGACCAACGAACTGCGCACCTACGCCTTCACTGCCGGCCCGGAAAGCAACCCCGACGGCGCCGTCATCAAACTGAACGGCGCCGTGCTGGATCACCCGGTTTACTATGCCATTGCTCCGGATGAACCCGTCCCGATTACGGTCACCTTGGAGCGTGGGCCGGAAAAGTATGACTACGATGACCTCGAACTGGTGTTGTATTCGGAATGTGAGGATACGCGGGCAGGCATTATCGGCGCCGTACCCGACGAAGACACCATCCTGTACTCCGCCATTTACGTCAGTGCGCACTTCATTGAGCCTTGCAGCGAGGTGGACATCAGTTTCCCGCAAGCGGGTTGGGTGATACACCCGGACACCAGCGCCGCCACCAACGACGACCTGCTGCCCATCACGCTCACCGGTTACAACCGCACCGACGAAGACCTTGATGTGGTGCGCCTGCAGTACCGCGCCGTCGGCGGCGACGGCGCCTGGATCAACATCGGAAAAACCGGTAATCCGCAAATCGCCGACGGCAGTATACCCCGCGACTCGCTGCGCAGCGGTTTCACGCGCATCAACTGGAACACGGCGGGCCTGAAAGACGGGCCGTACGAAATCCGCGCCGTGGCCAACTGCACCGGCGACCTGGCCGACAAGCCCGGCATATCGCACATCATTCAGGGCCGCATCGAGCGGGAACCGCCCTACCTGATCAGTTTGCCGCAGCCCTCCGACGGGGTGTACCAATTGGGCGATGAAATTTCGTTCACGTTCAACAAAAATATCAATTGCGACAAGGTGTTCCAGGCCACGGCTCCGCCGCTTGTGCTGAACAACGTGGCCCTGTTCGATGCTACCACCAACCAGTTGATAGACGTGGCCGTCACGTGTTTTGAAAACAAAATCACGCTCGACCCGACCTTCAACAACTTTAACAATGAGTATTTTGAAAACCGCATCCTGCGGGCCGAACTGCACGGCATCAAAGACCTGATCGGCAACATGTTCGAAGGCACCAAGCCCAACAACGGCATCTGGGAATTCTTCGTGGATCGCAACGAACTCGCCTGGCTCACCGACAGCGTCGGCATGACCAAAACCGAGGGCGAAATCAAGTCCGTGACCGCCAACATCCACAACCGCGGCGGCTACCCCGTTCCGTTCACGATCCTCGGAGCGCCCGACTGGGTGCGGGTGGTGCCCAACACGGGCACGCTGGTGCCGAACGAAATCCGCGCCATCCGCTTCGAAGTGGATTCCACGCTGGCTTTCGGCCTGTGGTCCGACTCGATCACCCTGCGCACCGAAACCGGCGCCAACCCCTTCTTCATGGGCGGCGACGAATCCATTCCGCTCGGCGTGCGGGTCGTGTGCGCTCCGCCCGACTGGAACCTCGACGCGGGCATCCACCCCGTGACCATGAACATGGTGGTGGCGCTCAACATCGAGGGCACGCTCTCGACCGACGAGGAAGACCTTGTGGCGGCCTACATCAACGATGAACTTCGCGGACGCGCCAACATCCGGTACTACCCCTCGGTGGACAAGTACCTTGCACACCTGACCATTTACGGGGAGTCTGCAGAGGTGAACGATACCATTTCCCTGCAAATCTGGGATGCCTCCGCCTGCCTGCGTTACGACTTGAGCGTGGACACGTTCACGTTCCAGCCCGACAACGTCCTGGGCACGCCGGTGAACCCGAAGGTGCTGCACACCAACAGCCTTGTGCTGCGCGACATCCCGCTCAACCTCGGCTGGAACTGGATTTCGTTCAACCTCCAGTTCCCCGACCCGGCCATTAACCCTGCACTGGCTTCGCTGAAACACCCGGCCAACGATATGATCAAAGGCCAGAGCTTCTTCTCCATGTACAGCGGTTCCTGGCTCGGCTCGCTCACGACGATGGAAAACACCACCATGTACCAGTTCCGCGCCGATCAGCCCGACACGATCAAAATGACGGGCCTGACCATTGACCCGACCGCGGTGAATATTCCGCTCAGCAGCGGCTGGAACTGGATCGGTTACCTGCCCAACTATCCACTCTCTGTGAACAACGCCTTAGTTTCGCTCAGTCCGGCCAGCGGCGACATCATCAAGGGGCAGTACGGTTTTGCCCAGTTTATCCCGCCCTACGGCTGGATCGGCAACCTGAACTACCTCGTGCCGCCGCAAGGCTACCAGATCAAACTGACCGGCGCAGGTACGCTGACCTATCCGCCGAAGAGTCTGATCGGCAGCGAACAAGTAGCCGCAAGGGGCGAGACGGAAACGGGTACGGCCTACTGGAATGTGGACCCGACGCAGTTCGAAAACTCCATGACGCTGGTCGGTATGTACGCCAATGGCGAACAGAATGCGACAACGGCTTTGCACGAAATTGGCGCCTTTGTCGGCGGTGAACTGCGCGGCGCCGCGAAGGCACTGTACGTGGAGCCGCTGGACCGTTACGTGTTCTTCCTCACGGTATTCAGCAACGGCTCCGGCGAGCAACTGCGGTTCAAACTGCACAACTCGGAGACCGGGCAGGTGCGCGACCTCGTGGAAACCCTGTTCTTCGCGCCGCAGCAGCACCAGGGCAGCGTCGAGGCACCCGTACCGTTCACCACGCAAACCACGGGTACTGCCGCCGGAAACGGAACGATCAATCCGTTCCTGCTCGACGTGCAGCCCAACCCGTTTGCCGACGGCACGCTGATCCGCTTCAACCTCGTGCGCGACCAGGAGGTACAGTTCAGCGTGACCGACCTGCAGGGTCGTGAAGTCCAGCGTTTCCGCAAATACGCCCGCCCGGGCTGGAATGCCCTCGAATGGCAACCTGATCTGAGCGCCGGCGTGTACTTCCTGAGGTTGCAAACCACGGAAGGTGTGGCGGTGCAGAAAGTGGTGAAGGAGTAAACCCCTCCCCCGGCCCCTCCCCCGAAGGGGAGGGGGGCTACATCGCGCGTTGGTGGATCATTTCGAGTTGGAGAGGTAAACCATTCCTACCCAAAATTTTCACCATCCGTGAGGGCAAGCCCCCCTCCCCTTCGGGGGAGGGATTGGGGGTGGGGTTGACACGTGCTCCACAAACCCAACTTATCGTTCAAAACATAACTCGCATGAAAAGGAGCGATTTTCTCCGCCCGGTATGGTTGCTTGCCCTACTGGCTGTGGCATCATTGGTTCAGGCCCAACCCGGCGGCTGGAACATAAATCCGAAAAACTACCAGTTCACCATGAGCATGGTAGCCCGGATCGAAACGGACAGCATGCCGAACAATGCGCTCAACAACCACGTGGCGGCCTTTTTCGGCAACCAGATACGCGGGTATGCTAAACCTGTTCAGGCAGGTGGCGGGCAGGTCTTGTATTTTATGAACCTGTATTCCAACTCGTACCTGGGCGATAAATTCTATTTTCTGGCTTACATCGGTGATGTAGCCAAAATATTTGAATCTCAGGATACGGTTGAATTCCTGCACCATAAGTTGGCAGGCAGTATTCAACAGCCAATAGTCTTGTACTTTTCGCTCAGCCCCCGTCCGCTTATTTATTCTCTGGCCGACATCCGCTACGAAGAGTCCACCTGTACGCCCGGCTTTTTGGTCAACATCGAAGCGTCTGACAACGAGGATTCCGAAGGCAATGGCTTGAAATACAAAATTGTCGGTGGCGCCGACTCCTCGCGTTTTCAGGTGGATTCCCTGAGCGGCGAACTGCGCTGGAAAAATTTCACGCCCGATTTCGAAAACCCGATGGATGCCGACGGCGATAATGTGTACCTCGTGGACGTGCAGGTGCGCGACCTTGACGGCTTTTTCTCCGTGCAAAATATCGCCGTGACCGTAGCCGACGATCCGCCGCCCTCAGCCACCTGTCCGGCGGCCATCACCGCCAATACAAGCGACGACGGTACCGGGAATTGCAGCACCTCCGTGCCCGGCCCGATCAGTGTCGGCACGCCGCCGGGCAACTGCGCCACGTACCAGATCGGATACCTGCTGGAGGGCACCACCACCGGACAGGGCATGGGCCAACTGCCGGCTAACCAGCCGTTCAACAGCGGGAAAACCACTGTGCAGTACACCGTGTCGGACGAGTCCGGCGCCCTGAGCAAGACCTGTAGTTTCACCGTGACGGTACGCGACAACGAACCGCCGACCGTGACGTGCCCGAACCCGGTGGCCGTCGGCACCGACTTTGGAGGCTGCTCGGCGGTTCCTTCGGGAACAGCCGTCACCGTGCTGGATAACTGCACCAATCCGGTGATTTCGTATGTCATGTCCGGCGCTACACCCGGTACCGGCACCGGGCAAGTGCCGACCAATCAGGTGTTTGCCGCAGGCGTAACGACCGTCGCCTACACGGTGCAGGAAACCGGCGATGCGACCAAGTACACGTGTTCTTTTACCGTGACGGTAACCGACAACCAAAATCCGTCTCTTTCTTGTCCGGCCAACAAAAGCGCCACCCTGTCCAGCGGGTGCAATACTACACAAACCGGTACGGCAGCCACCACGTCCGACAACTGCTCCGGCTCCTTGCTCACCTACGCCCTGAGCGGCGCGACGACCGGCTCGGGCAGCGGCCAGATGCCAGGCGGGCAAAAGTTCGAGGCCGGGGTGACTACCGTGTTGTATACCGCCACGGATGGCGACGGTACGGGCACAAACACGTGCAGTTTTACCATTACAGTGGTCGAAACCCTGAAGCCTGCGGTGACCTGCCCTTCCAGCACCAACGTGACCGTGGGCGCCAACTGCGAAACAGAACTGGCCGATTACCGCCTGAAAGCCAACATTTCCGACAACTGCACCCCCGACTCGGCGCTGCTCATTGTGCAGGAACCGGCGCCCGGAACCATCCTGAATGGTCTGGGTACGACACTTGTCAAGATCACGGCGACGGACTTGTCCGGCAACTCCCGCTACTGCACCCTGAACGTGACGGTCAAGGACACGCCTCAGTTTGAAATCGCCTGCCCCGGTAACCAGCAGGTGTGCGACGGTGTGATCGGCGACTACCGTTCGCTCGGGCAATTGACCGCCGGATGTTCGGGCGTTTTGCCGCCCATTGTGCAAGACCCGATGCCCGGCAGTACGATTCCGGCGTACAACGACGCCGCGACGGTTACCCTGTCCGCCAACAACGGGGTGAAGAATACCAGTTGCACATTTTCGGTCGCCTGGCGCGATACCATTGCGCCGGAGGCTCGTTGCAAACCCGCCACCACAGTAGTGCAGGCCAACGGCGAGGCCACTATCGCCGTGTCGGACGTGGAAAACGGCTCCACCGACAACTGCGGCGTACAGGGAGGCATGCTCAGCAAAACTTTGTTCACCTGCACCGATGTGGGGGTAAATACCGTCACCCTGACGGTCACCGACGTCAACGGCGTGTCCGGCACCTGTACGGCTACGGTGACGGTGAACGACCCTAATGCCGTTTGCTGCGCGTTGCCGCAGGCAATTTGCCAAACCAATCCGACGGTTTATCTGAATGAAAACGGTCAGGTCACCATCGCCGTCGCCGATGTGGACAACGGCAGCACGTATGACTGCGGCTTGAAAAGCATGGACGTCGGCCCGACTTCGGCAACGTGCAGCAACGTCGGAACGCCGATCACCGTCACGCTTACAGTGACCGATATTAACGACAACGCATCCAGTTGCACCGCGTCTGTGGCAGTTGCCGATACGGTTTCCCCAACGGCGCTGTGTCGAAACACAACGGTTTACCTCGACAATACCGGAAACGGCAGCACCACCACAGCAGCCGTGGACAACGGCTCATCGGACAACTGCAGCATCGGTTCGCTGGAGTTGAGCCGTACAAGTTTCACCTGCACCGATGTCGGCCCCAATACCGTGACGCTGACCGTGACGGATGTACACACCAACACGGCTACCTGCATGGCCACGGTGACGGTAGCCGACACCACCGACCCAACAGCATTGTGCCAAAACATTACGGTATACCTCGACAATGCAGGAAACGGCAGCACCACGGCTGCGGCAGTAGACAATGGCTCGTCGGACAACTGCGGCATCAATTCCCTGGGCTTGAGCCAAACGACGTTCACCTGTAGTCATGTCGGCCCGAATACCGTGACACTGACGGCGACGGACGCGAATACCAACACGGCTACCTGCATGGCCACGGTGACGGTAGCCGACACCGTAGCCCCGGCAGCGCAGTGCCAAAACATCACCGTTTACCTCGACAATGCAGGAAACGGCAGCACCACGGCTGCGGCAGTAGACAATGGCTCGTCGGACAATTGCGGCATCGGATCGCTGGAATTGAGCCGAACAAATTTCACCTGTACCGATGTCGGAACCAATACGGTGACGCTGATGGTGACGGATTTGTACTACAATGTCGGAACCTGCACAGCCACAGTGACTGTACTTGACACCATCAAACCGACGGTGGTTTGCATTGCCAATCAGACGAAAAGCACCGACCCGGGGGTGTGTACCTACACGGTGCCGGGGGCGGCTTTTCAGCCGGTTTCGTACGGCGACAACTGCGGCCAGACGACCTTGCAGAACAACATCAACCAGACCCCCTCGCTGGCGGGCGCTGTTTTTCAAAAAGGAAACACCACCGTGGTGTGGACGGTGCGCGACGGGAGCAACAACACAGCAACCTGTCAATTCTCGGTGACGGTGCTGGACACCGAGCCACCGATGATTACCTGCCCGGGCGCCCTCACCGTGTCGTGCGCGGGCGAGGTGCCGGCGCCGAATCCGGCATTGGTGACGGCTACCGACAACTGCGGGGCGGTGACGAAAACACACCTGCTGACCACGCTGCCGTACAATGTCGCCTGCATCAACCGGTTCAGCGTCACGCGTTACTACCGCGCCACCGACGGCTCTGGAAACTCGGCAAGTTGCTCCCAGATCATCACGGTTTTCGACAATACAGCGCCGGTGTTCACGTTCGTGCCGGCCAATACGACGGTGCAGTGTAACAGCGTGCCTGCGGTGGGCACGCCGGTAGCCACCGACAATTGCGGCGGCATTGTAGCGGTGACCTACAACGGCCAAACCCGCGTGGACGGCACTTGCCCCGATGCGTACACCCTGACCCGGAAATGGACGGCTACCGACGCCTGCGGCAATACCAAAACGGCTACGCAGCGGATTTCGGTAATAGACACCCAAAAACCGAATTTCACCAGTACGCCGGCTAACATCACCGTGCAATGCGATGCCATACCGGCGCCTGCAAACCCGGCAGCAACCGACAACTGCGACAACTCGGTTTCGATCACCTACAACGGACAGACGAAAACCAACGGCGCCTGCCCGAACGCCTACACCCTGACCCGCCGCTGGACGGCTGCCGACAACTGCAACAATACACGCAGCATATCGCAGCGCATCACGGTGGTGGACAACATCAAGCCGGTGTTCACCTCATTCCCGGCAAACACGACGATTGCCTGCTCGGAACCGCTACCTCCTGTGGCTACACCCACGGCCTCGGATGCTTGTGGCGGTGCCGTCACGATCACATACCTCGGTCAGAGTTCGACAAGCGGTACCTGCCCGGGCAACTACCAAATCAAACGCACCTGGCGCGCTACCGACGTGTGCGGCAACAGCACCGCCGCCACGCAAACCATTCAGGTGACCGACGAAAACGGCCCGGTATTTACTTCCGTGCCGCCACCGCTTACCATTCAGTGTACCGACCCTTTGCCACCACTGGTAAATCCGACCGCTACCGATGCCTGCGGCGGCTATGTACACATCACGTTTCTCGGCAATGTGCCCTCGGGCAGCGGCTGCGCGGCAGACTATACCGTGACCCGCACCTGGCGAGCCGATGATTTGTGCGGAAATACCGCTACGACCTCGCAGGTGATTACGGTATTGGGGAACGGCAGTTATGAGGAAGAAGGCGCGGAGAACCGAGACCAGGCAGCCCAACTCAAAACTCAAAACTCAAAACTCATAACTGTTAACCCCAACCCCACCACCGACCGAATCCAACTCGACCTGACGGACTTTGCCGGCGAATCGGTCACGGTTTCAATTCACGGCGACCTGGGCCAACTGATCTGGGAGCGCCGCATCCCGGCTGTGGAGGAGTTGAAACTGTCCATCAGCCTGCGCGAGGCGGGTGCAACACCTGGAATTTACACCCTGAGCGTACGCAGCGCGAGCCGGGTAGCCGCCCGGCGAGTGGTGCTGGTGGAGTAAGCGTCGTCTCCCGGTAAATTGCAAGCGGCCCGCATCGATCAACCATTCCTACAGGAAAACCGGTTGACTGATGCGGGCCGCTTGGTCATTTTTTTAATTTACTCTGCGAGCACGACCCGCTTCGCCGCTACCCCACCCTTGCTGCGCACGGTGACCGTATAAATCCCCGAAACAGCGCCGGCTTCGAGCAGGCTCACGGACAGGCTCCGATCTTCCACCACCGGAATGTGCTTTTCCCAAACCAATTGCCCCAGGTCGCCGTGAATTGAAACCGTGACCGATTCGCCTGCGAAGTCCGTCAGGTCGAGCCGGATGCGGTCGGTGGTGGGGTTGGGAGTAACGATGAGCGATGAGCGATGAGCGATGAGTCTCGTAGCGCCCTCTTCCCGGTTTTCCGCACCTTCACCTCCGTAATTATTCCCCAACACCGTGATCACCTGCGTCACGGTGGCCGTATTGCCGCACAGATCTTCGGCCTCCCAGGTGCGCGTCACGGTGTAGTCCTGCGCACAGCCGCTGCCCGAGGGCACGTTGCCCAAAAAGGTGACAAACGCAAACCCACAGGCATCCGAGGCCGTCGGATTTACCAGGGGCGGCAGCGGTTGGCCGCATTCGATGGTGATCGGGTCGGGTACCGAGGTGAATTCCGGTTCGCCCGTGTCCTGTACCTGAATCGTTTGCGTGGATACCGTGCTGTTCCCGCAAGCATCGGTAGCGCGCCAGGTGCGTTTGATCTGGTAGTTGCCCGGGCAGTTGCCGCTCGTGCTGCTTTGACCGAGGTAGGTCACCGTGGCGGTACCGCAGCCGTCGGAAGCCGTGGGGCTGCCCACCGCCGGCGGGTTTTCATCGCAGGCGATGGTGGTGTTTTCCGGAAACGAAGTAAATGCGGGTTTGACGTTGTCCACTACTACAATACGCTGTGTGACCGTACGTGTGTTGCCGCAGTTGTCGGCAGCCGTCCAGCGGCGCGTCAGGGTGTACGCGTTGGGGCAGGCGCCGTTGGTTTGGGTCTGGCCGTTGTAGGTGACGGCTACGGCGGTGTCGCAGTTGTCGGTGGCCGTCGGGTTCGCCGGCTCCGGAATGGCATCGCACTGCACCGTCACGTTGGACGGCGTGCTGGTGAAGTTGGGTTTTTGGTTGTCAATCACGTTGATGCGTTGCGTGGCGGTTTTGGTATTGCCACAATTGTCGGTAGCCGTCCATTGACGGATGAGTACATACGTGTCGGTGCAAGAACCGTTCTGGCGGGTTTGGCCGTTGTAGGCGATGGAAACCGAGGCGTCGCAGTTATCGGTAGCCGTTGAAGTACCCACAGCGGGCAGGCTGTTGCACTGCACGGTCACGTTGGCGGGAACCGAGGTAAAATTCGGTGCCTGCGTGTCGCGCACTGTGACGATCTGGGTGGCTGTTTTCTCATTGCCGCAGTCGTCGGTCGCCGTCCAGGTGCGGGTCAGGGTGTACGAATCGGGACAGTTTCCGTCCGTGCGGGCCTGGTTGTAGGAAATACCGACACCGGTGGAACAGTTGTCTGAAGCCGTCGGGTTGGCGGGTGGCGGCACGGCGTTGCATTGTACCGTCACATTGGCCGGCACGCCGGAAAATGTCGGCGCCTGCGTGTCTAGCACGGTAATCATCTGCGAAGCGCTGTTGTTGTTTCCACAAACATCCGTGGACGACCAAATGCGCGTCAGGGTGTAGCGGTAGAGGCAATCGCCGTCGGTGCGCTGCTGTTCGTACGACACCGGCGTGCTCCCGCCGCAGTTGTCCGAAGCAGTCGGGTTGGCGGGCGGCGGTACGACGTTGCATTGCACGGTCGTGTTGGCGGGCACACCCGTGAATGTAGGCGGCGTTTCGTCGTACACCGTGATGATCTGTTCGCAGGTATTGGTGTTGCCCCGGTTGTCGTCGGCTTTGTACGTGCGGGTAACGGTGTAGCGATTCGGGCAGGTCTGGTTGCCGGTAGCATCCCCCATGTGCGACTTCACGGGCGTACCGCAGTTGTCGCTCGCCGTCACCTGGCCGATGTTCCAGGCCGGAACCTGCCCGGCACAGGAAACCGTGGCATCGTTCGGGCAGGTGATGGAAGGCGGCGTCACGTCGTCGTAGGTGATTTTTATCGAAACAACCTGGCTGCAGCTATACTGGTTGTCGGTAGCCCGGAAATACAGGGTATGCGTGCCCTCCGTCAGATTGGTGACCGTGAACGTGTTGGCGGCCTGGTTGTAGGTGCCGGCGGTCATCGTGAGCGCCTGATCCTTGTACCAGGTGCCGGCGATGGTGACATTTGCGCCTGTGCCTTTTTGCAGAACATCCGAAATGACACATTCGCCGGCGGCGGGGCTGATGATGAAATCGGTGTTGGTCAGCGGCTGGCCGTTGAAGCCCTCGTTCGGGTCGTGAATGACGCCCTCGTTGATGAACACGCCGGAAATAGTGTTCGGCAAGGTACTGCGCATGAACAGGAACGCTTCGTTTACAAAACTGTCGGCGCTAATGATGGACTGGTGGGTCGTCAGCACGCCGCACCCCCCGTTGAGAAATTTGGCCGGCTCGGTGTTTTCGATGCCTGGTATGGTGGACGATTCGCTTCCGGCGTCGCCGATGGTGAGCAGGCCGCCGTTGGTAAACGTCGGGGTGATAAAATCCGTGACCGAATTTTGATCGTTGAAAATGGCACTGCCGCCTGTGTTCAGGATCGTCAGGTTACCCGTGCCCTGGTTGATGAACGTGGTAGCGTTGTTGATGCCGCGGCCGCCTATGCTGCCCGTGTTGCCGATTTGCAGGGTACCGAAATTGTTGACTCCGCCAAAACCGAATATGCCGATGGCATCTTCCTCGATGTGGTTGATGGTAATACTGCCGCCGGAGGAATTGGTGACAAGGCCACCAAAACCGCCGGTAAAAATACCGTCCTTGTTGGTGTGCGATATTTCCAGAACACCTCCGTTCTGGTTGTTGAACGCTGCGAGATTAACCAAGCCGGAATTGCCGATGGTCGTGGCGCCGACCGAAATATACCCGCTGTTGTTGAAAACCCCCTGATTGGCGATGCCGTTGTTCCCGGTGGTGTCAATCCAGATCATACCGGTGGCCGTATTGGTGAACGTTGCCAAATCCACCCAAATGCCTTCCTTGAGCTCGTTCTCTTCCGTCAGGCCGACATTGTGGATCGTAATCTGGCCTTTGTTCGTCATGCTGCCGCTCGAGTTTCGGCAGTTAAGTCCGTTGGCGCTGGTTCGGGTGATATACACCTCGCCGGTGGTTTCGTTGACAAACGCGCCGCCGCGCGCGTCAATGCCGTCGCCGGTGGCTGCTACTGCAGGGTTCGGATTCAAACCAGTCTCCCGGATTGTGATCGTTCCGTGGTTGGTCATATTGGCGCCGGCAGCATTGAGCAGAATGCCGTTGTTGGCCGGCCGGTAAATGGTGATGGTGCCGGTACTGTTGTTCGTCAGCTGCCCCCCGGCCAATACCCGGATACCCTCTTCCCCGGTGGAATACGGGCTGGAACCCGGCTGCCCGACCACGAGGGTGCCGTTGTTGATCAGGGAGCCGTCAACATCAATCCCCTGGAAACCCGACTTGGCCTTCAGTGTACCATGGTTCGTGACTACGCCTTGGTCGCTGATAGAAAGCGCCGTCACATTCAAGGTACTGGTCAACTCCAGTTCAGCGCCGGCATTGATGGTCAGCTGATCCTGATAACCGACATACAGATTTTTCGCCTTGGCCATCGTACCTGAAAAAATCGTGGGATTGAATTTGCCTGGAAGCACCAATATCCAAACCGAGTCACCGGCCACGGGTACCGCTGCGGGGGTCCAGTTGGCGGCAGTGCTCCAGTCGGTACTGACCGAGCCATTCCATATTTTGTGGGGTTGCGCCAGAGCGGCGGCGGCTGCAAAAAGCAGCAAAAGTGCAAGCAAAAGTTTGTGTGTCATCTCCGAAAAATTTGATGTGAAAAAGGTTTGAAAGCCGTTCCCGAGCCGGGCGGAGCACCACGCCGAAGCGCGCCGCATCCGCCCGAAAAGTGTCGGAAATGAACTTTCGTTGATCGGAGACAAAGGTGCCGGCGAGGGCCGGCGAAGGGCCTTCACCATTCTTTCAAAAGGCTGGACTATTCTTTCATTCAGGCAAAAAACGGGTTTTTTTGAGGCGTATACCGCCTCCCCTACTTCGCAATTCGTAGTTTGTAATTCGTATTTCCCCTACCGTACCACCGTCACGTCGCCTTTCAGCAGGCGCACCTGCCCGTCGCGAAATTCAACCTCGGCATACCAGGCAAACACCCCCGGATTCACCGGCCTGCCCCGGTCGGTACCGTCCCATCCGGCGGTCAGGTCATTGGGCAGGAAATTGCGTTTTTCAAAAACGTGACTACCCCAGCGGTCGTAAATCCGCATGAGTCGGATGCCGGTTACGCCGTCGCCGGCGAAAATGGTGAACGCGTCGTTGGACACTCGTCCGGGGTAAATGACATTGGGTACGTAAATGTCGAAATTGTCTACCCGGATAAAAATACGGTCGGTAGCCGAACAACCCCGCAGGTCAAAAATTTGAACGGAATACTCGGTGCTTTCCAGCGGACGTACGCGCTGCTTGAGTGCCATAGGCACGATCTCGAGGCTTCCCGGCTGCCACACCACGGCGCTCAGCGCCACACCGGGTGGATCGGGAACGGCTTCCAGGTTCAGAAATCGCCCGCGCTGAATCACCGTGTCGCCGGCCAGCAGCCGCACCGAAAGTGCCGGCGGTTCCACGAGCGTCACCGTGCTTTGCCACAGGCAGCCGCCGCCGTCGCGTACCCGCAGTTGGTACACACCCGGCGGCAGGTTGGGGAAAACAGACGTGTTTGAAAAGTTTTGTCCGTCAATGCTGTACTGGTACGGCGGCGTACCGCCCGAAAGCGCCGTCAGGGCTATGTACCCGTCGTTTTCGCCGAAGCAGGAAATAGAATCCACCGTGGCTGCCGCCACGATGGGTGCCTCCCAGGTTACCCGTACGGTATCCGTGTCGGAGCAGCCGTTGCGCGTGTTCAACACCGAGTGTACGTACACGCCGGGTTCCGTCGCCGGCACCAGGAGCGCAGTCGTATCCAGCAAAACCGCGTTGCCCACAAAACCTGTCCAGCGGTTTTCAAACAACGGCCCCGTCGTAGAGCCGCTGCCGTCGAGCAGGATTTCGGTGGTGCCGCAGGGCACGTTGATATTCGCTGCTCCTGCGTCGGCGATGGGCGCCAGCCGGTCTTCGGCCACGCCGGTTTGGGCCACAGCCGTACATCCGAAGGCATTGGTGGCCGTCACCGCGTAATTGCCCGGCACGGACACCTGCTGCGTCGGAAGATTGGGCAATACGCCCTGTGGCCCTGCCCAGCCGTAATGCAGGTTGGTCTGGTTGGCCGTAACGCCAATTGACCCGACAGGCTGTGCACAGGTAATCGTGTCCGAAAAGATCGTGATCGCGGGGACTTTTCCATGCTCCGGCACGGTAGCCACAAGCGTTTCGCTGCACCCGTGCGCGTCGGTAAGTGTGAGCGGAAATTGGCCGGCGCTCAGCCCGTTTTGAACAGGCTGGGCATTGCCGCCGGCCCAAAGAAAGGCGTATGGTCCGGTGCCGCCCGTCGCGACGGCATCGAGGCTGCCCGTACCAGCCTCGCAGGTATCCGCCACTGCCGTCACCTGCAGGACAAGGGCGGGCGGTTCGTTCAGCCCGACGGCTAACGTGGCCGTGCATCCCGCAGCATCGGTGGCGGTGAGGGCAAACTGGCCGGCAGCCAGCCCGGTCGGGTCTTCGGCGGTTTGGCCGTTCGACCAGGAAAACACAAACGGAGCCGTGCCGCCCGACACTACGAGGTCAATGCTGCCGTCGGAACCGCCGGCACACAGGGGCGGCGTGGGGATAGCGCTCAGGTTGGTGCCGGGGTGTTCAGGCACCATGGCTGTTTGCGTGAGCGAGCAGCCGTTGGCGTCGGTGATGGTGAACGCGTAGGTGCCGGCGCCGAGGTTTGTCAATTCGGCGGCATTGCTGCCGTTTGCCCAAAGCAGGCTGTACGGTGGAGTGCCCTGGGCTGCGCCCAAAAACGCGGCGCCGCCGTTGGTTT
>JAEUUV010000092.1 GCA_016787285.1 Saprospiraceae bacterium | reverse complement strand
TAGGGCTGAGCGCTGCACCGCCGTTCTCTGAAAGTTCGATGAGTGTTTTTTCCAGTTTGATAAAGTCCCCATCCTTGATCAGATAGCCGTTGGCGCCGCAGCAAATGCAGGTGAAAATAGTGTCATAATCGTTGACAATGGTGTGCATGATGATTTCCGACTCGGGCAACAAACGGCGAATGATCGGTATCCCCTCAGTGCCGGAGATATCGGGAAGATTAATGTCGAGCAAGACTATCTGGATATCCATGAACTCCCGGTGGAATTTTTTGAATTTGGATGCGGACTCCACTACCAGCAGGCATTGCACCTTGCTGCTTTTGTTAAAGTACTCGGTAATTTCCTGCCGAAGTACCGGATCGTCTTCAATAATTGCAATGTTGATGGGCATGATGACGATTATTTGAACAATTGGGAGAAAGACAACGTGATGGTTTGACTGGTGTCGGTTGTTTCAAATAATTTAATGGTTCCATTGATCCTGTCGAGCCGCCGTTTCAAGGTAGTCATCCCGCGTTTATCGGAGGCCACCTGAAGGTGCCCGGCTGCTTGCCGGTCAAACTTATTGATGATGGTCAGGGTAAGGGTATTTTCAGCAAAAAGGTCCAGCTGCACGGCAACCAGCTGAGGAGGAGCATGTTTTACCATGTTCGTCAGCAGCTCCTGATAAATCATGATTAGGTGGTGCCGGAAGTCCAGAAGTGTTTCCCTGTCGGGCACCTGTTCCGGCAAGGAAAAACGGTACTGAATATTCAGGGGGTGCAGGAAATCATCAGCGAAATCCTGCATACGCGTAAAGATATTTTCGAGGCGGTCTTTCCGTGGGTCAACCGACCAGATCAGCGTCCGCAAAGACTGAAGTGTCTGCTGATTGGCTTCAAGTACGTCTGCCCAGATACTTGGAGGCAGAGGCTGACCTTTGTCCAGAAAATTGCGCCTGACCTTTTGCAAAAGTATGTTTGTCATATTCAGTTTGTTCCCGATGTCGTCGTGCAGGTCGTCGGCGATTTGTTGCCGGATGATGTATGTCCGCAGTGCTTGCCGCAGCCGGTAACGATAGGCGAGGTATGAGATCAAAATCAGGCCGGCCAGCATCAAAGCCCGAAACCACCAGGTTTCGGATACCGGTTGAGCAACATGCATGGTCATTTGCACCGGTGGCCCCAGGTGTCCGTCGTATGGAAGCGCTTGGACCTCAAGGGTATAATTGCCTGGAGATAAATTAAAAAACCTGATTTTATTTTCACCATTTGTGTAAACCCAGGATTTAAAAGCGCCTTTAAGACGGTATCTGAATTGGGGTTTTGCCGATTGTACGAAATCATTCATCCCCAGGCATATTTCCACCAGCCTCGGGTACGGCGGTATTAACAGGGGACCTTCCGGCAGCGGGTACAATTGGAGGGAATCTCCACTATTTGCCTGAAGGTGCAGGTGTGAAAAAAAAGTTTTATACCGGAAACTACGCGGCCGAAGTGAGTCGGGATGGAACAGCACCAAGCCGGCTACCCCGCCAAATATGAGCGTGCCGTCGGGGAAACGGGCACTGGCAGCCGAGTTGAACTCATTTCCGGGAATACCATCTTCTTCGTGGTAATTGTGGATGATCTCGGTTTTTACATCCAACCGGGAGAGACCATCGTGTGTACTGACCCACAACACCTGGTCGTCATTGCTCGCTTCAATTCTACAAGTGGAGTTATTTGCCAAGCCGTTCTCAGCATCGTACCATGTAAACGTATTGCTGGCTCGGTTGTACTTAGCCAGTCCCTTGCCTTTGGTTGCAACCCAGATATTGTCGAACTGATCCGCATACAAATCGCTGATAAAAAGGTCGTTAAGTATCGTGTCAAGCGTGAAACGATCGGGAGAATGACTGTACCGCAATCGGAACAAACCGTTTTCAGCACCTGCCCAAACGCTGGAGTCCTTATCGGCCAGCAACGCTCTAAAAAATGGCGCTTGCAAAGGTTTTGGGGTTCCTGGTTGTTTCAATCGATGAAAATCAAATGGCGCATCGGGAGGAGACCAGAACAGGTTGGTATAGGTGCCCACCCAGATATTCCCTGCTAAATCCCGGCAAATGGAAAGCGCACTTTCGGGTACATTTTTCATCGGCGCCGCTAATTGTGGTCTTAGTACACTTTTCCGGGCCTTGTTTAGCACGAATATTCCGGCTCTGTTCTCGCAAATCAGCATCCACTGATTTAAATCAATTGGAATTCCGCCCCATACGCCCTGGATAGTGGATACACGATTGATTCCGGCGAGGGCCAGGTTTCCACCGAAAAAACCGGTGTACGTTCCGGCCCACCAATTACCCATGGAATCGGTCAAAATACCGCGAATTTCACTCCCCGACATGCCCTCTGGTACCTTAAATTGGCTAATACGCTTTCGGGGAATAAAAAGCCCCAGGGTGGTGCCGATGGCTTCCTCTCCGGTAGACAACGTATAGCGTATACGCAATATATTCCGCTGTTTGTAGGAACGATCCAACGCAGCAATTGCCGGAAATAACTCCACGAATGTTTTTTTATGCTCCGGCTCAAAAGTGCCGCGTTGATAATTGAATCGGTACAGGTTACGTACGTAGTCCCACCCGATCATGCCCTCCGGTGTCTGAATCAGCCCAAGAAGTCCTGCTATCGGTTTGGGATTGTTTTTAAACACAGGAAGAGAGCAGCGGGTGTAGGCACCTGATGCAGACACATAGTATGCCTCTTCTGCGGTGGGTAAGAGCCAGATACCCCCTGAATTGGAGGGTGATATCTCAATTTTCGTAAATGGAGCACCGGGCGCGACGCCGAGCGAATCAATCGAACTCCACTTGAGATTGGTATGTTGAAGACGGTACAATGTACTATCGGCGATTACCCAGTACGTGTTGTCATCCTGTTTTTCAATCTGGGTACATTTATCGAAGATATTTCGCGGAAATCCCTGCGACTCAAACGGTATGATCCGGTCTTTTGCGATGTCCAGCAGCCGGCCTTTTCCCCATGTGCAAACAAGGAGGTAGCCGGAACCGCCGGGTGCATCCAGATATTCCAGATCCGTGACATACTCGGAAGACAGGAAATCAATCTTTTTGTCCACAAAGCGCGTCACTCGGAACCCATCGAACCGGTAAAGCCCGCTATGCGTACCGAACCAGAGCATGCCCCGGCTGTCTTCGCAAATGGCCGTGATGATTTGATTTGATATGCCGTCCTGCATACTGATACGCCGAAAGTCGTACTCTGCTGTTCGGGCATGTTGAGAAAAGAGAGAGAAGTGGCCCAAGCAAGCAATGACGATGCCGGGGAGCAGACGAGAGTAGTACCAGATCGAAGCGCACATACCGTTTGAACGGAGTGAAGGGAGTAAAGGAAAGCGGCGAAGTTAGTTTTTTTACGGGATAACTTGTGGACATGCGCAGGATCGTTCCGAACTACATAGTGATGTAGTTGGGAGGTAAATTGTTTCGCCGGCAGGAATACAAATTTCAGCGTAGCTACTTTTACCTCGATGTTTGCAACGTTATCGGGCAGACATTTTTAATCGAAACATACTTCAATTTCAACGAACTACCTTTTGTGCCATGCAAGACCTGGTAGATCTCATTGAGTTTATCCAGAAGACCAAGTTTAAATCGAACTCGCTTCTGGAGGCGTTAATACGGCCCGATTCACAGTTGGGGAAGGTTTTTCATGCCATTGCCAAAGGCGATGCCTGGTCTGATCAGGATCTCCTGGATCAATTTCCCGAGTTAGGTAGTCTTCAGGCAGTGGCCACACTCCGGAACCGGCTAAAAAATCGTTTGTGCGATGCCGTTTTCCTGCTCGATTTTCGGGAAGAAAATTACCCGGACAGGCAAGTTGCATTTGTGGAGTGCGTAAAAAAGTGGAGCGCTGCCATGATCCTGATTACCAAGAATATCCGTAGCATCGGGATCAAGCAGTTAGAAAACCTGCTTCGACATACACTGGAGTTTGAATTTACGGAGATGAGCATGAACATCATCCGTACCCTGGAACTTTACTACGGAACCATTGAGGGTAATCAGCGGAAATTTTCTGAACTGGAGGAGACTCTGCTCGAACTGGAAGCGGCCTGGCTTGCCGAACAGAAAGCCGAACGATTGTACAGCAATTTGGTCATGCATTATGTGCATGCACGAGCCGACAAATATGCCGCATCCGAAAAGGCCAAAGAGTACTTCGATCAGATACTGCCGCTCATGCAGCAGCATGAAGCGTTCAAAGTTCATTTTTTCGGATACCTGATCAAAACCGTGATTTACGACAGCCTGCACGAATATGACAACATGGAGCAGGTCTGCCTTGAAGCCGTGTCATTTTTTGATACAAAAAAGTACCGGAGTGGGATGGTACAACAAACATTTTACTACAATTTGTTAACATGCTACCTGAATACCCGTCAGTTTGAAAAAGGCCTCCCGTACTTCCATGTTCTTGAACAAGTGGTGGAACCCAACTCATTTAATTGGTTCAAACTACAGGAGTTACATCTGATGACGGCCATGCATAGCGAAAAATACCGGGAAGGAGTAAGCATTCTGGAAAAGGTAAAGGCAAACACCAGTTTCCTGTCACAACCATCGCATCTTCAGGAAATCTGGCGAGTCTTCGAAGCATACTTATATTATTTGATGGTCACAGGAGTGCTTCCCGGAGATGAAACGCGCCTGATCCATTTTCGGATGAGCCGTTTCCTGAACGAAGTGCCTGTGCTTTCGAAGGACAAACGCGGCATGAACATCGCCGTGCTAATCGTTCAATTTCTGTATTACTCTGCCATGCGCATGCAGGATGAATGCGAAAATCGGATTGATGCCCTGAAGAAATATTCCGCACGATACTTGAATGACGACATGACGCTTCGAAACAGGTGCTTCATCAAAATGATTCTGCAAATACCCACCTGCTCATTCGATAGCAAGTTGATCCGAAAAAAGACACAGGAATCCTTTGCACAACTCCAACAAATGCCCTGGCATACGGTAAATCAACACCGTGAAGTGGAAGTTATCCCGTATGAGCACTTATGGCTGATCGTACTACGCTCGTTGGAAAACCCCGGGACAATCCCGGAAATAGTCAAGCCATCCACAACTTTACCAACTGTTTTTGAGCAAAAATCCCTGATTACCTGAAACGGTTTTTGAGGCAAAAATGCGAGATTCATATCGTTGCCGATAATTGAAAGTGTGTGCTTGTGCTGTTTTAAAATTTTATAAAACAATTATTGATATATTACAATAATAGTTATGCGTTAAAAATCTGGTTTTTTGTCCTTGCCCGGAGATGCTCGTGCCCGTACATTTGAAATGTTTTTAATTCGTAATCCTTAACGCTTTAATTTTTTCCGCTTATGAAGGTCTTTTTTTACCGTTTCGACTTGAAGCGATCATGCACAATCACCGCCTCTCGCAGACATTGGCTTGACGCCTCGATCAATAATCTGGATGTGCTTGGGCAGTGACGATCTCGTCTGCACATTGGGACATTTATCGTCCTTCCTGCTCGCTTCAGCCAGATTGATTTCTCCAACATTTACAAATATCAGTATCTCAGAACATACGATACGGCACCTAAGTCGGACAGCCGGTAGTATGCCTGAAAAATACGTAACCTACCTGTATAAAAAAGATGCAGCCAACCATATTTGAAGATTTTGGAGTGCCGCTGTACCTAATCGGCTCAGACATCCCCAGCCACCTACGGGAACTTGCGCCAATTGGCTTGAACTGGATTTCAGTGCAAGCGCCCCCAAGTGAACCTGTTCAGGAGGCAACCGCTTACTCGGGTGCTCCTGATAATCAACCATCAACCAATGCCGAGCCGATAAGTCCGTTCCGCCCTCCAAAAGCCAATCGCACCTAGCAATCGTAAATTGCCTTGGAAGCAAATTTGTAATACCCACCTTTTTAATCGTCGCCTTTCTCATGCAGGAGTTGATCAATCTGGTACTGCTGTTCCAGCGTACAAAGTTCAAGGTGAGCGGCATGATGAGTATCGTGCTTGAGCCGGACTCGGAGATGGAACGCTTCTACAATGCCATTGCCGGCGGTTTTGTCAAAACAGAAGACGATGCCAGGGCGGTGTTTCCGGAGTATGCCCAAAACCCGGCACGCCTGCATACGATAAAAGGCAAGCTCAAGGAACGGCTGAACGACTCCATCTTGCTGCTCGATTTTAGAGAATCCGCCTTCACCGAGCGCCAACACGCCTTTTACGCCTGTTCCAGAAAATGGGCTGCTTCGATGACATTGATGACCAAAAACGCTCGGGAGAACGGCATAAACTTATTGGAAAATCTGCTGCGCCAAACCCTGCGTTTTGAGTTTACCGAGCTCACCGTAGACATCCTGCGTACGTTGCGGTTGCACTATGGCATTCTGGAAGGCGATCAGAAGCGCTTCGACCAAATTGAGCAGCAGCTCAACCAGTACGAGGAGTATTGGATCATGGAACGGAAAACCGAAGGGTACTACGCCGAATTGGTGACGCGATATGTGCGCAACAAATCTCAAAAGGAAGAAATATCGAAAAAAGCCCGGGAGTACTTCGATCGCGTAAAGCCATATTTGGAGCAATGCAGTACGTTCAAGGTTCAATTTTTCGGGCGAATGCTCGAGATACTTATTTACGACAGTATGCAGGATTACCCGGTCACAGCACGGCTTTGTGAGCAAGCACTGGAATTTTTTGACAAGAAAGACTACGTCAGCAACACAGTCCTGCAGGTGTTCAACTACAATCTGTTTACTTGTTACCTGCATATGCGCCAATTTGACAAGTGTCTTCTCATGGCCAGGGAGCACCAGGACCTGTTCGAGGATGGGACGTACAACTGGTTCAAGTTGCAGGAGCTGTACTTTTTGTCGGCCATGCATTCGGGAAACTACTCCGATGGGCTGCGCATCAGCCTTGCCGTTGCCGCACATCCAAATTTCGAACATCAACCCGCTCCGGTTATCGAGACCTGGAAGATATTCGAGGCGTACATCGCACTGCTCGCGTATGGTGGCCTGATTGCCGTGCCCGATACCGTGTCGAAGTTCAAAATATCCAGGTTCGTGAACGAAATCCAGTTTTTCTCCAAGGACAAATCGGGTATGAACATCCCGGTGCTCGTCGTTCAATTCTTGTTCGATCTGGCGCAGCATCGGTGGCCGCAGATCATTGACCGGGCCGAGGGCCTCTCTAAGTATCGTTCCCGTTACGTCAATAGCCCGGATATGGCGCGGAGCCAATGTTTTATGCGCATGCTGGAGCAAGTGCCTAAAGCTTCCTTTTTGCTTCCCGAGGTTCAAAAACGAACGGCCGATACCTGGAAGCAACTGACGATATTGCCCTCGTCCACGCACAATCCGGATACGGAAATCGAGATCGTGCCGTACGACGTACTATGGGGAATCGTCCTCAACATCCTGGGCAAACCCAGACACTGCGAATTGTTTGCCGCGGCGCCTATACCTGCTCAACGCAGCAGGATTTGAAAGATGCTCATTTGTTTTGTGTCATACAGCGCGACAAAACGTCCCTGCCCCCGTAAAATCTCCTGCGTTGTATACCTGGCGATCTCTGTTGAGTAAGAAAGGCCGTATTTCTGTCCAAGTGCTTCGTGAATAGTGCCTATATTTTTGTGAGGTAATTATTAAACATAATCATCTCATGAAAAGCACGACAATCTTCTCGCCCGGCGCCATGTGCCCACTCGCCCCTCATTGCCACCTCCATCCTGACGGTTCTATCCAACAACAAGACGACATCGTCATCATTGACGTAATCGGTTTTTGACTGCATAATCAAAAATACCTGCACTCAAAGACTGGCACTCATACGACGACTGATTTGATTAAACTTTTGACCATTCCCTCGGGGCGCATACGAGCGTCCCGAGGCACGGTCGCCTTCCAAACTATGAGAATACATGCAAAGAAGGAATTGTGTCATCTATTTAAACAAGGCCAGGTACTGTGAAGAAAAATCATACACAATACCAAAACACGCTTGTAAACCCGCTAAGTGATATAGGAATTAAAAAGACGAGAATAAAAGCGGATATCGTGTTCGGATCGCCAAGCACCGGGTGCAAAGGTTCCGGGGTATGCATGGTTCTGCCTGTGACACAGGTACGTAACTCGATGAAATGCCCGTATTCGACTGCCTGGATATCTATGACCAATCAACGAAAACTCCGTTTCGCGTTCTTGAGACAATCCATGACGGAACAGCATATCAAATGCTATTTCAGATGGAACCTGTTCCAGATATTCGAATCGGTATCCATGCCGCTCTTTGTGCAAAAACGTATTGGAGCCAACCACCCGTTGATTCTCAAGCCGGGCATCTATATCGTAGAAGAACGCTTGCACGAGTTGATCGTGGATTTTCATCTGCTTGATTATTGAAAAAGGCAACCACACCTATATGAAAAATAACACTAATTTCAATAAATACACAGAGCCTGATACATGCGACTTGCTGACATGTCTCTTGGGTACAAGCAGAGTGCCTGTTGTGAACTTCAGGACTATATGGCAGCAAATGCTGCCTGAAGCACAGGTTGCACAGGAAGTGGATTCAGGCAATCAAATGTGCTCAAGACCATCGAACTTTATCAACCTGAATAGAAAAATACGGGAAGGCCCATAACTCACACGTAGCGCATCAATTTTATTTAAAAAATCAATGTTCTGACACCTTGTGCATCGGGCATCCGGCATCATCATGTCTTATCGAAAGCAATTACAATAATAATATCAATCTATAAAATTCCCGTTTCATGAAAAATGGTACACCCACGCGAATAGTTGTCCAATGGATACGCACGATACTTGCAGTCGTTCGAGTCAATACCGGACACAGGAACATCGCAATCTTGTCAATTTTGACATTCCTTCTCGGACTTGGTGCGACAGGAATACTCCTTTTTCGACATTCGGCGGACAGTCCGTTCACGACCACGACCGTGCTCCAGGCACCGAGCCGGACATGGGTGGACGAGGCCGGCATCCGAATTTCCTCCAACAACAACCTCGGGCGCACGCAAATCACGCTCACGCACGAGCCTGCAACCATCAACGGTCGGGCATCCCTGAAAAAAGTGGTAGGAATACACCCCGAGTTCGACGAACAGCTCGATGCCGAAATGGTTTTCGTGTACGAAGACGCCGACCTCAACGGTCTCGATGAAACCAGACTTATCCTGTATTCCTCCACCGATGAAGGCCACACCTGGGAACCACACCGCAACAGTATCGTTGATCCAGTACGCAATACCATCACCCTCGACGGTATTGCGCATTTTTCGTTGTGGACGGCTGCCGAAGCGCCTTCGTCGCCACCGCCGGGCACCTTGGCGTTTGTACACGGCGCCGACGACAACAGCGGCGCCGGAACCGGCATTTCCGCGTGGGTCAGCAACGGCAACGGCACCTTCCGCACCACCAAAATTTCCGATACCGGCTTCGACCGCGACAACAGCGGCACCGAGGTGTTCGGCGACGATGCCACCGCCGCCAGTTTCTTTGAGGACATCACCGGCGACGGCATCACCGACATTGTACACGTCACCGAAAACAACAACCGCTCCATTTACGTGTATCCCGGAAAGGGTGACGGATCATTTGCCAAAACGCCCATCACCACCACCAGTATGCAGGCGGGAACCAACTCCGTCTTTGCGGGAGTCAACGGCACCGAGCAATCCTTCCTCGGCGATGTGAACGGCGACGGCAATTTCGACTACGTCTTTTCCGGCAACGACAACATCGTACACGTTTGGCTGGGCAACGCCAACGGCACTTTCCTGACGACAAAGGTATCCACAACCCTGACCGGCTCAAATGGGTACCTGACTTCCGGGGTCTCCGCAGCCGAGACTTCGTTCCTGGGCGATGTGAACGGCGATGGAAAGGCCGACCTGGTTTGTTCCAACGAAGGCGACAGCCGCAGCATTCGCGTGTGGCTGGCCACCAGTGGCGGCAGTTTTGCCCCCGCAGCCATACTCACGAGCAACATGCAGCAAACCGGCAGCTCCCTCACCGCGGGCAAGGCCGGCAACGAAACATCCCAGTTGGCCGACGTGAACAACGACGGCAAACTCGACTATGTACACGCCAACGAACTCAACTCGAACAATGACATCTTCGTTTTTCTCGGCAACGGCAACGGCACTTTTGCCACCACCTATATCGTATCGCTGGTGAACAACCCTTCCGGCACCAGTTTTACGGTGATTGGCGAGAATGGCTCGGAGTTTGGCCAATGGATTGACGTGACCGGCGACGGCAACGTGGACTTCGTGAACTCCCACGATGGCCTGGGCGCCAACAGCGGAATCTTTGTCTACCCCGGCAACGGCGACGGCACCTTCCAGGCCGCTCCCATCGAAACCAAACTGGGCGGCACTTGTACGTCGTTTCAAACCGGCGTGGAGGCTACGGAAACAACCAAGATCGTGCCCCTGCTCAGTACCGGCAGCACCATGGCAAGCAATGGCCGTGTCAACAAATCGGGCGCAAATCCCGCCCCCGGCGGTGTGAACGCCGACCTGCTCCTTTGGTTTGATGCCGACAGCCTCGCCAACCTGGCCGACGGCGCTGCTGTAAGCGCCTGGCCCGGCATCGGCTCCTGGGGTTCCGCCCAGCAAGTAACCGCCGGCGCACGGCCCACTTTTTACAAAACTTCCGCCGGCAAACTCATCAACTTCCACCCCGCTCTCAGTTTCGACGGCGGCGACGAACTCACCAATGACCACCGTCTGTACTGCAACAACTTGCCTTGGCAAATTATAACGGTGGGCTTCGATGAGCGCACTGTGCTGGGACAACTCCGCGCCACGACCGGTGTGGGTATTGACGGTAACTACCCCGCCATGGACCTGCAAACCGACGGTGTCAGCCCCAACGGCTGGAACCCCTGGATGAGCGGCAGCAGTCCCGCCGAGTGGAACGGCGGCACCGCCCTGCTCTTCAACGGCAATACCGGCGGCACAAACCGCCAACCACAGATTTTCTCCCTGAGCTCCACCAACGCCAGCACTTCGGCTACCGACAACATCGTGAGTTGGGTGGATGGTCACAAGCAAACCACCACACTCGACGCCAAACAACAAACCGAGATCGGCAACCGCCTTTTCATCGGTTCCTCCGGCGGAGAACAATGGCTGGGACGCATACCCGAAGTGATCGTCTTCACCCGCCAACTCAGCGACCCGGAAATGCAACGCGTAAATTCCTATCTGGCGCTCAAGTACGGCATCACCCTCCGGCAAACCACGCCCACGGATTACCTGGCTTCCAGCGGCACCGTACTCTGGAACGCCACTACCGATGCCGCCTATACCAGCAATGTGGCCGGCATCGGACGCGACGATAACCAGAACCTCCACCAGCGCCAGTCGCAATCGGCCAACGCCGGACTTCAGGTGGTTATCGGCAACGGCATCACGGTGGCCGCTACCAACGCCGCCAATGGTTCGAATTTTTCCACCAACAATTCCTACTTGCTCTGGGGCAACAACAGCGGTTCTACCTATTTCAGTACCGCATTTGAATTCAACAACATGAACTCGCGTATGGACCGCATCTGGAAAGTGCGCGAAACCGGCACCGCCGGCAGCGTGAAAGTGGCCCTGCCTAAAACTACCCTGCCCATTAACCTGACGCAGGTGCATCTGCTCGTCAGCAACGACGCTACCTTCGACGGCAGCGACCAGATGATCGCCATGACCAGCGAAACCATCGGCGGGGTGAACTATTTTACCGCAAACGTTGACTTCAACAGCGGGCAGCATTTTTCCTTCGGCGCCTACCTCACTGCACCGGGCTGCGTGAACGCCAACCTGCAACTCTGGATCAAGGCCGACCAAACTTTGCCGAACGTAGCCGGCAACCTGACCGACTGGGAAAACCTGTCCGGCAACCCCGCCTTCAATTTCGTGTACACCAGTTCCGACCCGCAGCGGCAGGAGGGAAAAGTCAACTTCAACCCCGTCGTCAATTTTGACGGAAACGACTTTTTCCGCACCGACCCGGGCGCCGGCACCACCAACTACACCAGCACATTCACCCAGGGCGAAGCCATTGCCGTAACCCGCAGGGGAACACTGGGCAACTACGGCGGCCCCTTCGATTTTGGTGGCAATTCCAACACGCACTACACCTATGGCAACAGCTACCTTTACAACGATTTCGGCACTACGCTTCGCGCTGCCTGGCATCCGGGCACACTGGCTGTGGCCGAAGGCGGTGGCACAACCTCTGCACCTGCGGTGGATGTTGCCCAGTTCCAGATTTTCAGTACCTGGTCGGCGACAAACGACTGGGCGTCCGGTTTCAACGGAAAAACCCAATACAGCCGGGCGAGCAATACCGTGAGTTTTGCGTCCAACGCAGGCGGCAACCACATCGGGGCAAGTACCAGCTATCCCTTCAACGGCGACGTGGCTGAGGTCATCCTCTACGACCGCAAACTGACCGCCCCCGAACGCCAGCGCGTGAACAGCTACCTCGCACTGAAATACGGCATCACGCTGGACCAAACCGCGCCTGTCAACTACCTGGCCGGCAACGGTTCGGTCATCTGGGACGCCACTGCAAACGCCGCGCACAGCCGCAACATCGCCGGCATGGGACGCGACGACTGCTCGGGCCTCTACCAGAAGCAATCGAAGTCCCTCAACAAGGACGCGATCCTCACCATTGGCCTCGGCACGGTGGCCGCCACAAACGCGGCGAACAGCAGCACGATCCCCAACGACCGCTCCTTCATGCTTTGGGGACACAACGGCGGCGCCAACACCTTTGCCACGCCTGTCAGCAGCCCCAACGTGAACCGCCGCATGGAGCGCGTCTGGAAGGTAAAAAAAACCAACTGGACGAATGCCTCCATCCAGATCAAGATCGGCAACCCGCTGGCCGAGCGCCTGCTCATTAGCACCAGTCCGACATTTGCAACCATTGACACCGAACTGGCAGTGACAGGCGGCCAGGTGACGCTCAACTCTTCTTCTATACCCGACGGCGCGTATATCACCTTTGGGCGGCAGTTCTTCCCGCCCGGCGGCGTAGCGGCCAACCTCGCGTTCTGGGTGCAAACGGAAGGCAGTTCGTTCTCCGCCGGTGCACCCAGTCAAAGCGGTCAGGTCATTGATACGCTGTACGACCTGGCCAACAACGGCCGCGCCTACAATCCTGTAGCCTCACAAACTCCTGTGTACTACGACACGGAATGCGACCGCCTGAATTACCACCCCATCATGCGTTTCGATGGCGTGGATGACCACTGGTGGACCACCGCCGACGTGGACAAGGACGTGTACAGCCACTTCGCCGTATTCACCGTGTTCCGGTCTCCAGGCACCAACATCAACAGCGCCCTCTGGGGCAACGCCGACGGCAGCTTCCAGCGCTTCAGCCTGGCCAGCAGCACCCGGCGCACCTGGTGCTCGCCATGCCTGGACTTCAACGGCGTCCTGCAGCCCAATACCTGGTACGTAGCCTCTGACCTGATCGACAATACCGTTCAGGCCAACGGCAGTATGCTGTATTCCAATGGTAAACTCGATGCCACCTTTACCAATAACTCCGGTTTTTCCTCAGCGCCGTTCTACATCGGTCGTCGTGGGGCCATCACCGATTTCCAGAAAGGCGACATGGTGGAGGTCATTCTCTACGGTGTTCCCTCGGGCGGCCCTTCCATCGGGGCCACCCAACGCCGGGCGGTCGAATCGTACCTCTCCGTGAAATACGGCCTGACGCTCGACCAGACCACACCGACCGACTACATCGCTTCCGACTTCACGACGAAAATGTGGGAAGCCGGCCAAAATACGGGCTATGGCAACGATATCGCCGGTATTGCCCGTGACGACAACGGCAGTTTGTATCAAAAACAGAGCAAATCGGTCAACGCCGATGCCGTCATCGCCATGGGCGTCGGCACTGCTATCGCGCCTGACAACGCCTCCAACGAAGCGACGATCACCAACGATAAGTCCTTCCTCTTTTGGAGCAACAACAACGGCGCTCTTAGTTTCACCACCAACGTGTCGGGAACCAACGTGAACAAACGCCTTGCACGGGTCTGGAAAGTGGATAAAACCAACTGGGCCGACCAAACGATCACGCTTTGTTACAACTCCGGCGTGAGCCGTTACCTGCTCATCAGCACCGATCCGACTTTCGCTACGATCAACCAGGAACTTCCCTTGAACGAAGGCGGCTGCGTGAGTATCAACTCCTCGTTGCTGTCCGACGGCGTGTATTTCACCATCGCTACAGGCGACATCGGCCCCGGCTGCGTGAGTGCCGGCCTCCGCGTCTGGATGCGTGCCGATGCCGGCATCGGTTGTGCCTTGGGCGCCAATATCGAACAGTGGTACGATCAGTCGGCGTACGGCAACCACCCCACGGCGGTTAGCGCACCGACATTCGTCAAAAACAAGGTCAACTTCAATCCCGCCGTGCATTTCGATGGGGTAGCGACCGACCAATATTTTGATTTCGGAAACCTGACGAACGGCTACACCGCCGGTCAAGCCTTCGTGGTTACGCAACAAACCAATGCTGATGTGACCAACGGCAATGAAACCGGCTTGTGGCGCATTGGCGGCAACAGCAACACCCACCACACCTGGGTGGACGAACAGATATTCGAAAGTTTCGGCAACAACAACCGAATTGACAATTTAGCCACACCGCAGGGCACCGATATTCCGCACTTATACTGCACCAGCCAGGGAGCAAACACCGCCAACCTGTACTGGAATGGCACGAACATTCACAGTAGCACACGAACCACGCATTTCCCGAACGAACCTATGTGGCTCGGACGAAACCGCGCCGGGTACCGGTATCTCGGCGATCTGCCTGAATTTGCCCTGTACGACCGCGTGCTGGCGCAATACGAGCGGGAAAAAGTGAACACCTACTTCGCCATCAAGTATGGCCTGCCGCTACCGCACAACTACTATTCGGGCACATACAACGGCTCCAACGGCGGCACCACCACCCTGTACGATGTGAGCACTTATGGCAACGATGTGGCCGGTATCGGTCGCGAGGAATGTCAGGGTTTGCACCAGAAACAATCGAAAAGCATCAGCAGCGACGCGCTCGTCACCGTGGGGCTTGGCGAAATTGCCATGGACAACATGAGCAACCCCAACGCCCTGAACAATGGCGCATTCCTGCTCTGGGGCAACAACGACGGCGCCATTGCCTGGCAGTATTCTGAAAACCCGTCCGGCAGGGGCCGCCTTGCCCGCGAATGGCGGGTAGCCGAAAAAGGCACCGTCGGCATGGTCAGACTGAGCGTACCCGACAACAGCAGCGCCTTGTCCAGTAAACTTCCTGTGGCCATCAACGGCAACATGTACCTGCTCGTGGATGCCGACGGCGACTTCAGCAGCGGCGCCACCGAAATCCCCATGATGCTCAACGGCACCGACTGGGAAGCCGACGTGGATTTCAGCAACGGCCAGTATTTCACCTTCGCTTCTGAAGTGCCAGTGGCGCCGGGTTGTGTTGCAGGAGTTGGCCTTTGGCTCCGAGCCGACATGGGTGTAACGGATAACGGAACAGATGTGGTCGAATGGTTGGACCCCGCCAATGGGTACGCTACGGTGCCAGTTGGCGCCAACCCGATGCCATCTCCGATTGCAGGCAGTGCCACTACCTTCAATTTCAATCCATCGGTAAATTTCGATAATACCTCGGATGTGCTCGCCGCGGAGACTGCCACACCCCTGGCGGGCAGCAGCGATGCAGACTTTTTCTACGTTATGAAAGCGCCTTTAACCGGTACACGGATTTTTGGCGTGGACCACATACCCCATAGCGGCGGCGCCATTTACGACAACCCATACCTGTACCCAACCTTCTATGGTAGTCGGGATGCCGGTGGCGGCCAAATGCCGTTTGGCACCTTCTCCCCGGCCCTTAACGGCCCGGTTATCGTCGGCGTGTTTTACGATGACGATGCTTCCGGAACTACGGATATGACAACTTCGGAAGTAAACGGAATAGCCAATGCGTCGAGCGCCGGCGAGTTTGAAATCGGAGATGGCGGTTATGTATTGGGCCGGAATGCCGCACTCGGTGGCGATGATGCAGGCTTTGTCGGACAAATAGCAGAGGTGATTGCATACGGCACTAAACTGGGCACCGCTCAGCGACAACAAATCAAATCGTACCTCGCTATTAAATATGGCATGACCTTGCCGCAGAATTACTTCAGCGGTACCGGCAACGTAATTTGGGATGCAACCGCGAATGCGGCGTACAGCAACAACATCACCGGCATCGGTCGGGAAGATTGTCAATTGCTGCACCAAAAGCAATCCAAAAGCATCAACAACGGTGCCTTCGTCACCATCGGTCACGGTGATATTGCAGACGACAACGCGGGCAACACGAACGATATGTCCGACGGTTCGTTCCTGCTTTTGGGCAACAACAACGGCGTGGTCGGCTACACTACACTCCTGACCGGCACCTCCCTCAACCGCATGGGCCGCATCTGGAAAGTGCAGGAAACCGGTACGGTCGGCACGGTGAAAGTGCGTATTCCTTCCGCCAACATCACGTCGCTGACACTGATGCGCAGCACCGATGCCACCTTCGACAACACCGACACCCAAGTGCCGATGACTTGCGATGAAACCGGCTGCTGGGCAACGATCAACTTTAACGACGGCGACTATTTCACCTTCGCAGGTATCGTGGGAGTGCCGTTCTCGGCCAATTTCAACGACCAGTTCGACGGCCTTACTGGTGAGGTTCCGGCCACGCCGCCCACGCGTTGCAATACCAACTTCTGGGATCGCTCGGGCGTGCGCACCACCGGCTACACCGGCGGCCCCGGTAACATTATGACTCCGGGAGTTACTGCCAACGAAACTACCCACCTCGCCGATGTGGACAACGACGGCGATCTCGACATCGTCTGGCTCTGGGATGCCAACATGGTCAACTCGGCCGCAGCAGGCGCCTATATCTGGAAAGGCAACAACGACGGCACCTTTGAATCCGCAGCCACGACCTATATCGGCACGCTCACCGCAGGCGGTCTGCCAAACGGTACGAACGGCATCGGCCTCGGTGGAGTCAGCACGCACGAAAGCACGCACGTAGCCGACGTCAATGGCGACGGAAACGTGGATCTGATATGGCTTTTTGAAACACACAACAAATCATACACCTGGCTCGGCAACGGCAACGGCACCTGGCAGGACGAGGCCGTAGTCAAGGCCGGCTATACCGGCGGCCCCGGCAATATCCTGACCCCGGGCATTTCCGGCAACGAAAGCACCTTCCTCGCAGATGTGAACACCGACGGTATCCTCGACATCGTCTGGGTGTTCGACCACGGTGGGGCAAACGCCGGTGGCGTGTACACCTGGTTTGGTCTCGGCGACGGCACCTGGCAAACGGCCGCCACTGTGGACATCGGCACTTTTACCGGTACTCCGGGGCATTTCATGGGCGGCCAAACGGCTGCCGAAAGCACACACCTGGCAGACTTCACCGGCGACGGCATTCCCGACATCCTCTGGCTTTGGGAATCCAACAACGTATCCTACTGCTGGCCGGGCAACGGCGACGGCACCTTCCAGCACGCCGCTATCGTGAAAAACGGCTACACCGGCGGGCCGGGCAATGTGATGTCGATCGGCTATACTGCCAACGAAACCACCCACATCGGCGACGTGGACAACGACGGCATCCTCGACATCCTCTGGACCTGGGACGCCGGCGTAACCGTGCCCACAGCCGGGGTGTACATCTGGCGCGGTATCGGCAACGGCACGTTCCAAACAGCAGCCGTTACCGATCTGGGCTCCCTCACCTCCAGCGGTATTTTCAACGGAACCGGCGGTGGAAACCCCGTCGCACTTGGCGGTCAAAGCGCTTCTGAAAGTTCACACGTAGCCGATTTCAACGGCGACGGAGCCGTTGACCTCATGTGGCTCTACGAACCCGACAACTCTTCGCACGTCTGGTTGTCCACCGACAGGGATGACGACGGTATCAGCGACAACACCGACGACGATGACGACGGCGATGCCATACCCGACGTATCCGATCCCTGCGAAAGTCCGGGCGGCGTTTTCCCGACGCTGGCTTTGTGGCTGCGTGCCGACGAAGGCACCAGTTCCACCACAAACGGCAACACGCTCAACCAGTGGGAAGACCAAGGCCCCGGCGGCAACAACGCCTCCCAGCCGACCGCCGGTGAACGCCCGACCTTCCAGTCCGACGCGACCAACCTGTTCAACTTCAACCCGGTGGTCAAGTTTACCAGCACCAAAAACTTCCTGAACTACGGCATGCCGTTCCTGGATAAAAACGCGTACACGATCTTCACCGTAAACCGGAGAGACGGCGCGAGCACCTGGGCGGGTATTTTCTCGCAAAACCGCGGCGCCAGCGCCGGCAGGCCGGGAACGACGTATATCCTGAACAGCAACGACATCGGCCTGAACGGCATCAACCAGAACAATACAAATGTCGGCGTGACGGACCCGCTCACCGGGCACATTCTCTTGCGCAACATGGGAAGTGCCGGCAACAACCTGAGCATCACCATGAACGGGGGCACGCCTACCGCATCGGGCACCTATCCGGGTACGCCCGGCGGCACGGTGGCCGGTTATTACATTGGTCGGCACAACGACAACCTGAGTTACACACTCACGGGTAACATCGCTGAAGTGATCGCGTACAGCAGCGCGCTTTCCACTGCTCAGGTCAATGCCGTGGAAACCTACCTCGGCCTCAAATACGGCCTGACACTCGGCCACAACTACGTGGCTTCCGACAACACGGTGATTTGGGATGTGGCGGCAAATGCGGCCTACTCCAACGATATCGCCGGTATCGGGCGCGACGACATTTCCGCCCTCCAGCAGAAACAGTCGAAAAGCGCCGGCACAGACGCGTTGGTCACTATCGGCAATGGCGCCATCGAAGCCGACAACTGGACCAATACCAACACGTTTACCAACGACCTGACCTACATGCTGTGGGGCAACAACAACGGCGTGTTCAACACCTGGACGAACTCCGGTTCGGCGCCGGCCTACAACCGCATTGCCCGCGCCTGGAAAGTGGAAGAAACCGGCACCGTTGGCGCCGTCAAACTCCGCGTGCCCGACAACAGCAGCTCGCTCAGCACAAAATTGCCCACCGAAACCGGCAGCGTCTACCTGCTGACGGATGCCGACGGCGATTTCACCACCGGTGCTACGACCACGGCTATGACGCTGAACGGTACGAACTGGGAATTAGACTACAATTTCAGCGATGGCCAGTATTTCACCTTCACCATTGCCTGTGCGCCGCTCACGCTCAGCACCGAGCCGGTGGATTATACCGGATGCCCCGGCACCAACACGAATTTCTCCGTGACGGCTTCGGGAAGCAACCTCTCCTATCAATGGCAGGAAAGCCAGGACGGCGGCGCCAATTTTGCCAACCTCGGCGGCGCTACCAACAACACGCTGGCCATTCCAGCGGTGAACAACTACAAATACCGCGTACTGCTGGCCGACGATTGTGGCCAAAAGGACACTTCGGTCGTAGTAACTGTCACGCTGCTGCAAGTGCCGGCAATTACCACCAACCCGATGAATGCGACTGTTTGCTCCGGCAACAACGCCCTCTTCAGCGTGGTGGCTACCGGCACCGGTATCACCTACCAATGGCAGGAAAGCCAGGACGGCGGTTCCAACTGGGCAAATCTTTCGGGTCAAAACAGCGCTTCACTTACTTTGAACGCCGTGACATTGGGCATGAGTGGTCGCCAGTACCGCGTCGTCGTGAGCGGCACCTGTACGCCTCCTGCCACCTCAACAGCGGCGATACTGACCGTCAACAGCGCACCCACGATCACCACGCAACCAGCCAACGCAACAGTTTGCCTCGGCAGCACGGCTATGTTTAGCGTAGTGGCCACCGGCATGGGCATCACGTACCAGTGGGAACGCAGCACCAATGGCGGCGGCAGCTGGAGCGCCCTTGGCGGAGCCACCAATTCGTCGTACACCACGCCGGCCACTACAGCAGTAATGAACGGCTATCAGTACCGGGTGGTTGTCACCCAGCCCGGTTGCGGCGCCGTAACCTCCACCGCCGCCGTGCTGACCGTGGAAGGCGCCATCACCATCCTCAGCCAGCCGGTGTCGCAATCGGCCTGCTCGGGCGGCAACGTGAGTTTCTCCGTAGGCGCTTCGAGTGGCACAGGTGGTACCCTGGCTTACCAGTGGGAACGCAGCACCGATGGTGGCTCGAACTGGATGCCTTTAGGTGGCGAAACGAACACGACGCTCAACCTCGTCGGCGTGACAAGCGGCATGAACGGCTACCAGTACCGTGTGAAAGTGAATACCGCAGCCTGTCCGCCGGTTACCTCGAACGTAGCCACGCTCACCGTAGAAGGGCCGGTAAATATCACGACCCAACCCGCCAACCTGACGCTTTGCGTAGGCGGAAATATTTCGTTCACCGCCGCGGCTACCGTACCCAACGGCGCTCCGGCCTACCAATGGCAACGCAGCACCGACAACGGCGCCAACTGGTCAAACCTGCCCGGTGAAACAACACCGACACTGGCGCCCGGCACGGCTAATGCGGCCATGAACGGCTACCAGTACCGCGTGCTTGTGAGCAGTGCAGGCTGTGCAGCAGTCACCTCCAATACGGCGACCCTGACGGTCGAAGGCCCCGTGACCATCACGACCAACCCGACAAGTCAGACGATTTGCACCGGGGACAACGTCACGTTCACCGCTGCAGCTACCGGCGGCGCGGGCACCGTGTCGTACCAATGGCAGGAACACAACGGCATGGTCTGGTCCGATCTGGGCGGCGAAACTAACCCGTCGCTGACCCTGATGGCTGTTTCCAATGCAAAGAACGGCTTCCAGTACCGCGTAAAAGCAACCACAGGTGCGTGCACCACGCCGGTGAACTCGACTGCCGCCACGCTCACTGTGCAGGGCGCGATCTCGATCAGCATCCCTCCGGCCAACCAGACCATTTGTCAGGGCGGAAACGCATCCTTCAGCGTCACGGCTTCTGCCGGTGTTGCCGGCACGCTGCTGTATCAGTGGGAGGAAAACGACGGCAATGGCTGGGTGACTATCGGTGGTGCAACAAGCAGCACCCTGTCGCTGACCAATGTGTCCAATTCTAAAAACGGCTACCAATACCGGGTTCAGATCAGCACGAGTGCTTGCCCACCGGTTGCTTCCAGTAGCGCCACGCTCGTCGTGGAAGGCCCGGTGACCATCTCAACCCAACCGCAACCCGAAAGTGTGTGCGACGGACAGAACGCGATGTATAGCGTAACTGCCAACGGCGGCGCCGGCACCCTGGCTTACCAATGGCAGGAGCATGACGGCAATGGCTGGGCCAACTTGTCCGGGGAAACGAACAGCACCCTGACCGTTTCGGCGGTTTCGGGCGCTATGAACGGCTTCCAATACCGCGTTATCGTGTCCACCGGCGCATGCAGCACGGTCACGTCCGATGCGGCTACACTTAGCGTCGAAGGCCCGGTTACCGTGAACCAGCACCCGGCCAACCAAACGGCCTGTGTCGGCGGATCAGCCACGTTCACATTCGCGGCCAACACACCTGTCGGGACACTGCAATACCAGTGGTACCTGAGCACCGACGGCGGCGCCAACTACAACCCGATTATGGGCGAAAACAGCGCCACGTTGGTGGTAAATCCCGTGACGGCCGCCATGAACGGCTATCGGTACCGCGTGGGTTATGCCACGGCCAATTGTGCGGAACAACAATCCAACTTCGCCAACCTCACGGTGGAAGGTCCGATTTCGATCACCACGCAGCCGCAAAACCAGTCGGTCTGCGCCGGTAACAACGCCCTGTTCAGCATTTCGGCGAATGCCGGAGCCGGCACACTGGCATACCAATGGCAAGTCAGCACTGACGGCGGCACAAACTGGTCGAACCACGCCGGTGCGAACAGTAGTTCCTACACGGTGACCGGCGCAACACTCGGACAAAACGGGTACAAATACCGGGTGCTACTCACATCCGGCGCATGTGCGCAAGTTATTTCCGATGTCGCTACGCTGAGTGTGGCTGCTCCTTTCAGCATTTCCACCCAGCCGGCCAACTCGACCAAATGCGCAGGGGAAAACACCACCTTCTCCGTAACGGTCACCGGCGGATCGGTCACCTACCAGTGGGAAATCAGTACTGACGGCGGTAGCAACTGGTCGAATGTATCGTTGGCCACGTCCAATACCCTGACGGTGAACAATGTCCTGGCTGCGCAAAACGGCCACCGCTACCGCGTACAGATCAATGGCGGCGCCTGCGGCAATGCTACCTCAAATGTGGCCATTCTGACTGTGCAAGGTCCGCTGGCGGTCACCACCCAGCCGGTAAACGTCAACCAATGCGCCGGCAGCAACGTCAGTTTCACCGCCGCCGGCACCGCCGGTGCGGCTACGCCGACCTACCAATGGCAGCGCAGCACCGACAACGGCGCCAACTGGACCAATATCGGTGGCGCCACCTCGGGTACCCTGAACCTGACCGGTATCACGGCTTCCATGAACGGATACCTGTACCGGCTGGCTATCAGCACCTCGGCCTGTGGCACCATCCACACCAACGCGGCCAGCCTGACGGTGGACGGCCCCGTGACCTTCAGCCAACACCCGGCCAACCAAACGGGTTGCGTGGGTCAGACGGTCAAATTCGGCGCAGCGGCTTCCAATGCGGGCAACGGAGGTATTGTGTACCAGTGGCAGGTCAGCGACGACAACATGACGTTCACCAATGTGAACGACGGCCCCGCGTACAGCGGTGCCACCACCGACTCGCTGACCATTTCCAACCTGACCGGGCTTAACGGGAAATACTACCGTTTGCGCGCAGTAGGCGGTGTGTGCGCTTCGGTTTTCTCAAACAGTGCGCAACTCACAGTCAATGGTTCGGCGCCTTCCGGTAATGCCGGCAGCGACGAAACAATCTGCGGATTTTCCGGGGTGACGTTCAATCTGGCCAGTGCTTCCATGCCGGCGTCGTTTGCCAACGGCACTATTTCCTGGACGACCAGCGGTACCGGCACGTTCAACAACCCGAACATCATTCACCCGGTCTATACGCCCAGCACAGCGGACATTGCCAACGGCAGCGTCAACCTGATTCTGGTTGTTACCGGCACGGGTTCTTGTTCCGGATTGGCCGTGGAAGATCAGATGACCCTGACCCTCGATGTGGCAAATCTCCCGACGGCAGATGCCGGACCGAACATTACGGTCTGCACCAACGACCTGCCTATTGACTTTGCCACCTTGGATGTGCCGCCTACGGCAACGAACGGCACGGTGGTTTGGACCAAACCTATGTCGGTCACCGGTACGTTCAACAATCCGAACCTGTTGCACCCCGTCTTCACACCCTCGCTTGCAGATATTGCCAACGGCAGCGTCACCCTGACACTGACCACTCTGGGCAACGCAGGCGCTTGTGTTGGTGTGCAGCGCTCCGACGCGATCACCATTTCATTTACCGGAAACAACGTGCTAAGCGGTGTGCTGACCAGCGTAGGGGTTACGAACTTCTGCCCGGTGGGTTCGCTCAATCTCGTGGCGACCATTACCGGCGGAACACCGCCCTACAAAGTGGTATACACCGACGGCACCAACCAGTACACGGTAACAGGCTACACGAGTGGCTCGAATATTCCGATTGCACCTACAGCGACGGCCACGTATTCTTTGGTTTCGGTGGAAGACATCATCAACTGCCCGAGTATCACTGTTTCGGGTACCGTGGTGGTGACTTTGGACCTCGGTCTTTGCGACGACGATAACGACGGCCTGACCAATGCGCAGGAACTGCTCGCCGGAACAAATCCGAATCTACCTGATACCGATGGTGATGGTCTGACGGACGGCGAAGAGGTAAACGGAATTAATGATCCGAACACGCCAGCAACGCCGACAGGTACCAGTGATCCGTTGAATCCCTGCAACCCGAATCCAAACGCAATCACCTGCGCCACGGGTGACACGGACGGCGACGGCGTGCCGAACGGTGTGGAAACCACGGACGGTACCGACCCGAACGACGCCGGTTCCTTTGCCGATGGCGACGGTGACCTCGTGCCGAACTATGTCGAAACCCAGCAGGGCACCGACCCGAACGACGGTACGGACTATGCCGACACCGACGGCGACCTGGTACCGGATTACGTGGAAACGACCTACCAGCCGAACAACGGCGGTGTGGCGACGAACGCGAACGATCCGAACGATTTCACCGATACGGACAACGGCGGCGTGCCGGATTATGTGGAAACCATCCTGTTCCCGAACGCTGGCCTGACGGCTACCGACCCGAACGTGGGCGCCGATGACAACACGGACAGCGACGGCGACGGCGTGCCCGACTACCAGGAACTCGTGGACGGTACCGACCCGAACGACGCCGGCTCCTTTGCCGACGGCGACGGTGACCTCGTGCCGAACTATGTCGAAATCCAGCAGGGCACCGACCCGAACGACGGCACGGACTATGCCGACACCGACGGCGATCTGGTTCCGGATTACGTGGAAACGACCTACCAGCCGAACAACGGCGGTGTGGCGACCAACGCGAACGATCCGAACGATTTCACCGATACCGACAACGGCGGCGTGCCGGATTATGTGGAAACCATCCTGTTCCCGAACGCTGGCCTGACGGCTACCGACCCGAACGTGGGCGCCGACGACAATACGGACAGCGACGGCGACGGTGTGCCTGACTACCAGGAACTCGTGGACGGCACCGACCCGAACGACGCCGGCTCCTTTGCCGATGCCGACGGTGACCTCGTGCCGAATTATGTCGAAACCCAGCAGGGCACCGACCCGAACGACGGCACGGACTATGCCGACACCGATGGCGATCTCGTGCCGGATTACGTGGAAACGACCTACCAGCCGAACAACGGCGGTGTGGC
>JAEUUV010000060.1 GCA_016787285.1 Saprospiraceae bacterium | reverse complement strand
AGTGTGCGGCAGTTTTCGCTGCTGGAAAAACCGGACGGGCAGGTGGTGGCCAACGCACATAATTTTGAACAACTGCAATACGCCCTGGAAATCGGGTTTGAGACGCGGGGAGGCAAGCGAGGATGGTAACGGCGCATATTTGGGTGGAAGGCAAGGCCGATCAGAAGTTTTTGGCCGATGTGATGAAAGCCTGGTTCGGCCTGACTTTCATCGGGAAGGATTTCTCCTGTCGGGAAGAGCGCCGCAAGGTGGATTTGCGCATTCAGGATTTGGGGGGCAAAAACACATTCCAAACAGATCGCATCAGTGCTGCTTTTCGCCAAAACAACGAACAGGGCGTACAGAACATCGTCATTCTTGATGCCGACAACCTGACCGCCCAACGCCAAATGCTTGACCGTATCAAACAGGAATTGGAAATCGAATTCCCGTATTTTTTACTGCCCGACAACCAAAACAACGGCGAACTGGAAAACCTGCTGGAACAAATTATCCACCCACAAAACCGTGTAATTCTCGACTGCTGGGAAGGATACGAATCTTGTGTCGGCCAACATGACAACCCCACTCGGCCCGGGCACAGGTACACCATTCCTGCCAAAAAATCGAAGATATATAGCTACCTCGAAGTTTTGCTGGGTGAAACCGATTCGGAAAAAGAACTGGCCAAAGACCCCAAGCGAGACTACACAAATCAAAGCCATTGGATACTTGATGGAGATCATCCTCCTTTGAAACCACTTAAAGATTTTTTGGAGGACCAATTACATTTTACAGAATGACCACCCTCATCCAATCCCAAATCACCCAACTCGCCCGCGCGCACGACATCAAAATCCTGTACGCTGTGGAGAGCGGCAGCCGGGCGTGGGGCTTTGCTTCCGAGAACAGCGACTGGGATGTGCGGTTCATTTACATACACCGGGAGGACTGGTACCTCTCGATTGACGACAAAAAAAAGGACAGCATCGAAATCATGCTGCCCGACGACCTCGACCTGAGCGGGTGGGAATTGCGCAAGGCCCTGCGGCTGTTCCGAAAATCCAACCCGCCCCTGCTGGAATGGCTGAACAGCCCGATCATCTATCTGGAAGACCACGACTTCACTAACCAAATGCGAACGGCAGCAAGTACATTTTTTAATCCGAAATCCTGCCTGTACCATTACCTGAGCATGGCAAAAGGCAATTTTCGGGAGTACCTGCAACGCGATACCGTGAAAATGAAGAAGTACTTTTACGTGTTGCGCCCGATGCTGGCCTGTATGTGGATCGAACGGACAAACACGATGGCGCCGACGGAATTTCACAAACTGCTGGATGCCGAAGTGCCTGCCGGTGCCCTGCGAGATGAGATTGAAAAATTGCTGTCCCGAAAAATCAGGGGAGAGGAGTTGGGAGAAGAAGCGCGAATTGATGTACTGAACCGCTTTCTGGAAGAAAGAATCGAGTATTACACCGAATACCTGAAGGATTATCAAGTGCTGATTCAACCTGACACGGAACAACTGAACCGAATTTTCAGGACGACCTTGGCAGGCTAAAATACAACGTACAATGCCCAAAGTAAAAATAGACGGTTTCGAAGTCGAAGTGCCCGAGGGCACTACCATCCTGAACGCGGCGCGCCAGATCGGCGGCGACATCGTGCCGCCCGCCATGTGTTACTACTCCACGCTGAAAGGCTCGGGCGGCAAGTGCCGTACCTGCCTCGTAAAAGTGACTAAAGGCTCGGAAAAAGACCCGCGTCCCATGCCCAAACTCGTGGCCTCCTGCCAGCAGACCGTCATGGACGGCATGGAAGTGGCCAACATCAGCAGCGACGAGGTGCTCAATGCCCGCCGTGGCGTGGTCGAGTTCCTTCTCCTAAACCACCCGCTCGACTGCCCCATCTGCGACCAGGCCGGCGAATGCCACCTGCAGGATTTGTCGTTCGAGCACGGCCTGGCCGATACCCGCTACGAGTTTGAGCGCCGCACCTTCGACAAAATTGACATCGGCGAGCACATCAAACTGCACATGACCCGCTGCATCCTGTGCTACCGCTGCGTGCATGTGGCCAATCAACTGACCGACGAACGCGTACACGGCGTCATCAACCGCGGCGACCACGCCGAAATCAGTACCTTCATCGAGAAAGCCATAGACAACGAGTTTTCCGGCAATGTCATTGACGTTTGTCCGGTGGGCGCGCTCACCGACCGCACCTTCCGCTTCAAAAGTCGCGTGTGGTTCCTCAACCCGATGGACGCCCACCGCGACTGCCCCCAATGCGCCGGCAAAGCCGTGGTGTGGATGTACGGCGGTGAAATTTACCGCGTGACCGCCCGCAAGGATCAGTACGGCGAGGTGCATGATTTCATTTGCAATACCTGCCGCTACGACAAAAAAAGCACCAACGACTGGACGATCAAAGGCCCGCGAGCCATTGACCGCCACTCCGTCATTTCCCAAAACCACTACGACGACGAGGCGACAACCGTGCGCTAATCGAATCAATCCAATCAATCGGTCAAATCGAATCCATGGTACTACTTTTCACCCTTTCCCTGCTCATTGAAAAAGCGCTGCTCGTGCTCGTGCTGTTCGTCATCACGCTGACGGTAGCAGCATACGCCACCTTCGGCGAGCGCAAAGTAGCCGCCGCCATGCAAGACCGTGTGGGGCCTGACCGCGCAGGTCCGTTCGGATTGCTACAGCCTCTGGCCGACGGGGTCAAGTTTTTCACTAAAGAAGACTTTATGCCCAATGCTGCCGAGCGCTGGCTGTACATTCTGGCGCCCGGCGCGTTCATGTTCGTGGCCTGCATGACCAGCGCGGTCATCCCCTGGGGCACCGAACTGACGCTGTTTGGCGGAACGCCCATCGCCCTGCAAGTGACCGATCTGAACATCGGCATCCTGTACATCATGGGCTTTACCTCGCTGGGCGTGTACGGCATCATGATCGGTGGCTGGTCGTCGAACAACAAATACGCCCTGTACGGCGCCATTCGCGCTTCCGCGCAAATGATCTCGTACGAACTTGCGATGGGGCTGGCGCTCATCGCGGCAGTTATGCTCACCGGCACGCTCAGCCTCAAGGAAATGGCTGTGCAGCAAGCCGGACTGAACTGGAACATCTGGTATCAGCCGCTCGGTTTTCTCATCTTTTTCATTTGCGCACTGGCGGAGTGCAACCGTGCGCCGTTCGATATGGCCGAGTGCGAAACCGAACTGATCGGCGGCTACCACACCGAGTACAGTTCCATGAAACTCGGGTTTTTCCTGTTTGCGGAGTACATCAATATGTTTGTGGCGTGCGCGGTCATTGCCACGGTCTATTTCGGTGGATACAATTTCCCCGGCCTTGACCCCGGCATGTTGGGCGGTCTCATGGGCCCCATCGTGATGTTTGCCAAGACATTTTTCTTCATCTTCGTGTTCATGTGGATCCGTTGGACACTGCCCCGCTTCCGCTACGACCAACTCATGCGACTCGGCTGGAAAACCCTCGTTCCGTTGGCCATTGTCAATATATTGCTCACGGGAGCGGGTGTGCTGTGGCTGGGGAAGTAGGACTCATCGCTCATCACTCATCGCTCATCACTAACATAAAATGCAACCATTAACCACCCGCTCCAAACTCGTTGTCCACAAGGAAATGACCTTCTGGGAGCGTATCTATTTGCCGGCAATCTTCAAGGGGATGTGGACCACGCTGAAGCATTTTCTGAAAGTTACTTTCGGAAAATCCAACACCGTCCGCTATCCGGAAGTGAAACGCCCGGTGGCCCCTGTGTGGCGCGGCTGGCACGTGCTCAAGCGCGACGACCAGGGCCGCGAACGCTGCACCGCCTGCGGCCTGTGTGCCGTGGCCTGTCCGGCAGAGGCCATCACAATGACCGCCGCCGAGCGCGAAAAAGGCGAGGAGACCCTGTACCGTGAGGAGAAATACGCCGCCGTGTACGAAATCAACATGCTGCGCTGCATCTTCTGCGGCCTGTGCGAAGAGGCTTGCCCGAAGGAGGCCATCTTCCTCACCGACCGCATCGTGCCGAGCGACTACGTACGCCAAAACTTTATTTTCGGAAAAGACCTGCTCGTGGAAGGCGCCACATCCGAAACACGCATTGACGTGTCGAAGCGCCAGAAACATATCACCGAAAAACAACCGACCGTATGAGCCTGACTATTTTCTCAATTTTGGGACTGGCGTCCGTGATTTTCGCACTGCTCATGGTTTTTACCAAAAACCCGGTGCGCAGCGTGATCTTCCTGATCCTGACCTTTTTCTCCATAGCCGGGCAGTACGTGCTGCTGAACGCGCAGTTCCTTGCCGTGGTACACATCATCGTGTACGCCGGGGCGGTCATGGTGCTGTTTCTGTTCGTGCTCATGCTGCTCAACCTGAACACCGAGGCCGAACCCCGCCAGACCCACCGCTGGAAACTCGGCGCCGCCATCGCTGCCGGTATGTTGCTCGTGACGTTTGTGGGCGCCCTGCGCGGAGGCATCCAGATCACCGTGCCGGAAAACTCCAACCCCTCGGTCGGCCTGGTACAAAACCTGGGGAAAGTGCTCTTCACCGACTTCGTGGTGCCTTTTGAAGTTGCCGGCATCTTGTTTTTGGCGGCGATGGTGGGGGCGGTTTTGTTAGGAAAGAGGGATGTGAAAATTTAAAACCTAAACTCATGCTTGACGTCATACGTACAGTCCCCATTGAATACTATGTCTGGCTCAGTTCCGTGCTGTTCTGCATCGGCGTGTTCGGCGTGCTCATCCGCCGCAACGCCATCGTGGTGCTCATGTGCGTGGAACTCATGCTGAACGCCGTGAACTTGCTACTGGCAGCCTTTTCCACCTACCTGTCCGACGCGCAAGGCCAAATTATGGTGTTTTTCATCATGGTCGTGGCCGCTGCGGAAGCGGCCGTGGGGCTCGGCATTCTGGTGATGATTTTCCGGAACACGAAATCCACGGATATTTACTTACTCGACAAACTCAGGAATTGACATGGAAAAAGTCGTTCGAATCGTAAAAATGGGGGAAGACGAGTCAAATTTGAACTACTGGCTTTCACTTAGCAAATCCCAACGAATGCAAGAATTGGAAAAAATCCGGTCAGAAATCAATCAGCGGCTGTATGGAGATTACAAAGGATTTCAGAGAGTTTATCAAGTCGTTAAACGAACGGGGCGTCCGGTATCTCGTCATCGGGGGGTACGCGGTTAATTTTCACGGATACCCGCGTTACACCAAGGACATTGATTTCTGGCTAGATCCCGACCCGGAAAACGCAGAACGATTACTTTTGGCCTTGGCTGATTTTGGGTTCGGCGGACTTGGTCTGACTGTGAGCGATTTCACCAATCCGGCGAACATCGTTCAACTTGGCCACGAGCCATATCGGATTGATCTGCTGAACGAAGTTGAAGGTCTCGATTTTGATGAATGTTTCCAGATCAAAGAAATACACGAATTAGATGGCGAGGCGGTCAATTTTATCAACCTACCCAATTTGATTGAAGCCAAAAAGAACGCCGGTAGACTCAAGGATTTGGCTGATGCCGAAGAATTGGAAAAAATTTTATCAAAGAAACGTAAATGAACCAACTCATACCACTCATCCCCTTCCTGCCCCTCCTTGGCTTCGCCGTCAACGGCCTGTTTGGCCGGCGACTGTCGAAAACCGCCGTGGGCCTCATTGGTTCGGGCACGCTACTGGCCTCGTTCCTGCTGAGCGTCGCCTGTTTCAACGAGGTGTCTGCTTCCGGGCCGATCCACACTGTGCTGTACAATTTCCTCACGGTGGACAGCCTGCACGTGGATTTTTCCTTCCTCGTGGATCAACTCTCCGTGTGGATGATGCTGATCGTGACGGGCGTGGGTTTCCTCATCCATGTGTACTCCATCGGCTACATGCACGACGACGCGGGTTTCTGGAAGTTTTTTGCCTACCTCAACCTGTTCATTTTCTCGATGCTGCTGCTCGTCATGGGCGACAACCTCGTCATGCTGTTCTTCGGCTGGGAGGGCGTGGGCCTGTGCTCGTACCTGCTCATCGGGTTCTGGTACGACAACCGCGAGTACGGCAAGGCCGCCCGCAAGGCGTTCATCATGAACCGAATCGGCGACCTCGGGCTGCTGCTTGGCATTTTCCTGATTTTCAAAACCTTCGGCTCGCTCACCTACGCAGACATCTTTGCCCGCATCGAAACCGTCAATCCCGATCCGGCGATCGTGACGGCCATTTGCCTGCTGTTGTTCGTGGGGGCCATGGGCAAGAGCGCGCAAATACCGCTCTACACTTGGCTGCCCGATGCCATGGCCGGCCCCACACCGGTGTCGGCCCTGATTCACGCCGCCACGATGGTGACGGCGGGCATTTATCTTGTGGCCCGCTGCTCGCCGCTGTATAACCTCTCGCCCGATGCGCTGAATGTGGTCGCCTTCGTCGGCCTGGCCACCTCCATCTTCGCGGCGCTGATCGGACTGAGGCAAAACGACATCAAAAAAGTGCTGGCCTACTCCACAGTGTCCCAACTCGGGCTGATGTTCGTAGCACTGGGTATGGGCGCCTATGTGACGGCCATGTTCCACGTCACCACGCACGCGTTTTTCAAGGCACTGTTGTTCCTCGGCGCCGGTTCGGTGATACACGCGATGGGCGGTGAGCAGGACATTCGGAACATGGGCGGCTTGCGCAAGGCGCTGCCGATCACGTTCTGGATTTTCCTCATCGGCACCTTAGCCATCAGCGGGTTTCCGCTGCTGGCGGGCTTTTTCTCCAAGGATGAAATTTTCGCCAACACGTTCGCCGCAGGCGGCAAATGGTGGTGGGGCTTTGCCGGGCTGGGCGGCCTGATCACGGCGGTGTACATGTGCCGGCTGCTGTTCGTGACGTTCTTCGGCGATTTCCGCGGTACGGAAGAACAACGCCACCACTTGCACGAAAGTCCGGCCGTGATGACGGTGCCGCTCATCGTTTTAGCCGTGCTGTCGGTAGCAGGCGGCTTTTTGAATACCCCGCATTTCCTGCATCTTGGTACGCCGCAGTGGATGGCCCATTTTCTGGAGCCGGTGGTTCAAAACTCGAACCTGCACCACGGCGGCGAGCCGCACCACCTGCCGGCCAGTACAGAATGGATGTTGATGACGATCACCACCGTATTAGCCTTGCTGGTGATTGCGGTGGCATACTGGATATATGTGATGCGCCGCAACCTGCCCGTGGCTGACACCGCGCAAACCGGTCTGACCAAAGTGCTGGCCAACAAATTCTACGTGGACGAAATTTACCACTTCCTGTTCGTTCGCCCAATCGAAAAACTCTCCCAACTCCTGCATTACTACGCAGACACCTGGGCCATAGACGGGTTGGTGAACGGCGTGGGCATGGGCGTGCAGCGCCTGGGTGCGGAGTTCCGAAAATTGCAAAACGGCAACATCGAGTACTACCTGCTGGGCATGGTGGTGGGCGCGGTCGTGCTATTCCTGACGTTGTTTGTGTGAAAAACCGGCAATAACCTATGTCAATACTTCTCCTCCTCATTCCCTTCCTCGCAGCCCTCGCGCTGTTGCTCACTCGGGCATTGCCGGCTCGTCCCGTTGCGCTTGTGGCAACTCTGGCCAACCTCGCCGTCACGGGCCTGATACTTGGCGGTTTCAACGGCGACGGCTCGTTCAACCACGAAGTCAACATACCCTGGGTGGCCAGTGCCGGCATCTCGTTCCGACTGGGGCTGGACGGCATCAGCATGCTGCTGGTGCTGCTCACCAACCTGCTTGCTCCGCTCATTGTCCTGAGCAGTTTTAGCCGCAATTTCGGCCTCGAAGGCCGCTACTACGGTCTCGTACTGCTCATGCTCGGCGCGCTCAACGGCGTGTTCATGGCCCTGGACGGGCTGCTGTTTTATGTTTTTTACGAACTGGCGCTCATCCCGATCTACTTTATCTGCGCCATTTGGGGCGGTGAAAACCGCATCCGAATCACGCTGAAGTTTTTCATCTACACCTTCGTCGGGTCGCTGTTCATGTTGGTGGCCCTGCTGGCGGTTTACCTGAAAACACCGGCGCTGGTGCAAACCGGCGCATCGCACTCGTTTGCCTGGGAACACCTCGTGGCCGTGGAACTGGATGGGAAAACTGCCTGGTGGGTTATGCTCGGCTTTTTCCTCGCTTTTGCGGTGAAAATGCCGCTGTTCCCTTTTCACACCTGGCAGCCCGATACCTACGTGACGGCCCCCACCGGCGGCACCATGTTGCTGTCGGGCATCATGCTCAAAATGGGTATCTATGGTGTAGTGCGCTGGATGGTACCCCTGGCGCCGGAGGCCCTGCACTGGTGGGCGCCCATTTTCCTCGGGCTGGCCGTGTTCGGCATCGTGTACGCCGGCATCATTGCCATCAAGCAAAGCGACCTGAAGCGCCTGATCGCCTACTCATCCATCGCGCACGTGGGCCTCATTGCCGCGGGCGTGCTGGCCTGGAACAAAACCGGCGTGCAGGGCGGTATGATCCAGATGCTCAGCCACGGCATCAATGTGATCGGGCTGTTTTTCGTGGCCGACCTGCTGGAACGCCGCCTTGGTTCGCGGGCACTGTTCGACATGGGCGGCATTGCGCGTTCGGCGCCTCGTCTGGCGGCACTTTTCATGATCGTGACGCTGGGCGCCGTGGCTGTGCCGTTGACCAATGGCTTCCCGGGTGAGTTTCTGTTGCTCAACGGCGTTTGGAATTACAACAACTGGCTTGGCGCCGGCGCCGGTCTCACCATCATTCTCGGCGCGGTGTATATGCTGCGGGCCTACGGGCTGAGCATGTTCGGCGAGACCGGCAGACAGACCGAAACATTCGAAGACGTGAACACCCGTGAATTTTTGGTGCTGGGCGCCGTGGCCGCACTGGTGTTGTTGCTCGGCTTTTTCCCGCAGTGGGTATTGAACCTGACGGACGGCAGCGTGAACCGGATTTTGGGTGCGGTACAGTTTTAAATTTGACCTTATGCTTATTCTGATCATACTCTTCCTTACGGCGCTCGCCGTTCTTTTCGCCGGCCTCGCTCAAAAGCGCGATCTGATCCAGTGGCTGCGCATGACAGGCATGGCACTCGCTGTCGGCGTCACCGGTTGGGGCTTGCTGTACGGTGTTCCTTATGGCGACCGATACGCCGCCATGTTCCAGTTCGACACGTTCGCGCTGGCGTTCACGCTTACGGCGTTGCTGAGCACCATGCTTCTGTTCGGGTTTACGCGCTGGGGCTTCCGGGAACTGCACGAAACCCTCGGCGACCACTACGCACTCATCCTGTTCAGTTTGTGCGGGGCGCTGCTCATGTTTTCGTATTCCAACATGGTCATGCTGTTCCTTGGCATCGAGATTCTCAGCATTCCGCTGTACGTACTCGCCGGCAGCCGCCGCGACGACCTGCGCTCCAACGAAGCTGCGCTCAAGTATTTCCTGATGGGCGCATTTACCACGGGTATTTTGCTGTTCGGCATTGCGCTGGTGTACGGCGCCACGGCGAGTTTTGACTTGAACCAGATACACGCCGTGATCGTTGCCAACGGCCACTCGCCCCAAATGCTGAGCGTGGGCATCTTGCTCGTTTTGATCGGGTTGTGTTTCAAAGTTTCCGCCGTTCCGTTTCACTTTTGGGCGCCCGACGTGTACTCCGGCAGCCCGACCATCGTCACCACATTCATGGCCACCGTGGTAAAAACAGCGGGATTTGCGGCGCTGTATCGCTTGTTTGGCACCGCCTTCGTCGGCGCCGGCGAGTTCTGGACAACGGCTGTGGCCATGGTGGCAGCCCTGACCATGACACTGGCAAACACCACGGCAATTTTCCAGTCGAACGTCAAACGTATGATGGCCTACTCGTCCATCGCGCATGCCGGCTACCTCATGCTGGCCGTTTTGGTGGCCGGCCAACCGGGCGCTGCCGGGGCCGTCCTGTTTTACACCCTGACCTATTCGGTGGCGACGATCTCGGCGTTTGCGTGCTTCTTGCTGGTATCCGAGCAAAATCAGGACGAGACGTTCCGGGCCTTCAACGGCCTGAGTAAAAAGCAGCCACTGATCGCTGCAGCCATGGCTGTAGCGGTGCTTTCCTTAGCGGGCATACCGCCCACGGCGGGTTTTTTCGGAAAATACTTCCTGTTCACGGCGGCGTTTGAAAAATACCCCTGGCTGATCGTGCTGGCTGTAATCAATTCGGCTGTTTCGATCTACTACTACTTCAAGATCATCATCGCCATGTACTTTTCCGGCGAAGAAAACGCCTACGAGGTGCATATTCCCTGGGGTTTTCGGGTGGCTATTGCAGCCGGTCTGGTGCTGACGGTGCTGCTGACACTGATGCCGGGGAGCGTGTATGGGCTGATCTAATTTTCCCACGGATAAATCCGTGGGTTGAAACCTTCCAACCCGCAACCCGAAACCTTTTCATCATGATCAACCTCCTCTCCGACACCGTCACCAAGCCCACTCCGGGTATGCTTCGCGCCATGATGGCTGCCGAGGTGGGCGACGATGTGTTCCGCGAGGACCCGACGGTTAACGCGCTGGAGGTCAAATGCGCCGGCCTGTTCGGACACGAAGCCGGGCTGTTCTGCCCAAGTGGCACCATGACCAACCAGATCGCGCTCAAGGTGCACACGCGCCCGCTCGACGAGGTGATCTGCGACGAGATGAGCCATATTTTCCAGTACGAAGTAGGCGGCTACGCATTCAACAGCGGTATCGGGGTCAACCTCATCCGCACGCCATACGGTATTCTCAGCGCCGATCTGGTCGAGGCAGCCGTGCGCCCGCCCTACGACTGGCTGCCGCGGAGCACGCTCGTGGTCATCGAAAATACCTGCAACAAGGGTGGGGGAGGGGCCTACTCCCTCGAAACCATCCGGGAAATTCACGCAGTTTGCCTGAAAAAAGGCCTCGCACTGCATCTCGACGGCGCCCGAATTTTTAACGCGCTTGTGGCAAAAGGCGGAAAACCCGCCGACATTGGAGCAGAGGTGGACAGCATCAGCATCTGCCTGTCCAAAGGCCTTGGTGCGCCGGTAGGCTCCGTGCTGGTGGGAAGCCGTGCGTTCATCGCCGAGGCCCGGCGCGTGCGCAAAGCCATGGGCGGTGGTATGCGGCAGGCGGGTTATTTGGCCGCAGCCGGCATCTACGCCCTTGATAATCACGTCGAACGCTTGCTGGAAGACCACACCCAAGCGCGTCGCTTAGCCGACACTCTGGCAGAATTGTCCTGGGTAGAGAACATCCGCCCGGTGGAGACCAACATCGTCATTTTTGACCTGAAGCCGCCAACTACCCCCGCCGTTTTTCTGGACTATCTGACTAAACACGGGGTAAAAGCCTCCGCTTTCGGCCCGCAGACTATCCGGATGGTCACCCATCTCGATGTGAGTTCCGACATGATCGGACAGGCAATCGCCGTTTTGCGCGCATATTCTGCCTGAAAAAAATGTTGCCGTTTTTGAATGGCCCGACCTACCTTTACCCGAACATTTCTTTGGTCTAATAATCATATACTTATGGAAACATCCAACTCTTCCCAAACCAGTCCCCAGGAAGACAAACCGAAAAAAAGTATTTTCCGGAGAATATTCGGCTTTCTGACGCCGAAAAAACGCCCTGCGAAAACACCCGAGCAGGAAGAATCTCAAAAACGGAACCCTTGGCCGCTTTTGCTGCTTGCCCTGCTGCTCTTGCTCATAGCCGGTTACTGGTACTTCTCAACGGCTTCCAAAACGCACGAGACCAAGTACGCCTTCGCCTCCAACCACCTGTTCAACGCACCGATGCTGTACTTCGACGGTCAGGGCATGCGATTTGAAGTGGCCAAATTCGACCGCCGAATGCTGAAAATCGAGGCGCCGATTGCAGCGCTTACGCAACCCAAAACACTCATCGTGGAGGACGGGGAACTGGACTTCATCGGTACCGTGAAAAAAGGCGAGTCGTTTATCCCGCTCGAACTATTCCAAATCCACAACGACCGCACCGGCACACGCCCGGGCGGACCGGTGACCGATTGCAAAACCTATCTGGATTATGTGTCCGACCTTGATACGATTCTTGTACTCATTGACGACAAACACATTTTGAAAGGCGCGCGGGTGGGGAACAACCGGTATGTCATCAATTTCTGCGAAACAACCCGGGAGCATAAGTTTCAAATCCTGGCACCCAGGAACGGCGGACGCCGCAGCATGGCTATGAACGGGAAATCGCCTGCAATGTACGCTGCCGTCGGCAAAGGTGGTGCACAACCTCCGACCGCTTTCCGCTATCAAATCAAGAATCCGGGCGAATCCATTCAAGCCGGGCAGGCGCCGGTCATGCACTCCACAAATGGTTCAGGTCCCAGCCCGACGGTTTCCGGTGGCGACGAGGATCAAAGAACCGCCGTAACAAAAGTAATTTTCACCACCCCGCGCAGCATGAAGTCGCCCTGGGTGTACCTGAACAACAACCGCCAGACCAATTTTACGCAGAATTCCGCCGGCACGCAGGTCATCTTTTGGGTCAAGCAAAACGGCCAGCCCGTGAATGTGCGCGTGGGCGATTCCAACTGCGAATGCCAAGGCAGCGGCAAAGCCATAAACCCTGTGCTTGAGTTGCCCGGTTATTGTGAGTGCCGCGACGTCCAGGTTCTCGTCAATCTCGACAAGGGGCTGGATCGGTACCGCAATAAAATCAAGGTGTACATTGACGGCCAACTCACCGACATAGCGTTGCCGCCTGCACCGCAACCGCTGGTGTTTGCTGTGCGCAAAACCGGACGCAACCAGTTCGTGGAACTGAAACTGGCGCTGCCCGACGACTCGGGTCGTCCGGGTCTGTTTGATGTGTGCGATTTTACGATTCCGGTAGAGCTGACGACGGTCAACATCAGCCCGCCCTGTTTCTGCGAGGGCTGCCCGGCGAATGTCAAGATTTCGGGGTAGCTGGCGTAGCGTCCGGTGTTTGAGGTGCAGGCTCAGGCTGCGGGATCAGAGGTTTTTTCCCAAAGGTAAAACCTATTTGCACTGAACCGGCAAATGCGAACGGCGTCACCATGGCTTCTGCAGCGTTGTTATGCGGCGGATCAATATTCATCGCAACCCCTCCGCGGAAATCTACCGTAACTCTTGACACCGGCGACCACCGAAGACCGGCGTCAATCATCAAGCCGTATACCGGTACGTTTGCCAGAGTCATGGTTCGACTCTGGCGGTAAATGACCGTATGGGTGGCTGCCCGTATGGCGTATGGCACGGTCTGCACCTGATCGTAAAAGATGTAGTCCCCCGCCAGTTCAAGTTGTTCTTCGACACTATAGTAGCGGTGGTTGCCGTAAAACAATCCTGGTTTGGCAAAAAAAGCGAGCCTTCGTTTCAGCAACGGAACATGGGCCGTGTAGTTCAGTCCAAACCACCACGATTGCACAGGGTTGTATTCCGGCAGCCTGGGTAACGGCCGGTTTTCGTCCAGATATTCCCAGACACCCTGATTCAGATACTGATTGCTCCAAACTACGATTGTGTCGGTTCTGCGCTGGCCGTAGTACTGGTTGAAAATGCCGTTGAAAAGTCCGGCCGGAGCAGCGTTTTTCCGGTACTCGAACTGGAACGACCAGCCGTGCAGCGTATCCGCCCCAAATTCGTATTCAAACCGTAGCGAATTTCGAGACAAGGCCAACACATCAACCGAAATCCGGTGACTTGGAGGCAAAAGGAACTGCCCGCAAAGGGGCGTCCCTAAGCAGGCAGTCACGAGTGTCAACATAATTCTTTGGAACATACTGCATTTATTTGAACGGATTGGAAAAACGCTCATCCTGGGTAATTGCATCATCGCTCAGGGTATGCAGGAATGCGACGATATCTTTTTTCTGTTGTGCGGTGAAGTTTTTTCGTGCAGAGCCGTTTTCGTCCCGCATGCGTGGGTGCAGGTTCGGGTGTTCCACCACGCCGGTGCTATAAAATTCGACGACCTCCTCAAGGGTTTTGAAACGCCCGTCGTGCATGTACGGCCCGGTACGGGCAATGTTACGCAGCGGCGGCGACTTAAATACCCCGTTGTGGGCGGGGTTTTCGGTGACGTTACCAAGCCCCTGATCGGAATAGTTCATTTCCAACCCGTTGCAGGCCATGAACACCTCCTGAAAAGGCCGAATCGGCGAGTGGCATGGAGAGCAGTTTGCCACAAACAACCCCAGTCCTCTGAACTCGCTTTGGTTGAAAAACGGCAACGTCGTAGTGGTAACGATGGTCGTGTCGGGCTTTGGATCGGGGTTGTAATAAATGTTGGAGACAATTGTATCCGTAATCGTTACGCTCATTTCTCCGCTGGTTTGAATCAGCGCCTTGTCGAACTTGGAGGTTGTACTACCGATCGCCGATACAAATTCACTAATGCAGTCCAAAATATCCTGTTCTGCGATCTCGGTGCGACCGAACGCGCGTTTCCACAAGTACTGGTAGTAAACTTTGTTCTCTACCCGCTCTACGACTTTCGGCATGGTCATACCCATCTCTCTTGGATTTGTTAGTGCCGCACGAGTCAGGTCTTGCAGGTTGGTCACGCGCTCATCCCAGAGCAGGGAGGGAGCAGTATTGCTTCGGATAGCCCGGTAGTGTGCCGAAAAATTGGTTGTATTTCCCAAGGCCATGGAGTTCCGGGCAGCGCGCTGCCCATCTACGCCATCCCCGAAAGCCTTGCCGTCGGCAAACGCGCGATGTTGCTGGTGGCAGGAAGCGCAAGACACGCTTTGATCGCTGGAGAGTGCCTTGTCGTAAAACAACACCCGGCCAAGGGCCACCTTATCGTCGTCGAATTCGAGGTCCTTCATACCTACTGCCTTGAGATATTCGGGAATTGCCGTAGCGTATGATTCGAATTTCAGATTGAGGTGATTTTCCATGTTAAGCAGGTGCGTCAGATCATCGGAGCCTTCATGGATGACTCGCATATCTTGTTTGCTGCAGGATATGGCAAACAGGCAGAGTAGCAAAAACACGTACAGGTATTTCATACAGGAGCAAGTTGGTGAGGTGAAAAACAAACGATGCCGACAAAACTAAACCTGTAGCCCTCGAAACACAACGGCCAATACGTGAATACGCCTTCTGCCCTTCTGAATCGGGCGTTTGAATGATTAAAGTATCCTGAAGGAACAGTACAACGTACCCAACTGCCTGCATTGAATTTAAAAATACCCGTCCGCGTGCTTCATACCTCGAAATAGTCCGAATTTTGCCCGCATCTACCCGTACAGCCAACTCAAACCACACGACCTGTCATGCATTACCACACGCTCGGCTCGGTGCCGCTCAAACGCCATACCCAGTTCCGCCAGCCCGATGGTTCGCTGTACCACGAAGAATTGTTCAGCACCGAGGGTTTCAGCGACCTGTATTCCCTGCTCTACCACTGCAACGCCCCTACCCAGATCATGCAAGTGGGCGAGCCGTTCAGCATTGCCCCGCGCACGGTGCACGACAAGCAGTTGAAACACCGCTGCCTGAAAGGATTCTCGATTCAGCCGGAGGACGACTACCTCAAGTCGCGCAAGCCCGTGCTGGTGAACAACGACTGCAAGGTCATCCTTGCCGCACCGCGCAAGAGCATGAGCGACTACTTTTTCAAAAACGCCGACGCCGACGAGGTCATCTTCATCCACGAAGGCACGGGCACGCTGCGCACCATGTACGGCAACCTGCGTTTTGAATACGGCGACTACCTCGTGGTACCGCGCGGTACCACGTATCAACTGGAATTCGACGGCACCGAAAACCGCCTGCTCATCGTGGAAAGCAGTGGCCCCATCACCACACCCAAGCGCTACCGCAATGCCTTCGGTCAACTGCTGGAGCATTCGCCGTTTTGTGAACGCGACTTCCGCAAACCCACGGAACTGGAAACGCACAACGAGCGCGGCGACTTCCTGTTTTTTATCAAAAAGCAGGATAATATCTATCCATATCACTACCTGAATCACCCCTTCGACGTGATCGGGTGGGACGGCTTCGTGTACCCGTTCGCGTTTTCCATCCACAATTTCGAGCCGATCACCGGGCGCGTGCACATGCCGCCGCCCATCCACCAGACCTTCGACGGCCACAATTTCGTGATCTGCTCTTTCGTGCCGCGCCTGTACGACTACCACCCGATGGCTATTCCGGCCCCCTACAACCACTCGAATATTGACTCCGATGAAGTGCTCTACTACGTGGATGGCGACTTTATGAGCCGCAAACACGTGGAGCGCGGCATGATCACCCTGCACCCTGGCGGCATCCCGCATGGCCCGCACCCGGGAACGGTAGAAAAAAGCATTGGCGCCAAAGAAACCCGCGAACTGGCCGTCATGGTGGACACCTTCCGCCCACTCCTGATGACGGAGTACGCGGCGGGTATCGAAGAACCGGACTACTACAAGTCCTGGTTAGGGACCGGGGTATAACGGTCGGTTGCTGCGATTTTTTGGGGACGCAACCCAATCAGGGAATCTTCCGTACTGAAAATGCTTGCGCCCGATATTTAAACCGTCGTAGATTGTAGGTGTCACAGAGGCTATCTGATACCTGCTACTCTACTCCGGGCGCCTTGTCGGCGTTTGCGCATTTTTTGTACACACACTTATCGCCATTCCATGAAAAAAACACCTGTAGTCCTTTCCTCCTTCCTGCTGCTGATCTACTGCGCTTCGGCAATTTATGCCCAAAAACTCCCCTCCCAAATGCGCCTCTCCGACGATGGCCGTCGCATTATTTCCGGTGATCAGGCCCTGACCGGTTTGTACGATTCGGCCATTGTGCGTTCGATTTACCTCGATTTTCCTCAGCCCAACTACTGGACCTTGCTCACCAACAACTACGCCTCCAAAACCGACCTGCCTGCTACGATGACGGTGGACGGCGTCTTGTATGACAGCGTTGGCGTTCGTTTCAAAGGCCAGACCTCGTATTCGATGGTGACTACCCAGAAAAAATCGTTTAATATTTCAGTGGACTATGCCCGGGAGGATCAGACACTCATGGGATACCAAACCCTGAACCTGAACAACTGGTTTGGCGATCCCTCGGCTATGCGCGAGGTGTTTTTTCAGCACCAGATCCGCCGCCATATTCCGGCTGCGAAGTCAAATTTCGTTAACCTGTACATCAACGGCCAGAACTGGGGCCTGTATCCCAACATTCAGCAACTGAATAAGGACTTCCTGGAAGAATGGTTTTTCAGCAATGATGGCGCCAACTGGCGCGCCGACACGGACACCCCAACAGGTGGGCCCGGCCCGGGCGGCGGCCCCAGTTGGGGCGACGGTACGGCAGCCCTGAACAACCTTGGTACCGACACCACCCAATACAAGAAGTACTATACGCTGAAAAGCAGCGACATAGACAATCCGTGGAGCCACCTCGTAGCCGGCTGTCAGGCACTGAACCTGACCGCTATGGCCGACCTGCCGAACGTACTGCCTAACTATTTCGATATTGACCGCACTCTCTGGCACCTCGCCAGTGAAATCGCCTTTGCCGACGACGACAGTTACATTTACAAAGGCAAAATGGACTACTACGTGTACTACGAACCCGAAACCGGCCGCCTTACCCCGCTGGAATACGACGGCAACAGTGTGCTGGGCGGTATGAACATCAACTGGGGCGCCTTTTACAACGAAACCAAGGTGAATTACCCCTTGCTCAACCGCATTCTGGCTGTACCGATGTGGCGGCAGCGCTACCTGGCGCACCTGCGCACCATCATCGAGGAAGAATTGAACCCGACCACCTGCAACGCCATTCTCGACAATTACCGGACGATGATCGCGCCCTACGTGCAGGCTGATCCGAAGAAATTGTACACCTACACTCAATTCAATTCCGATGTCGAAAGTCTGAAAACCCGGATCAATACGCGTCGTACCAACCTGCTGAACAACGCCGAGGTGAAACAGGTGGCCCCGACGATTGCCTCTGCCGAATACCGCAATGCTGCCGGGCAGGCCTGGGAAAAACCTTTTGCAGGTGAAACGACTACCGTGACGGCGCAGGTAAGTTCGCCCGACGGCATCTTCGGAGTAAACCTGTTTTATTCCACGCAATTGACCGGCAATTTCACCCCTGTTAAAATGGAAGACGACGGACTGCACAGCGACGGCGCCGCCGGCGACGGGGTGTACGGTGCTGCAATTCCCGGCCAAATCGCCGGCACGTTCGTCCGGTTCTACATCGAAGCAGTGGCCAACACGACCGCCCGATCGGCTGCATACCTTCCGGTGGGCGCCGAACACGACGTGTTTGTGTATCAAGTGCAAGCACAAACCGTTGCCAACGCTACGGTAGCCATCAACGAAATCATGGCGTCCAACTCCACAACCATACAAGACCCCGAGGGCGACTTCGAGGACTGGATCGAACTGCACAACCTGACGAACAACCCCGTGGATCTGAGCGGCTACTACCTGACCGACAACCCGGCCAACCTGCCCAAATACCTGATTCCGGCAGGTGTGACGATTCCCGCCAACGGCTACCTGATCTTTTGGGCCGACGAAGACGGCACCGACGGCCCGACACACTGCAATTTCAAACTGTCTGCCTCCGGCGAATTAGTGTACCTGCTCGACCCGAACCTGAATCTGGTGGATTCCGTGACCTTCGGCCAGCAACAAACCGATATGGGCTATGCCCGTGTACCCAACGGTACAGGCCCGTTTGTTATCCAGGCCGCTACACCCGGCTACAACAATATCCTCGTAGGTACCGATGAAGCCGATTTCGAGTCGGTTGGTTTATTCTTGCTACCCAACCCGACCGCCGGCACATTTACGATTCGTCTCGACCGCACACTGGACGGCCAACCCATCCAGATAAGCGACATGACCGGACGACTGTTGTACAACCAGGAACCGAACAACCTGACTACAGATATTTCCGGAAACAACTGGCCGGCGGGTATGTACATCGTGCGGTATGCCGGTGAAACCCGGCGCCTTGTGGTGCACCGATAAACTACCGGAGACCTTCCAGGTTTTCAAAACCTGGAAGGTCTTTCACATACTACTGAAATTTCATGGAATTCCTGACCGCTGTTTCCCTCGTGGACAACCAGTCCGTGGTGCTGATCGTATTTTCTGCGTTGCTGTCGTTTCTGCTGGCTACGCTGATCGTATTTACCTATGAAAAGACCTCGCAGGAGGTGGCGCCGCCACACCATTTCATCCAGTCCATGATCCTGATGGCCATCGTGACCTCCACGATCATGCAGTCCATCGGCGACAGCATGGCGCGCGGGTTCGGGATTTTCGGCGCGCTGGCCATTCTGCGGTTTCGCACCAACCTGATCAGCACGCGCAACATTTCCTTCATTTTTGCCAGTATGGCGGTAGGTATCGCCTGCGGGGTCTACAGTTTTGTCAACGCCATCATCGGTACGTTGGCGTTTTGCCTCATCGCTTTCCTGCTGCGCCTGACACCGTTCAGCCGGAAGAGCAACCTGCTGGGACAGTTGCGCTTCACCTTGCCTGCCGATTCAACCGATCTGGAGCCGGTGCAACAGGCCATCGGGGAGTTTTGCCGGGCATTTGCCCTGAAACGCTACCGGGTGCTGAGCGGACCGGCCGAGGTTGAGCAGGTGGAATACTGGTATGAAATCCGCATGACCGACGAAATGCAGGGCGTAGCGCTGGCTCACCGGCTCCGGGAGTACGCTGCGCTGAAGGATTTGCGCCTGAATTTCAACGATACCTACATCAACCTGACCGACTGAACCATGCGCAGAATCAATTTGCTTTATCTCGTTTTGCCGCTTGCCGCATGGGCTGTATTCGGGTTGTTCAAATACCTGAACCACGGCACGGCTACTTTTTACGGCGTAGCCGAAAACCTGGAAACTCAGGTCAACCTCAATCACGCCGTCTCGGTCAACCGAATCCACGTTCAAGCCGGGCAGTTTGTGACCAAAGGCACGCTGCTGCTGGAGGTGACGCGCACGGTTTTGGATTTTCAGGAAAAAGAACTCAGGCACGAAATCGCTGAAGTGGAAGCCAACACACGGCTGCGTATTGCTGAACTTCGTGGCGAACTCGAACGGCTGCGCGCTCAACGTGCAGAAAAAGTCGGAGAAATACAGGCCGGCATTCGCACCCTGGAAGCCGAACAGGCGCTGAACCGGACGCTTTTGCGGGAACTGAAAAGTGTATCAGTACCGGAGGGCGGCAGCCCGTACGCCGCTCGGCTCGACGCCCTTCGGGAAGAACTTCGCCTCGCCGTCGAGCCGCTGGATGCTGAAATTGCCCGGGTGGAGAATGAACTTCGACTGACCACATTGCCCGCCCGCGCACAAATCGAACGGATGCGAAACGACCTGGCGTTCACCGAAACGGAGCAGGGGCGCCTGCAACTCCGGGCGCCGAACGATGGGTTGGTGGGGGCGGTGCATTGCCGGGAAGGCGAAAACGTGTCTGCGTTCAGTCCGATGATTTCGTTTTACGAACAAACTCCCACGCGCGTGGTAGCCTACGTACACGAAAGCCTGATCTTGCAGGTCAATATCGGCGATACCCTGCAGGTGGTTTCCAGCGTGCATGCCGGCGAAAAGTGCCTGGGCCGGGTCAGCGGCCTGGGGCATCGGGTGGTGGAAATTCCGGAACGGTTGCGCAAAATTCCCGAGATCAAGGCCTACGGACGCGAGGTGCTGGTGGACATTCCGGCGCAAAACAAGTTTTTACAAAAAGAAAAAGTGCTCCTGCAACAGGTGTCGCCGGAGGGAGGCGCTTTGCTTTCTTTTTTCAAAAATCCCTTCCAGAATGTTGCCGAGAGGCAGTCGCCACCGCTTTCCCGATGAAAAAAGCATTTCCTCTTTTTGCCTGCATCTGCCTGTTAGTAGCCGGTGGTTTTGCCCAGAAAATGCTGACTACCGACGAGGTGCTGGCCGGCGCACGGCAGGATGCCCGGGTGCGTACTCAGGCCGGGCACCTTGAATATGCCCGGCAGGTGGACCCGCGGCTGCCTTTCCTGAACGGCGTTAGCCTACGCACGCAAACCGACCGGCTGGAACTGCAACGCCAGCGATACACCGTGCGCATCAGCACCAACGGCTTCCGGGAAATGCGCGCCGCACGCCGCTACCAGCAAGTCGGCCTGTTGGTGGCCGAAAGCCGAGGCCGTAGTTTGCTGCACGAGGCGCTGTCCGAGCGCTACGAACTACTGATCACGCACCGTCTGGCGGAGCGGGAACTGGAGTTGTACCGCCAATTGCTACTGGTATACGAGGATAAACTGACGGTACTGCATACACAGGCTGCACTCGGCGCCAATGCGGATGTGGAAGATGTAATCGAAGCCGAATACGACCGCGACGAGACGGTTCTGCGCGCGACGGCAGCCGAACAGGTGTTGCAGGAGTCGCGCAACACTTTGGTGGCGTTCACCCCCGGAGCAAAAACGGGTTCGGTGCTGGATACCGCCGGTTTTTTGTCGGCAAACAACCTGCTGCTCGCGGCCACCAGCCTGCCCGATCAGGCGCTTCAGCATCCGGAGTTACTGGAACAAGCCGCCAGAGTGGCCCGGGTGGATGCGGAATTTCAGACAGAAAAAGCGCACTCGCAGAAACTGCTCGATTTCGTTCAGGTGCGGCACGACAACCGTCCGAGCGAACCGCTTTCGCGGGATATTTCGTTTGCCATTGGGCTAAACCTGCCGTTTCGCGGGGCTTCGACATACAAAATGGCGGAACTGAAAATTGAAAAAAACGCTGCTGAAGCCGAACTGCTCCAGGAACAAGCGGAAACTGCCCGGAGCGTGCAGGAAGCCCGCTCGCAACTGCTTGCGCTGGACGCACAATACCGGCAGGCACAGCAACAATTGACCGGCAACCAGGCGGAGCACACGCTCCGGCAGGCCGCCGCCGGTGTCGCCGCCGACCCGATGACGCTTCTGCGCGCCAAAGAACTGTTGCTGAAGCGCCGGCAGCGCCTGCTCAATCTGGAAGTGGAAATGTATGCCCGGTACCTGGATTTGCTGGACAGCGGCGGGTATTTGTCGGCGGAGCCGTTGGTGAATTACCTTGCCGACAGGCGGTAAGCACAACTTCCCGTACCTTGCAGCCAAAACACAAGAACATGGTGCGCTTCGTTCTCCTCCTGTCGCTGGCCACAGGCTCCATTCGCCCGCTGCAAAGCCAGATTTTTACCCCCGTTTTCCCCGGTCTTGACGGTTCGGCACTGTATCAGGCCGTAGTGCAGACCTACAAACCTGCCGTGGTACTGGACTATACCCAGGCCCGCGATACGCTGTTTGCCAAAGTGCTGGCCAAAGACGACGACAGCCTGCGCTGCATTTATTCCGGCTACACGCTCTACCTCGACCCGACGCAGGATCCCACCCAGTACATTTACTTCGACGGCAGCCCGCTGGGTATGAACACCGAACATGCCTACCCACAGGCCAAAGGCGCTGCCGACGGCAATGCCCGCAGTGATATGCACCACCTGTTTCCGACTCGGATTCCGGTGAACGAAGCCCGAGGCAACCTGCCCTACGCTGAAATTCCCGACCCGCAATCGCAAAAGTGGTTCCATCTGGCGCAGGTGTACACCAGTATCCCCACGCCAATAATTCACCTGTGCAGTGAATCTACAGCCAACCTGTTTGAACCGCGCGAATCGGTGAAGGGCGATCTGGCCCGCGCCGTGTTTTATTTTTACACCATGTACACCTCGGAGGCGCTGGCTGCCGACCCGAATTTTTTTATGAACCAGCGCCCGACGCTCTGCCAGTGGCACAACTATGACCGCGCCGATTCCACCGAACTGATCAAAACCCTGCGTATTGCGCCGTACCAACAAAATAAACCCAACCCGTTTGTGCTCGACTGTACACTCGCCCGGCGCATGTATTGTCCTGAAATTTCGGCTGACTGCCAGACCGTGCCCATCTCCGAACCCGGTATGGCCTCGCTCGGCCTGCGCGTGTCGCCCAACCCGCTGCGCGATGCCGGCCAGGTCGAGATGACGCTTCCGTTTTCGGGCGACCTGAAGTTTCGGCTGCTTTCGTTGCTGGGGCAGGAAATCGCCGTTTGGGAAGCGCCCGGTACCGAAGCCGGGCTGTTCCGGTTCAGCATTCAGCCGCCGCCGGGCCACGAAGGCAAACTGATCTGGCTGGAAGTGCGGCTGCTCCAGGACGGGCGCATTGCCCGGCAGACGATACCGGTGGTATTGTGGTGAACAATACCTATCCGGGAAGCAACTTTTTTATCTCCGTCACGATGTCATTGAACGCCGCATCAGGTGTGGGGAAATCCGACACCGTGCGGTTTTGTGTGGGCAGAGCGCGCAGGCGCTCCAGTCCGGAACCGGAAATGTCGAATTTTTCGATATGCACCGGCACCACGCGTTTCCCGTTCTCAAGGGCTTTCAGAATCAGGTGAAACCAGGCCTCGTCGTTGAACAGGTTTTGTGTAATCAGCACCAGCACGTAGTCGGCGGCATTTACTTCCGCTTCGGCGCGGGCCATCAGGTCTTCTCCCGCCGGCGCCTCATGCACGTTGTACAACTGAATTTTTTTCGTAGCCTTGAGCAAAAACAGGTGTTTGCTCAGTACCTGGCTGTGCACGGTGTCATGGGTATCGTACACGACTACAAATTTGGGAACCGAACCCGCCGGTATTGCCGCCGGTTGCTCTACTGCCGGTGCTGCGTTGCCGGAAGCAGACTCTTTGCCGGAGGTAGCCGACTGTAGTTTTGCGGCGGGTGGGGTAGGGGCCGCTGATCCGCCTTTTTTGATAAAATCGAAGATTTGCTGGAACAAAATGCCCCGGTTGGCGCCCCGCCGCTCGCCTTTTGCATTGATCTGGAGACCACCCTCGGCGTCGGTTTTGCCGGCATGGTGGATAGCCACTACTTTCCAGTCTTTGTTGAACACGGGCGAACCGCTGCTGCCCGGCTCTGTGTCGGCTGTATAATACAGGTGCTGATTCCAGGCGCTGAGCACGTCGTTGGCGTTGAGGGCGATGTGTTTGTCCTCGCCTTTCGGGTGCTGGATGATCGTGACGGGTTCGCCTACGGTGGGTATGGCGCTGGGGTCGAACTCCACGTAGCCCCACTGGCTGAGCGGATTGGCGGGATCGTCCACCACACGGATACGGCTGAAGTCTAATTGATCGGGTGGGCTGGTGATGAAATCCGACGCATCCAGCCGGTAGGTCGTGCGGCTTTTGACACTACCGGAGGCGTCCATTTCGTAGTTAAACTCAATGCGCGTATCGGCAGCGATGGCCGCATCCGGCACCACGTGGTTGTTGGTGAATATGTAGCCTTCTTTGGTCAGAAAGCCGGTACCCAGTTCGCCGTCGCTGCACACCACCCGGCACACGGCTTTGGAGGCGCGCAGGGCTTTTTCGAGCCAGTTGATGCGCAGGAGGTTGTTTTGCGGGCCAATGACTTTTTCCAGCCGGGCTTCGTCGGGTACGTTAAACTGGAAGGTGCCGAGGTTGCGAATTTTGGCGTCGCGTTCCACACGGCGCGGAATTTCCCGCATCAAATCCAGCAAACCGCTGCGGGTTCGGGCCGAAAAGCGGCTGAATTCCTCGAAACTGATGCCACCGCGCTGGTATTCTTTTTTGGCCGACACGAAGTTGCCGGATTGCTGGAGCACATCCTGTCGAATGCCGGCTTGGGTTTGTTGATCAAGTTCGAGCAGGGCATCGAGGGCCTTTTCTACCTCGTTGTCCATGAGCAGCCCCTCGATGGTTTTCAGGTAAACAAGTTGAGCGTTTTGCATACGACTGGGTTGCGGTGTTTGGTACTACTGGATACTTAGACCTTCCAGGTTTGTGAAACCTGGAAGGTCTTGTTTTAGAAACTGAAAGATGCGCTTTACACGATTCGGCGGTGCCAACTCTGCGCAAAGGGTACGAGCCATTTTTCTTGCAGGTCGCTTTTGGTTTGTACGAGGGTGTTCACCATGAGGGTTTCAGGCTGTATGCTGGAATCAGCCACCCGGGCTGCGAGACCTGTGCGGTCGGCATATTGGAGCGCATCGTTTTCTACCCAGGCAAAACGCATACGCTCGAAAAGGTCTACGCCGAGTTGGTGCCCGAGCGCTTCGAGGATGTGGATGGATTTGTCAATGGAGCAGCCGCTTGCCCCTGCCTGTGTTTCGTCCACCATGAGGAGGATGAACTGGTTTTGGAAAACTTCGGCGGCGGCTTTGAGTGCCTGATTGTGCGCCGTCCATTGCTTAGTAAAATCGCGAAGGGCATCTTCGATAAATTGCGCTTCGGGTTCGGTCAGCGGGCGGTTGGCGGTGTACACCCAAACGCGGGACTCCGGTGCGAAGTCAGGTGCTGTTGTCAGTCTGGGTAGACGGAGATCGGTACCGGTCGTAGCGGTCATGGTATCAATTTTTTTTCGGATCGGAGGAAACAACTTTGGCAGTTCGGAAGCCGAGGTTCATCAACTCGGGGAGCATTTTTTCAGCATCGGAACGGGTGGCGTAATTCCCGAAAAAATAGTGGTATTGCCCGGCGGCCTGCTCTTCGACTACACCGCTCAGCAGACCAAGTTGGCCGCTGTTCCGATCCATGCGCGACTGCCAGGTGAGCAGGTGCACCCGGAATGTTTCCGGGGCGGCTTTGGCCGGAGTTGGAATAATCGGTGGCACAGGGTCGTCGGCAAAACGGTCGCCAGTACGCGTCGGGGCGGCATTTATTACGGTGGCTGCCGATACGTTCTGGGGTTTGGCGGTTTCAGCGACCGGCTCTTGTGTGGGGGTTTTGATGTTCGTCTGCGTCGCTGCAGGTTCGGACGCCGGAGTCAGCGCCGGCATTTTGGCAGCCAATTGGGCTTTGGTCGTATGCTTACGGGCCGCCAGCGGAGCACTTTCCATTTTTGCTTTATAGGCCCGGAACGCTTCAAAAATGGCATCGGCCATCTGGAACTGCCCTTCTTCGGAGGCGATGAACCGCTCTTCTTCGCGGTTGGTCAGAAAACCGGCTTCTACCAGCACGGCGGGCATAGCAGTTTTGTGCAGTACGATGAAACCGGCCTGTTTGACGCCCCGGTCTTCACGTCGGGCCATTTCTTTGGAATACTGCTGGACAAATCCGGCAAACAAAATACTCTGTTCCAGATACGCACTTTGCCACACGCTACCGAAAATGTGCGCTTCCGGGCTGTTGGGATCGTAGTCGCCGTAGTTTTTTTTGTAGTTGTCTTCCAAAAAAATGGAGGCGTTTTCGCGTTTGGC
>JAEUUV010000287.1 GCA_016787285.1 Saprospiraceae bacterium | reverse complement strand
GCCGGTGTCGGAAACGCCGGCGCTGATCCTTGTCGCAACCGAACCTGGCCTGTACGTTTTTTCCAACCTGAACACCCAAAACGGCTGCTCGGCGAGCGACTCGGTGGTGGTGGACTGGACGCCGCCCGTGGAGGCGGCGATTGCCGTGGAGCAGATCAGTTGTTTTGGCGAAAACGATGGCAGCATCCAGATTGAGCACCTCGCGGGCGGCCTTGCGCCGATTACATTTTCCATTGATGGTCAGAGTTTTGGAACAAACCCGGATTTTACCGGCCTTGCGCCGGGAACATACACTGTCGTCGTCAGCGACGCCCAGGGCTGTATCTGGCAAAGCACGGCTGTGCTGACGCAGCCCAAGCCGTTCTCGGTGGCGCTGACGGCCAGCGATACTTTGCTCGATCTGGGGCAGTACCTGTTCCTGTCTGCTCAGGTGACCCCGCCGGCTACGCCGGTGACGGACGTGCGTTGGTTGCCCGACGGCCTTGCCTGGACGCCGGGTTTGCTGAAACAAAAACTCAAACCGGAGGAAACGACGCAGTACGAGGTGCAGGTCACGGACGTGTTTGGCTGCACCGCCACCGCCGCTCTGCTGGTGCAGGTGGTAAACTACGGGGTGTACGCGCCGAACGCAATCATGCCCGGTTCGGTGGAAAACGGCGCGTTCACGCTGTACGCCGGGCCGGGCATCGAGCGGATCAAACTGTTGCGGGTGTTCGACCGCTGGGGGAGTTTGGTGTTTGAAAAAAGAGGTTTTGCGCCCAACGACCCGTCGGCGGGTTGGAACGGAAGTTTGGGTGCGCAGCCGTTCAGTCCGGGCGTGTTCGTTTGGTATGCCGAACTGGAGGGTGTGGACGGACGGGTGTTGATTTTTAACGGGGATGTGACGGTGATGCGGTGAGTGTAGTTTTATTCCATAATAGTTCAAATACACGTAAAAATGCTACTATCTCGACATGTTCTGCCACTCATCCTTGCTTTTGGCGTTGCCAATGTAATGCAGGCGCAAACCGATACCTCCTGCACGGTCGCGTCCCTTCCATCCACCTTCAATGCAAGGGTTGCCTGGCAAGCGACGGGCAGGGGGCCTTCCAGTTTAGCCACACCGGTGGTGGGTAACATGAACCCCCACGAGGACGATATACCGGAGATTATCGCCCTCGGTGGAAAGAATGTGCCCAACCAACCGACCCATATTGGCTTTTCCAACGAGATTTTTTTCTTCCGGGGCGATGGCTCCAACAAGGCCAACCCTATGAAACTGACGGTTCAGGGGGTAAATTTCCACAACTACCCCGCGCCCGGCCCGACCATAGCCGATGTGAACAACGACGGCAAGCCGGAACTGCTCATTATTTGCCTCGACCGGAAAATCCGCGTGTACCACAACTATAGGGAAAACCCCGTGGCGCCGATGGACCTCTGGATCACCACCACCGACCTCGTGGACATGAAGGCCCAACGCCCTATGCTGGCCGATTTTGACAGTGACGGCACGCCGGAAGTGTACGTAGGGAGCGACATTTTTCGCTTCAATTTCACTAACCCGGCCAACCCAACCCTGAACAAGGTGCTCGACGGACCGATCTTTTGGGGGGCCAACCTCACCGGCCAACTCTTTTACCAACAGCACTATTATCAGGCCAGCAACCCGGTGGCAGCCGACTTGCTCACTCCCACCGACTGCAACGGCGACCCGGACTGCAATGGGCTGGAAATAGCCGCCGGAATGGCCATTTACTCCGTTGACCTCGACCCGAACGATGGGGACGGCCTCGAGATAAAAATGCAGCGGTACCTCCCGTCCACCGGACAAATAATCTATTTCGATGGCTACACATCCGTGGCCGATATTGATCTTGACGGTGTGCTGGACGTGCTCGTTTCCTCCAAAGTTACCAGCGAGACAGGCATGTATGCCTGGAACAAAAATGGTTTTCTCCGCTTTTTCCCCTTCCAGCAAAGCGTTTACAACTCCAACGGCGCGGTGCCCTGTGTGGCCAACGTGTTCGACGACCGCACCCAAGGCTTTGCCGTGGACCTGCCGGAAATCTTGCTGACCGATATCCACGCGTTTCACGCATTCAACATCCAGGCCTCACAAAAAGACCCGGCGGCACCGTACTGGTGGCGCTTGCCGGCCAGCGGGAGCACAGGTTCAGGTTATAGTCCGGCCGTGACGTTCGATTTCAATGGCGACGGCATCCAGGAAATACTATACGGGGCAGATAAATTCCGAATCCTGTACGGTGGTGCAGCCCCCTTCCCGCCCGGCGTGGATTCGACCCGTACCTGGCACCGATTTTCCATGAACTCCTCTACAACGGACAAGCACCCCGTGATAGCGGATGTGGACAACGACAACGAAGCGGAAATTGTGCTCACCTACTGGCCGGGTTACTTCGACCAAGGTCAGGTTGAAGGAACAAGTGAAGGCGTGGTTGCGGTGGTGGAATCCGGTGAAGGCCCCTGGATGCCCACGCGCAAGGTCTGGAATCAGTACAACTACTTCGTGGTCAACGTGAACGACGATCTGACGATCCCGGCCGTTCAGCAACCGCACCACCTGGAGATGCCTCCCGGCTCGGGCAACCGCCCACTGAACCAAACGCTTTTTCAGGAATCAACCGGGCGGATACCCTTACCCGATGCGAGCGCAGCGCTCCAATCGGTGTTTTGCCAAAACAATCAGGTGCAGGTGCAAGTGGAAGTGTGC
>JAEUUV010000020.1 GCA_016787285.1 Saprospiraceae bacterium | reverse complement strand
GGGAGTGGTGTGCGGATTGGTTTGACGGTGATTTTTACAAAAAATGCACGGAAAAGGGAGAAGTGTTGAACCCGCGAAATGACGAGAAAGGCTTATACCGCGTTGTGCGAGGCGGCTCGTGGATCACCAACAATCCGCAGTTCTGCCGGGTCGCTACCCGCGACCTCCACAATCCGGTGTCCCACCCGCACTTCATCGGTTTCCGCCTCGCCGCTTCGCCTTCCAGTTCAGTGATAAGCGCGTGAGGTATCACTAACGACCACCATGACGCAGTTCGTGGAGCCTTTGAATAGTGTTCAGGTCTTCCTCAAATTCCGGCACATCGTAGTGGGACGGGATGCCACGGTCAAACAGGACTTTCTCGAACTCCGGGTGGCTCATGCCGGCGAGTTTGCGGGCTTGCCCGAACGAGAGCCGCCGCTGTGCATAGAGGGCTATGGCCAATTCCAGCCGACCTTCCTGCTCGGTCAGTTGAGCCGACTGCAAAATCTCGTCTTCGATCAGTACCATTGTGCGTCAAATTTTTCACAAAAGTAGCCTTTTTCCGCAAGGGCGCAACACCACGCACACCGCCCGGGTTTTCCCGAGCACTCTCCTGCGACCGCATGAACACTACATCCGCACAAACCTCACCGCCGCTCCCTCCACCGTCCGCACAAACCACACACCTGCCGGAAGGCCGGAAACATCCAGTCGGGTACCCCTTCCCTCCAGCAGGACGGTCCGGTATACATACCCGGTTGCCGATACTACTGCGGCCTGCACGGGCCGGTCGTCGGTTTTTTCTACAAAAATGACATCTGATGCCGGGTTTGGAAACACCCACAGGCCGGTAGGTTCTGCTGAAGGTGCGGTTGTAGAACGTGCTGCGGTGCTTTCGGGCCGGTTGGCGGTTTGCTCGACGGTGCAACCGAACACGTTGAGGTGGGTTTCCAAAAACTGCTGTGGCTCCAGCCGGACGCTTGCATGGATGAACGCCATGTCGGCCTGTGCGGGCAGGGTATATTCAAAAATGTCGGACTGTCCGCCGGCGATACCGTCGCCCACGGACTTAAAGCGGATGGAATGCGTCGGAAAATGGTTGGGATTGCGCACCTCGTACGCTCGCCCGCTTGGCGAAGTATAGGTGGCGCCGGTAGCCGGGGCCTTGGCCGTCATGCCGGCGGGCAGTTGGAAGGTGACGTAGTTCAGTTTGCCGGCGCAGTTGTTGGTCACGCGCATCCGGTACGTCTTTTGTTTTTTGGCGTTTTGTGAAATCGCAAGGATTTCAAATTTCATACATCCGGTGGTTTTTACATCGCAGGGATCGTTTTCCGGCGCAGCGCTCCACACGAGGGTGTAGGTAATGACGGAATCGCAGCCACCCGGAGCAGGCTTGGTCACCACCACGGTGCCGGGTTGGGTGTAAGGTTGACCGTTCAGTGTCACCGACTGACCCGGCAGGAAAGAAATTGTTTGAGCGCCGGTAAGTGGCGGTGCCGGAGAAATGTGCAGCGTATCCGTGAATTTGTTGCCGCAAATATCCCAGGCATCCACCCAGTATTTGCCCGGGCCGGCGGCGGCTAACGTATTCCCGGTAGAACCATCCTGCCAGCGGTAGGCCGAAAATGTCGGCGGAACGCTCATATTTTTAGTCGCCTTCGCGCACAGCACGGTGTCCGGCCCAAGGTCAAGGGGGCCTGCGAATGGCTCGGTGTTCAGGCTGAACAGGTTGTTGGCATAGTTGCATTCCGGCAAGTTCGAGAGCGGGAGGTCGCTGGTCAGGTTCAGCGGTGCGATGCCGCTGCCGTCGTCGTTCAGCAAACCCCAGAGTTTGCCGTCGGCAGGCAGAGGCAACTGAACGTCCCAACGCAGGCAGGAATCCGGCCGGATAATTTCAGGCAGGGAAAAAGCAGTCGAGTAGGGTAGGGCTGCCGTAGTGGTCGGATCGGTGCGGTAAAATTGTAACGGCAGGCCATTTTGCAAAACGGCGCTACCCGAGTTGCACACGTTTACAAGCAAGTGCAGGGTTTGCTGCTCGCAATACGACGAATCCAGTTCAACCACTGCATCCGGCACCGGGTAGACCGGCTGCCCGTTTTGCCGCGTGGGAGCCACTTGAGAAAACACATTGTTTAGCAAATGTTTGCCGCTGCCGGATGGAAATTCCAGCCAGTGTTTTTGCTGTTGCTTTGGCAGGCTCAGATCGTCGTTGATCATCGCCGGGTTGTAGTTGAACTGGTGCCAGACCGGGCGGCAAGGCACCCAGGGCTCAAGGGCGCTTTCGTACACATGTAAAAAATTGAAAGAGATATTTCCTGAATCATCCTTTCCCGTCACGACGACTTCGGCTTGTCCGTCGTTGTCGGTATCGGCAATGACCGGATATCCCATGCCGATTTGAATCCCTACAGGTGTTTTCCACCAGTTGCGCTCCGCATCCACACCGGATGGCAGAGGCCAACCGTCGCCGTACAGAATACGCAATTCACTCCTGTTGAGAAACAAGATTTCCAGTTGGCCGTCGCCGTTGAAATCGAAAGTCGGGAATGCGCCGGCGCCGGTATGGTTCGGCAACTTGTCTGACGATATAGACCACCACCAGGGTTGGGCGGGGTTGAGCGTGGCCGCGTTCAGGTTGAAACAAACCAATTGATCTTCAAAGTCCAAGAGTATTTCGGGTAAATCCTGCGCAAAACCATGCCGGGTATCGTCATACACGTTGGCTATAGAAGGCGTAGCATACCCGGTACGTTTTGGGAAGGGGAAAAATTTCACTAATCCGTTTTTGTTCCAGATATACATGCCCCAGGTTTCTGCAAAACCCTGAAAGCGCCGGGAAGTCACCACTACTTCGGGCACACCGTCAAGATTCACGTCGGCTACGGATGTAGAACCGTCGCCCCAACTCATTTGAGGAGTCATCTGGTTCAGGTTTCGCACCATTTTCATCTGAATACCATCGCCGTCGTTGGGGTCTAAGTCAACGGCATAGATTGCCCTTCCGGCGGCGATTTCCAGACCGGCGCAGTCGGGGTCTCCATTGCAATCGGCGGGCGTGAGCAGGTCGGCGATGCCCATTGCATTGAACACATCGGTGTACACCACGGCGTCGTGAAATTTACCGTCGGGCAACGACATGCCGGCAAAAACCGCGCGATTCAGTTTGGCATTCGACGGATCGGACAAATCCAGTTGAAAGATGCTGTTACTGCCGATGATTTCTGCGATCCCGTCGCCATCCAGATCGGCCAGGTGCGGGCGTTTCACACGGGTATTGAAATCCAGCCCGATGATCGGCAAATCCGACTTTAGCCACAAGGTCATGGCCGGAAAGGCGCCTGGCGTATAGTTGCGATAGACGAGGATATATCCGGTAAAACTGATTAACACCAGTTCCGGCCTGCCGTCGGCGTCCACGTCGCCCAGCACTGCAGGCATCACCCAGGCCAGGTCAACACCATCGGCCACGGGTACAATGTCTGGTTGCTGGGAGTTGGCGCCGTCGCCCCGGTAGATGTGGACGATGTACGAGGCTGAACCGCCAACGGTTGTGTCCTCGGGGATGACCACAATTTCCGGTATATTATCAGACTGCGGGTTCATGTTGGCCACCATGGGCACCGTATTTGACCGGTATAGTTTGGGCTGGGAGCGCCATTTCAGCCGCGCAGCAATGTTGTCGGGCGCGGTGCTGAAGCATGTCGGATCAGGTGTGCAGGCACAATCGGGATCGTAGCAGTCCACATAACCGTCGCCGTCGTCGTCGAGGTTGTTGGAGCAAATTTCAGGTTGGCTCTGGGAAAACAACACCGGACCAAGTAGCAGCAGAAGTCCGGTAAATAGAACATGGAAAGAGCAGGTTGATTTTTTCATAGCCAGTACGCTTGATTTTTGATTTGCCGAAAGGGGGGCATTCTTGCCGGCTTTATGCAAAAACTGCTCCACAGACAGGTTTCATGGGACATCAAAAAAAACGAAAGATTGACCTTTTCGCCTAATTTTGCCTGATCAAGTCTTTGATTTTGAATTGTGTAGAATACGGGTAATTGAAAATACAGGAGCAATCAACCAGTCGAATGAGGACGGATATAAAAACAAAAAGAGGTTGCCCCGTTACCAGGACAACCTCATTCAATAACACGGAAAGTTTAATTTTTCTTGATGTTGTACGTGTACACCGCCCCGCTCAGAATCAGGTCAATGGTGTAGTTGCCGTCGGCAGGAATATCAATGTCTGCTCCGCCGTACTCCAGTGTTTTATTAGCCTGATCGTCACCCATATTTACTCCCCAATCGTCGTTGGCGCGGAACTTAATTTTACCCGCCACGAGGTTGAGCGTAATGGTGAACTTGTTGGCTACCGGATCGAACGTCATATTTTGGTCGCTATTCCAGCCGTCCGGCGTGGAAGAACCGATGAGGCCCCAGTCGGTCCGCAAATTGCTGTGCGTGAGGTCATTCAGATTGGCGTTCAGGCGGTACACGCCGGCTGCTCCGAGCGCAATATCTGCGCCGCCTGCTTCCAGCGTACCGTTGGCGCCGTTATCGCCATAGTTGGTCGTCCAGCTGGGACCTACCGTGTACTTGTACTTGGAGTCGGCATCTTTGAAATAAATGTACCCCTCGTACTTGTTGTCACTTTTGGCTGAAAAAATGACCGTCGTATTGTCGGCAGGATTCCAGCCCTGATAGCTTCCGGGCACCTGAAGTTGCGGGTAAATGATCACGATCGTGTACGGCGTCACTTTGAGGGTGATAGCATCCGAGTGAATAACATCTACCTCAGGGCTTACTTTGACCGACAAGCGCATTTCCACATTCGATACCGTTTCACCGGGCAAGGCCAGTGTCGAAAACAAGGCGGTGTTTAGTTTGGCGATAGTCGAATTCAGCGTAAGGCCGGTGCTTGTGCCGAGAATGACGGCGTCTTTGAAATCATTGCCGACGCGGTCAATTTCTACTGAGTAGGTGGCGGCGGCGCGGTAACCGAAGTCGGCAGCCGTCCAAGTGACTACGAACGGGTCATTTGCCGTGTTTTCGGTAAGCACCACAGAACTTTCGCTTGCCGGACTGGTAATGGTCGGGCGCGCCAAGACCTTGAGCGTCGGATTCGGCGAAAACTCGGCTTTTTCACAGCCGGCAACCAGAAACAAGGCTGCCAAAAAAGTCGGGAAAAAGAGTTTTTTATTCATCGTTTGAATCATTTTTTAAAATTAGTAACCGGTGTTTTGCTGGAGGTTCGGGTTGGCGCCGATGTCGGAGTTCGGAATCGGAAATACGTTGTAGAACGCTGGCCGGGTAACCCCGGCTGCTACTCCGCCTTTCCAGGGCCACACGTAGTTGCCGTCGGAGAACTTGCCAAAGCGCACCAGATCCGTACGGCGATGACCCTCCCAGTAGAACTCGCGGGCACGCTCGTCCAGGATAAAGTCAAGCGTCAGTTCGTTTGCCGAAACATTGGCAATAGCACTTCCGTAGGCGCGTTCGCGAATCTGGTTGACCAGGCTCACTGCCGTAGCGATATCGCCACCGCTGCCGCCACGACGCACAGCTTCAGCGTACATCAGGTAGGCATCTTCGATCCGGAACACCGGGAAGTCGGTATCCACAAACGCCAGATCAGAGCCATTGGTGCCGTCGGAGCGCTTGTTGGTAAACTTGGTCACAGCATAGCCTTCCGTGAATTGGGAGATATCACCAATTTCGAGCGACTGGCCGGCAGTGTAGAACATAGCACGCTTGTCGAACAAGGGCCGTTCGATGGAGTAGGTATAATCCGGCTTTTTCAGGAACAACTTGATTTTGTACGTGCCGGAAGAAGGAATCGCAATGTTGTCGCCGTCGCGATCCAGCAGCGCATCAGCGCCGCTGTCACCGTAGTTCAGAGTCCAGGCATTGTTGGCGCGGAATTTAAACTGCGCGGCAGACAGGTTTACCGTGATCGTCCAGGCGCCTTCTGCAGGCTCATACGTCATCGGTGTTTCCGATCCCCAACCACCCGGGGTAGCATCGCCGATGATCGCCCAAGTTGTTTTTTCAATCGTGTACGTGAGGGCATTCAGGTCGGCGTTGACTTTGTAGAAACCGGCATCGGCTACTGCGATATCGGCGCCACCTGCCTCGAGGGTGCCGTCGCCACCGTTGTCACCGAAATTATTGTCCCAGTTCGGGCCAAGGGTGAATTTGAACTTGGAACCGGCGTCGGCGAAATAGATGTAGCCTTCATACGTGTTGTCGTTGTTTTTGGACGACAACTGGTTGGCCGAAGCGGGGTCCCAGCCCTGGTAGGACCCCGGTGCATAAATGACGGGGTGGGTAGCGCCCGGATTGGGGGTTACTACCACGTTTCCGCCCGTTGCCGGGAATTTTTGAACCAGTGCTTTGGTGGTGCGGGTACCGCCCCAGCCGCCATCAAGACCAAAATTACCCGGGGCCATGCTGCCACCTACGGCTGCGTGGCACAGGAAAGTGGTGCCACCATAAGTTTGAGTGCGTTTGCCGTCGAAGTTGATAGACCAGATGATGCCGTTGGCTGTATTGTTGTCGGCCATGAACATTTTGGCATAGTTAGACTCCAGGGTGTAGCCTGCGCTGATGACTTTATTGCAATAGGTAATACAATCGGAGTAGCGATCGCGACCGATGTATGTTTCGGCATTCAGGTACAGTTTTGCCAGTACCATCCAGGCAGCAGCCTGATCGGCGCGGCCGTACTCGTTCTGGCGAGCCGGCACGAGCAGGTTTTCGATTGCCTTGAGTTCGCTTTCAACATAGTTGAACACCTCTTCGGCAGGCGCCTGACGCGGGAAAAATGACCCGACGGCATCTGCTTCGGTGACGAAAGGAACACTGCGGAACATGTCCAGTGCATGCCAGTAGCAAAGTGCGCGGATAAAACGGGCTTCAGCGCGGAATTTTTCAATGTCCGAACGCAGCGCGCCGCTCACCCCACGGCTGTCGAGTTTGGCATCGGCTGTTTCCCGGATGTACTCATTGCAGGCGGCAATCTGGTAGAATATCCGGTTGTACATAGCCGTGATGAACTCGCTGTTGGCATCCCAGTCCTGCTGGTGAAAATCCTGAATGGTGCCGTCGTTCCAGGCGATTACAGCCTCGTCGGTGGTCAACTCCTGGGCTTTCCAGTACTGGCGCAGGTAGTTGGAAAAACCTTCGTCAATACCCTGAATGTCCGGCTGACCGGCAGGGCCTTGCTGGCCGCTGGTGGCGAATCCACCATACAGTTTTGCCAGCACTTGTTTGTAGGCATCGGGATTATCAAAGGCGGTGGCGGCGGTGGTTTCGTTAGGACTGAGGGGCGACGTGTCCAGGTCTTTGAAACAGGACGCGGCAAACAGGGTGACTCCTAACAGGAGGAGCGAGCCTAATTTGTATGATTTGAAACGCATGATTTGGATATGTTTTTTTGTTTAGAAACTTGCATTCAGGCCGAAAAGGAACGTAGTGGCACGGGGGTATGGGTTGTTGTCAATGCCGTTGAAAATTTCCGGATCAATGCCTTTGTAGTCGGTAAATACGAATGGGTTCTGAACAGAGCCGGTAATGCGCAGGTTGCGGACAAAACCCAGATTTGCAAAATTATAGCCAACTGTGATGTGGTCAATGCGGACAAAAGATGCGTCCTGCACGAAATGATCGCTGAAATACTGCGGAACGGTGAAATCAATACCCGCATAGTCGGCCTGAATATTGTTCAGGTAGCCGGTAGACTGGTACAGGTTGTTGTACGCCGTGCGGTTGGACTGGCCGTTGTTGTACACAAAGTTTCCGAAACTGGCGCGGCCACCAGCGGAGATGTCCCAGCGTCCGAGTGATACGGAGGTGTAGAAGCCCATGAGCAGGTCGGCAAACGGCTTCTGGAACCGGTACTGGTCGGCGGGTGTGATCTGGCCGTCGCCGTTGCGGTCTACATACAGTCCTTCGATCGGAAGGCCATCTTCGCTGTATACTTGCTCGTACACATAAAATGAGCTGGCCGGAAAACCTACGCTATGGATTTGGACCTTGTTGCCTACACCGCCATCAATGTTGTCGCCGGTTGCGATACCGCGGAAATTCGGGTCGTCGGTAGCCCGCAGTTTCGTGATTTCATTGTGGTTGATTGTGAAGTTGGCGCCTACCTCCCAGGTTACTTTGTCGGACTGTACCGGGATAGTGTTGATGGACAATTCGACACCGCGGTTTTCCAGATCACCCACGTTGGCGTCAATAAAGTTGGTCAGGTTGGTACCTGCTGCTACGGGGCTGAACACTAACAAGTCGTTCGTTTGGCGGATGTAGTATTCCAACGAGCCGAACACCCGTCCGTTGAACAGTTCGTAGTCCACACCGGCGTTGTATGTAACGGTTTCTTCCCATTTCAGGCCGGCATTGTAGCCATTGGCGCGGAGGGTGGGGTAGAAGGCATCGCCCAATTGATATTGTGCCGTAGAGGTGCTCCGCTGGTAACGGGCGAGGTAGGGGAAGTAGTTGCTGCCGACATCCTGCTGGCCGGTGACACCCCAACTCAGGCGTACTTTCAGTTTGTTCAGGACGCCGGATTGGCTGTCCAAAGCCTTCCAGGCAAACGCAGCGGAGGGGAAGTTGCCCCAACGAGAATCTTCACCAAAGCGGGATGTACCGTCGCGGCGCAAAGTAAATGTGAACAGGTATTTGTCGGAAATACCCAGGTTCAAACGGCCAAAAATAGACTGAATGTTCAGCGGATTGATAGCTTGGATGCGGACGCTGTCAGGCTGGTATTTACGCGTAATTTGAAGGTTATCATCATCAAAAAGCCAGTCTTGCCAGGAATAACCGGCCATAGCATCCACTTTGATCGTGTTAAACGTTTTGACATAGTTCAGGTAAAACTCCAGCAACTGGTTTTCTGTCGTGTGCGTGTAATTGGTCGAAGAGCCGCCGCCATCGGTACCGTCGGGAAAACGGCGGTAGCCACCGGCGTAGTTCACCGGCGTTCGCTTGTTCCCTTCGCCGTCGGACTTGTCGAGCGCCACATTCAGGTTGGCACGCAAGTCGGGGAAAAAGCCTAAGCGATAGTCAATCTGGACATTACCGATGAAGCGATTGACAGTGGACTCATCTGTCTGCATATTCAATTGTGCCACAGGGTTGATAAGGGCCAGGGTGTTGGGATCGCCGTTAGCTTGCGTAATGGTATAGTATCCGCCGTACGGGCTACTCGCGTCCAAAACCGGTTTTGTCGGATCAAACTGTACCGCCGCACCGATAGCGCCCCGGTTGGCAAAGAAGTTTTCCGTGCGCATGAGTTTGGCGTTCGCGTTGATCTGCAACTTGTTGTCGAAGAACGTAGGGGACAGGTTAACGGCGCCGGTCAAACGGTTAAAATTGTCGGTTTTCAGGATGCCGTCGCGGTCGGTGTAGCCGAGAGACACGCGGTACGGCACCGTACCCACGCCGCCGGACACCGCGAGATTGTGGTCCATCCCAAAACCGGTCTGGTAGATTTCTTCCTGCCAGTCGGTGCTGGCATTGCCGAGCAGGGTGCGGGCCGGGTGGCCGTCGGCAAAGCGGTCGTTGATGAGTGCGCGGTATTCGTCGGCATCCAGCACGTCCACATAGTTTTGCGGCGAACTGAACGAAAAGTTGTTCGTGTAGTCAACGCCGATTTTGCGTTTAAGCGAACCCTTTTTTGTGGTAATGATGATCACGCCGTTGGATGCCCGCGAACCGTATATGGCCGTTGCGGAAGCATCTTTGAGCACGGTGAACGTCTCGATGTCGCTCGGGTTGACAATGTTCAACGAGTTGCGTTCGCCGGCAATGTTCGTGTTGGCTACCGGTACTCCATCAATTACGATAAGCGGGTCGTTGCTGGCGCTGAGTGATGAACCGCCGCGGATACGGATGGTGCCGCCGCCGCCCGGGTCGGCATTCGGCGTGACCTGTACCCCGGCAACCTTGCCCACGATGAGTTCCTGGGGCGAGTTGATGGCGCCTTTGTTAAACTCTTTTGGGCCGACGGCCAGAATAGCGCCGGTAGCGTCTTCTTTTTTGACGATGCCATAGCCGATGACCACGGTTTCCTCCAGCAAAAGGCCGGGGCGAAGGGTTACATTTGCGGTGCCGCTCGCATCAATGTCGAACACCTGGGACGTGTATCCCGTGTACGACACCTCGATCTGGGTCACACCGTCGGGCACCGTAAAACTGTAGCGTCCGTCCACATCCGTGATACTGCCGGCGGATGCCCCTACGGCACGCACACTGGCGCCGATGAGCGGTTCTCCATTTTCTCCGTCAGTTACGGTGCCGCTGACTTGCCTTTGCGCAAAGGCAACGCTGCTGCCTAATAGCACAAAACAGGCTAAGGCAAATAATAACTTGAGTTTAAAATACTTCATACAAATTAAAATTAGGTTGGTGATTTTTCCCTCAACAAACAGATCAAGCCCCAAAACCGGGGCAATGGCTTTGGATACTTCGGGGAGGTCATTTGAAATGACAGATCAACAGGGAAGAGGCGTTTTTCTAAAAAAAACGACAGCCAATTTGGACGTACCAGGTGAGGACAAAAGAAAGTCGTGAAATCGTGGTGGCGACTTTCGCGGCGCAATATCCGCAGTTTTTCAGAAAATGAAAATTTGGTGTGGTGTTTCTGTTAAATTTTTTCAAAAAACCAGGCTTCCGGCTCGGTAGCACTTTTCACTCGTTTGGGCATCGGAAAACCAGGTTCGGGAAACCCGGTTTGGCGGCGCGGCGCAGGCACACCCATCTTTGAGCCGACAACAACGATTTGCTGTTTTCACAACAAACAAACACTACGGCACTATGCACACCCAACGATTTGGTTTGAACACTGGTACTATTTTCCTGCTATTTGGCTTTCTTTTTCTTGCCGCCTGCGGAAAAGACAACTCCGCCCCCGGCGGCAGCAATGCACCGGCAGCAGGCACCTGGAAAATCACTTACTTTTTTGATAAACAGGATGAATCCTCGAATTACACCGGGTACACTTTCGAGTTCAATTCGGACGGTTCCCTCGTCGCGCAAAACGGGAGCCAAGTCTGGAACGGCACCTGGTCAACCAATTGCGATGACAGCGCAAACAAGTTCTGTATTTTTTTTAACAGCTCGGTGCCCAGCGCTCTTGGAGAACTGGAGGAGGACTGGCGGATCATCAAAATGGAGAGCGCCTTTATGCACTTCGAACATACCAGCGGCGGCAATGGGGACACGGATATTGTGCATTTTACGAAACAGTAACCGCTGCGCACAAAAGAGGTTTTCATTTGGTTTTTTGGGGTTTATTGGCCGTCGCTCCGCAAGGAGCGGCCTCTTTTTATTTCAGCACGGAAAGTTTCCGCACAGCCCGGCCTTCGCCGCTTTGCAGTACCAGCAGGTACATGCCGTTGTCCAGATTGCCCGGGGAGAGGGTTGCCACATTCGAGCCTTCGGTGAATTGCAAGCCGTTTTGTTCAAATACCTGCCGGCCGGCGAGGTCGAAAATGCGAGCGGTGGCTTCAAAACTGCGCTCGGACTGTACCAACAATTTGACAGGCATTTCTTCTTGCAGGGGATTAGGCGCTACCTGCCAGGCAGTGAGCCCTTTGATGGTTTGGACCGCCGACGTAAGCGGCGTTTTGAAACTGCCCTGCCGGGACTCGGCACAGGTGACGTATTCGTTGAACGGACGCACCCGCCAGAAATAGGTTCGGTTGGCAACCAGGCTGGTGACCAAACTGGAGGTGCCGGAGACGACCCAGGACTGAGCGTTTGGGGAGATAAATGAACTGACAAGATCAGTTTCGAGCAAGTAGTAGTTGGCTCCCGGCACGGCTTTCCATTCAAGCAGGATGTCGTCGTAAAACGGTACGGTCGCGCCATTCGCAGGTGCTACTAGAAGGTCAGTTGGCGTGTTGATGACTGTCGTGGCGGGAGAGAACGAGTTGTTCAGGTAGTTCCGGGCAGAGGTGGCGCGGTCGGCCAGTACCACATTGCGTTGCTGTGGCGTAAATGTGTACACGTTGCAAAAATTGAAATACCCCATCATGTTGTTTTCCATGGGGTCTACCAGCGAACCATTGGGATCTTTGGCGCCGGCGGAGTAGGCGCAGGTATTGGCTCCAAAGCCAAAATTGTAGTCGGGAGGGGTGTCGCAGAGTTTGTCGGCGGCGGTGGTGCAATTGGTTTGGTTAACCCGCTCTGTGGAGATACCTCCGGGGGAAGTAGCCGGAGCAATCGGCCATCCGGGGAAGCTGTCGTCGAAGGGATCGCTCTCCCAACCGATAAAGGTGTGCTGAAGGCTGAAAAAGTGGCCGAATTCGTGTGGTAGCGTGGAGTTGTTGCTAACTCCGCTGATCTGGTCGCGACGGCTGACTACCCAGTCACGCTGAGGGCTGTAATAGGCGAGCGTAATACCTTGCTGGTTTCCACTGGGAGCAGCGACGTCCACGATATACACATTCAGTGCATTGGGATGCCGCTGGGCATTCATGGTTGACCAGGCGCTTTGGTTGGTGTAAATGTTGTTGTTGTTAAGGGTGTAATTGAAAATTGTCCCGTGGGTCGGGTGTGGGCTCAAGTAAAACCGGAATTCCATCGGAGCAAAGGCTGTATTCAGGGCACATAACTGGTCAAGCACCCGGGACTCTTTCACCTTGCCGTTTCCCGATGCATCGCCTACGAGGTGGAAATGCACCGGGATGTATTGAATGGCATTGCGGTCGGCAGCCACTTGTCCGGAGTTCATTTTTTCAATATTTTCCAAAAGTCTGCTCTCAAAAAGCAATTGGTCGTCAAGCGTTGTTCCGCAAACGCCTCGCTGCTCCTGCGCTTGCGCGGTAAACATGGTCAGCATGGCTGCGACGAAAAGGATGGCATTTTTTTTCATGATAAATTCAAATGTTGGTTCGCCGGAGCACGTATTTGTTGCCTCGACGTTGATTTTGGCCACAAAAATAACACGATCAGGATTCTTGATTGGCTCGCGCACAAAAATTGGCCGTCATTGTCAAAAATATCGTTAGGCAATGCCCTGAAAACAGGTTTGGGTGAAGATGTTTAAAGATGCAGTATTTGGAACATAATCTTGTAATTTGGTGTTAATTGTACAATAATTTTGGATCGAGTCCGGTTTTTTCATTTTTGCCGGAATAAAATTCCAGATACATTTGCAAACTTAAAAAATGGCGTACGAGTTGAGAGATACCGGCAACACGACAAAATTCCACGACATGACCATACCATTTCGATGTGCGACATATTCAGGCTTGTTCATTTTCCTGTTTTTTTTCCCTACCTGGGCAGAGGGACAAAAGCCTCAGCCAACCCGCAAGACAATATTCGAGTATATTGCTTCGGTTGAAGGGACTCCAGTAACCCTGGAAACAGATTTGACCACAATCATGGAAAACCGGTACAGCACGGAGTACCATTCGGCCAAACTGACACTTGCGGATGGTAAATCATTTGCGATCAAAGTGCAGCCCAAGGGTAAGTATCGGCGCAAAACGGCTGAAGTTCCGCCGCTTAAACTCAAGTTTACCAAAAAGACACTTGTTGAAATGGGGCTTGATACCTTGAATGAAGTTCGCCTGGTTCTTCCCGGCAAGGATAACCGAAAAGGTGATCAAATTCTGGTCAAGGAATACCTGATTTACCGGATGTTTGAGCAATTGACCCCCAATTGTGTGCGTGCCAGATTGGTCAAGGTTTCGCTTCGCGACGTACATGTGGAAACATCAAGCATGGAAATGTACGGGTTGCTGGTGGAAGACAACGAAGAAACGGCAGCCCGACTGAACGGCACCGAAGTTGAACAGTACGGGTTGCCGTACGATAGCATGCTGACGGAGCAAGCGGCACTTACAGCCGTTTTTCAATACATGATCGGTAACACGGACTGGGATGTGGCAATGATGCGTAATGTGCGCCTTATTCGCCCCAACGACTCAGACAAAATCCTGGTGGTGCCCTACGATTTTGATTTTTCGGGACTGGTTGCCGCACCGTATGCAAGTCCGTCTTCGGAGAGCGGACTGATGACCGTGCTCGACCGGTATTTGATGGCCAACGGTATTCCTAAATCCGCCCTGCGTCAGGCCGTTCAAACCCTCAAAAAATCTGAACGCGACTTGTACGACAGGTGCTACAACAAGCATATTACCCGGGATGTAAGTATCGAAATGATCCGATACCTGGAGACATTTTTTCTGAGTATTGACAAAAATTGGGAGGTGCCTGTACGTGCGAACGTATCCACTTCGGATTGAGGCTCCTTTTTTGCAAGATTACCGGCGCAAACAGATTTTTTTACCTTTGCCGAAATTTTGGAGGAGTGGCAGAGCGGTTGAATGCACTGGTCTTGAAAACCGGCGTACTCGTAAGGGTACCGGGGGTTCGAATCCCTCCTCCTCCGCTTAAAAAGTAGAAGACCTTCTGCGCATTATTGAGTGTTTCGCACACCCAAAACGCAGAAGGTCTCTTTTTTTTATTCCCCAAAAAAAGGTCAGGACGCGCCCAACTACTTACTTTTCATCGTAGTTGAACGGCAAAATCTTGGAGTCCTTAACTGTTGACAAGGTCATCAGCGTTTTCAGTCGTTCGATCTCCTCGATCTGACTCAGTGTCTTGAACAATAATTGTTCGTAGGTCGGAATGTCCTTGCACACGATTTTCATCAGGAAGTCAGCCTCGCCGGTGATGATGTAGCATTCGGTGATCTCATCAATGCGTGCGATTTTTTCCAGAAAGTTATTCAGCGCGTTTTCGCGCTTCCAGGCAAGGGAGACCAACACAAAGGTCTTCACATTCAAGCCCAACAATTGAGGATTAACCTGAGCGTGGTAGCTCTGGATGATATCGTTTTGCTCCAGTTTTTTGACCCGTTCCAAGGTGGGTGCGGGAGAGAGACCAATTTTTTTGGAAAGATCCAAATTGGTGATTTTGCTGTTTTCCTGGAGGATCCGGAGTATTTTCAGATCAATCTTGTCTAATTTCTCTGACATAGTGCGATAAATGTTATGAAATTATATTTTGGTGTGTAAAATTTCCCCAAAGGTAGGGCGATAAAAAATTATGTGCAAGTTCAATTTTTAATCGCCCATGTAAATTTTGAAAAATAACGCTATTTGTCTTTTGGTGGCCATAATCAATATTTGTGTGCGACCCAAAAACGTTGAAACGCCAAAATATATTTGTTTGAATCGCTGCTTTTCTTTCAGAACAAAAAAAAAGTTGAATCCTCGGGCAGGCGCCTGTAAGGCGCCGAATAATTCCCGTGGATTCAACCCTGAACAGGTGGCGAACCGATGTTTATGGGAAGATACCCATTGAAACGTAGTCGCCTGCAATTTTTTTCATGCTACATACAAATGCTGCCGTACGCATATCCGGGATGCCGGTGTTTTGACGCCATGTTTCACGCACTTGCTGGTAGGCGGTAATCATGGTGTCTTCCAGCCCCGAATTGACCAGTTCCACTTCGGTGCCGCCTCGTGTCAAAAAGTCGCGATCGCGTTGTGCTACCGATTTCCCGGTCATTTCTTCCACTTTGTTCAGGATGCCGGTAAAGGCATTGTGGTGGAAACGGTTTTCCAGACGACCAAAACGGTGGTGCGAGAGGTTTTTCAGCCACTCGAAGTAGGACACCGTCACACCGCCGGCGTTGATGTAGAAGTCGGGAAGTACCAGAATTCCTTTTTTGGACAAAATGACATCGGCGTCTGCAGTGATCGGACCGTTGGCAGCTTCGGCGATGATTTTTGCTTTGATCTTGTCTGCATTTTCCGCAGTTATCTGATTTTCAAGCGCAGCAGGCACCAGAATATCGCATTCCAGTTCGAGGGCTGCCGATGGGCCGCCAATGTGCTTGGATCCCGGGTAGCCGATGATGGAACCTGTTTCCTGACGGAAGGCGAGCAGTTTGTCAATGTCAATACCGTTAGGGTCATAAATGGAGCCTTCGCGCTCGGCTACACCTATAATTTTAACATCGCCTTCATTTTGGCTGATGGTCCCGGTGTTGCTTCCTACGTTGCCCAGCCCCTGAATCACCATTGTTTTTCCGGCAATACCGGCGCTAAGGCCCAGTTTTTTCATGTCATCGGCAAATGAAATACACTCCCGCAGTCCATAAAAAACGCCGCGTCCGGTGGCTTCGGCGCGGCCACGGATACCGTTTTGAGTCACTGGTTTACCAGTTACACAGCCGATCGAGTCAATTTCGCCGTGGCGGAATGCCTGATAGGTATCCAGAATCCAGGCCATTTCGCGCGGGCCGGTGCCGTAGTCCGGTGCCGGTACGTCAATGCCGGGGCCGATAAAGTTTTTCTTGATGAGTTCGGTGGTGTAGCGGCGGGTGATGTTTTGAAGTTGTTCAACCGTGTAGTTGGCCGGATTGATTTTGATGCCCCCCTTGGCGCCGCCGAAGGGCACGTCCACCAGGGCGCATTTGTAGGTCATGAGGGACGCCAGGGCCATCACTTCGTCCTGGTCCACACTTTCAGCGTACCGGATACCACCTTTCGTAGGCAGGCGGTGGTGGCTGTGCTGTACACGATAGGCTTCGATTACTTGATAATTGTCGCCTACACGAATCGGGAAACGAATCTGAAGAACAAGGTTGCAGACTTTGATCTGCTCCACCAAACCGGTGGGGATGTCGGTAAAGCCGGCTGCCTTGTCAACATACCGCTCTACGCTGTTGAAGAAACTGATTTTTGCACTCATGCATCATCTTTTGTTAGGTGCTCTATTTTGGTTAGCCTCCGCTCCAGTCGGACCAGATACCATACGATTCCCAGGAAGATTACGAGGATGACAGCCACCACTACGTTGATCTTTCCGGTTTCCCGCATGAAATCCCGGTTGCCTTCTGCAAAAGCGGCGGGCAAAGATATTGCCGACATCAAAACAATCGTGAAAAAGATACGATTCAGAAAAAATTTCATCTTTCAAATCAGGTTGGTCGGTGCAAAGAAAAGGCTAATTGCGTTTAGTTACCCCATGAGCAGGTCGGCAATTGTCAGTGTTCCGAACACGATGCTCGCAATCCCATTTGTGGTAAAAAAGGCCAGATTGATCCGGCTCAGGTCGTCGGGACGAACCAGTCGGTGCTGGTATACCAGGAGGCCAAGAAAGATTCCGGTTCCAACCCAAATCAGGGCATTCACCTGGGTCAGATTTTGCTGCAAAATCCATGCGGCAAGTACCATGAGGGTTGCTGTGCCGAGGTGCATCGAGGATGAAATCCCCAAAGCACGGCGTTTCCCAAATGCCGCAGGGATGGAATACAGGCGTTGCGACTGATCGAATTGTTCATCCTGTAGTGCGTAGATCACATCGAACCCGCCCGTCCAGAACAATACGGCCAAGCCATACAAAACAGGAGTAATACTGAAATGCCCCGTGACCGCCAGATACGCGCCAACCGGCGCCAGTGCCAGTCCGAGGCCAAGCACCAGATGGCAAAGCCAGGTAAAACGTTTGGTATAACTATATCCCAGCACCACAGCCAACGCTATCGGCGACAACAGAAAACAAATCGAGTTGATGAAGTAGGTTGTTGCTACAAAAAGCAGGCAGTTCGCTAAAACAAAGGCCAAAGCCGCCTTGGGAGAAATGACTCCGGACGGAATCTCGCGCATTTGTGTGCGCGGGTTGATCGCATCCACGTCCCGGTCGAGCCAGCGGTTGAAGGCCATGGCTGCACTTCGGGCAAACACCATACACAATACCACAAGCCCCAGTAACTTCCAACTCAGCCCGGCGCCGGATTCCACATGACCAATGAAAAAGCCAACCAACGCAAACGGCATGGCAAAAAGCGTGTGGCTGAATTTGATAAGCGAGAGGTAATTTTTCATCGGCGCAAAAATGCATCAAGTTTGGTCAACTGCAAAAACCGACATGCAACAGCCAACCGCACCAGACCAATAGCTACCTTTGCGCGTCAATTCAAATCAAGTAAAATATGCCGAACAAAGTACGCGCCGCCATTACCGGCGTACAAGGGTGGGTGCCTGAAGACCGACTCACCAATGCCGACCTGGAAAAACTGGTGGACACCAACGATGAATGGATTACTTCCCGAACGGGCATCAAGGAGCGCCGCATTCTGCGGACACCCGGATGGGCTACCAGCGATATGGCAGCCGAAGCCGTGAAAGGACTTTTGGCAAAAACCAACACCACCCCCGGCGAAATTGACCTGCTGATCGTGGCTACCGTTACCGCCGACATGGTTTTTCCCGATACTGCGAATACCGTGTGCGATAAAATCGGCGCCAAAAATGCATTTGGCTACGATATTAATGCAGCGTGTTCGGGCTTCCTGTATGCGTTGGCGACCGGCTCGCAGTTCGTGGCCAATGAGACGTACAAAAAAGTGGTCGTTGTAGGCGCCGACATGATGTCGTCTATTGTGGATTATCAGGATCGGAACACCTGCGTAATTTTCGGCGACGGCGCTGCCGCAGTTTTGCTCGAACCACGCCGAGACGGCACTGGGATACAGGATTTTGTGCTGCGCGGCGACGGCGCCGGACGCGAATTTTTGCACATGAAAGCCGGCGGCTCCAAACGCCCGCCCTCCGCCGAAACGGTGGCGCACCGGGAGCATTTTGTGTATCAGGACGGCAAACGTGTGTTCAAATTTGCGGTGGAAGGAATGGTATCCACCGTGCAGGAAATTTTGCGTCGCAACCACAAAACAATAGATGAAATCAACTGGGTAGTGCCGCACCAGGCCAACATGCGCATCATCTCTTCCGTGGCCGAGCACCTGCATTTTCCAATGGAAAAGGTCATGCTCAATATTCAAAAATACGGAAACACAACCGCCGCCACACTCGGACTTTGCCTTTGGGAATACGAAGATCAACTCAATAAAGGCGATAATATCGTGCTGACGGCTTTCGGCGGCGGATTCACCTGGGGCGCCCTTTACCTGAAGTGGGCCTTGTAATTTTGGGTTTCGAGTTTTGAAAAATCTGTCGGAAAGAAAATTCTACCTTTGCGCGCCTTTTTTAAAAAGGCAACGATCTGCCCCAAACCTGAACTCATTTCAACTCAAAACTCAAAACTCATAACTCAACACTAAGTAAAATGGCAACAACCGCAGACATCCGCAATGGCCTGTGCATTGAACTGAACAGCGACATTCTGAAAGTGATTGACTTTCAGCGTTTCCAGGTAGGCCGCGGCAGTGGCAAGGTTTGGACAAAACTCAAAAGCACCACCTCCGGCAAAGTCATCGAACACACATTCCAGAGCGGGCACAACATCACTGAAGTACGTGTCGAGCGCCGCAAATTCCAGTACCTGTACCCGGAAGACGGCGGCTATGTGCTGATGAATCAGGAGACCTACGACCAGATGTCGGTACCTGAGGACATGATTGAAAACGGAAAATTTCTCAAGGAAGGCGATACGGTGGATGCGCTTTTCCACGCGCAAAAAGAATCGCTGCTCGCCGTGGAGATGCCGCAAACCGTTGTATTGGCAATCACCTACACCGAGCCTGGCGTGCGCGGCGATACCGCCACCAACACCCTCAAACCTGCTACCGTAGAAACCGGAGCCGAAGTACGCGTACCGCTTTTCTGCGAGGAAGGCGACCTCATTAAAATAGATACGGCTACCGGCGCTTACATGGAGCGTGTGAAAAAATAAAATCATCCTGTTGCATTTCGCGTACAGTCCTATATTTGGCCCTCAAGCAAAACGAACTTGGTTATGGACATCAACCAGATACAAGAATTGATTCGACTGGTCAGCAAATCAAAAGTGACCGAATTTATCCTCAAAGAGGGCGATTTTAAACTCATCATCCGGAATCAGGCAGGCTCCGAAAGCAGCGCCGCACCGGTGGTGGCTTTCCCTCCGCCACAACCGCTGATGACGATGACGGCACCTCCGCCTCCGCCCGCTCCGGCTCCCGCGCCGGCCGCTCCTGCGGTGGCGTCACCGGCTCCCGCATTACCGACCGCTCAAGTGGACGCCAATATGCTGACGATCAAATCACCGATGGTGGGCACATTCTACCGCTCATCGGGTCCAGACAAGGCGCCTTTCGTCAAGGTCGGCGACACCATTGACGCCGGAACCACCGTCTGCATCATCGAAGCCATGAAGTTGTTCAACGAAATCGAATCGGACGTGAAAGGCAAGATCGTCAAGGTTTTGGTGGAGGACGCATCCCCTGTGGAATACGATCAGCCGCTGTTTGTGGTCGAGCCGGCATAACCGATTACCATTTCTTCCAAACGTATAAATCCAGCATTTCCGCCCACGCCGTCAGCGGAATCGGCGGAAACTTTCCGAGTCATGTTCAAGAAGATACTGATAGCCAACCGCGGCGAAATCGCGCTGCGTATCATCCGCACCTGCAAGGAAATGGGTATTAAAACCGTGGCCATTTACTCCACGGCCGACCGCGACAGCCTGCATGTCCGTTTTGCGGACGAAGCTGTGTGCATTGGGCCACCCGCCTCCTCGGAAAGTTACCTGAACATCCCGCGCATCATGGCTGCGGTGGAAATCACCAATGCCGATGCTGTGCATCCCGGCTACGGCTTTTTGGCCGAAAATGCCAACTTCGCCGAGGTGTGCAAAGAGTACGGCACCAAGTTCATCGGCCCGACGCCGGACCAAATCCGCCGCATGGGCGACAAAATCACCGCTAAGGAAACCATGATCGCTGCCGGGGTGCCCTGTGTGCCAGGCACCGAAGGCCTGTTGGAAGATGTGAAAACCGGCATCAAACTCGCCCGGGAAATTGGTTACCCTGTCATTCTCAAAGCCACAGCAGGCGGCGGTGGCAAGGGTATGCGTATCGTCTGGAAAGAATCTGAGTTTGAAAACCAGTGGGAAACCGCCCGCCGTGAAGCCAAGGCTGCCTTTGCCAACGACGGGATTTACATGGAAAAATTCATCGAAGAGCCTCGGCACATCGAGATTCAGGTAGCCGGCGACCAGTTCGGTAAAGCCTGTCACCTCTCCGAACGCGATTGCTCCATCCAGCGCCGGCACCAAAAACTCGTAGAGGAATCACCCTCTCCGTTTATGACCCCCGAACTGCGTGAGAAAATGGGCGAAGCCGCCGTTAAGGCCTGCACCGCCATCAATTATGAAGGCGTAGGTACCGTGGAGTTTCTGGTGGACAAATACCGGAATTTCTACTTTATGGAAATGAACACCCGCATTCAGGTGGAGCATACTGTGACCGAGGAAGTCATTGATTTCGACCTCATCAAGGAGCAAATCAAAATCGCGGCAGGTATTCCCATTTCCGGAAAAAACTATTTCCCTGAAATGCACGC
>JAEUUV010000286.1 GCA_016787285.1 Saprospiraceae bacterium | reverse complement strand
CCTGAAGGGGTTGTATGTCAAAACGTTAGTTGAACATAAAACCCCTTCGGGGTTCACGAATGTACCACATTTTCATGCTATAAACATATAGCCCTTTCAGGGCTTGGCTTGTGAATTATCAGTAATCAACGCTCGCCGGTAGCGGAATGACAAAAGGAGCAAACACTCGACTCGCATGCCCACCACTACTACCACCGACCTTTTTTCCGAAAAAATTGAGCAAGACCTCGCCATTGAGCCGCGCGACCCGATGCCTGAGGAATACCGCCGCCACCTCATGCGGCAGATCAGCCAGCACGCCCACTCCGAGGTGATCGGCATGCAACCCGAAGGCAACTGGATCACCCGCGCGCCGTCGCTGCGGGCCAAGATGATTCTGCTGGCCAAAATTCAGGACGAGGGCGGCCACGGGCTTTACTTGTACTCCGCCGCCGAAACGCTCGGCATCAGCCGGGAGGAAATGATCGAACAACTGCAAACCGGCAAAGCCCGCTACTCCAGCGTGTTCAACTACCCGGCACTCACCTGGGCCGACATCGGCGCCATCGGCTGGCTCGTGGACGGGGCGGCCATCGTCAATCAGGTCATGCTGCAACGCACCTCGTACGGGCCCTACGCCCGCGCAATGGTGCGCATTTGCAAAGAGGAAAGTTTTCACCAGCGCCAGGGCTACGAAATCATGGCCAAAATGGCTGCCGGCACGCCCGAACAACACGACATGGCGCAAGACGCCCTCAACCGCTGGTGGGCGCCCGCACTCATGATGTTCGGCCCCTCCGATGCAGAGTCGCTGCACAGCAAGGCGGCTTTTCAGTGGAAAATCAAACGCGAGAGCAACGACGCCCTTCGGCAAAAATTCATTGACAAAACCGTACAGCAAACCGAGGTCATCGGCCTTAAAGTGCCCGACCCCAACCTGCGCTACAACGAAGAAACCGGTCATTACGAAACCAGCCCGTTGAACTGGGATGAATTTCACCGGGTCATCAACGGCGACGGCCCCTGCAACCGCCAACGCCTGGAACACCACCGAAAAATCCACGAAGAAGGACGGTGGGTGCGGGAGGCTTGTCAGTTTTGAGTTTTGGGTTTTGAGTTTTGAGTGGGGTTTTGAGTTTTGAGTTTTGGGTTTTGAGTGGTTCGGGTGCGGATGGATTTTTTTCACATAAGTAACCGGACATTTTTTAATTGACAAATTCTGTGTAACGTCTGTGTATTTGTCTGTGTACGTCTGTGCAAAATACGCTCCATACCGAGGTGCCGAATGCGACAAATTTCACACAGACGTTCACAGACAAAAACACAGACGCTACACAGAATTTGCGCTAAAATTTGTACCACGCACTTACCAAAAACATATCGCCATGAAAAAGACGAGATTTTACCTGTGGATATTTTTGCTGGTTGTAGCCGCTGCGGCAAACGCCCAGTCGGACATCCTGACCATTCTCCACCTCAACGATTCCCACTCCGGCCTCGCGCCCACCGGCCCGAGAACCCCGCTCCTGCAAGGCACGCAGGGCGGCATTGCGCGGGCAGCCAGCGTGATCGGCTACCACAAACAAACCGAACCGAATGTGCTGGCCCTGCATGCCGGCGATGCCTACATCGGCGACCTGTTTTTTAACCAATACTTCGGAGCAGCGGAATTCCAGTTGATGAGCGCCATCGGTTTCGACGCCATGACCGTCGGAAACCACGAGTTCGATCTGTATCCGAGCACCTTGCTGGCCGCACTGCAAGCATCGCAGCCGGCATTTCCCCTGCTCACGGCCAATGTCAACTTCGACGACAGTTCCATTGCCGACATCAAGCAATACATTGAGCCGTACACGATCAAGGATTTCGGCACGATTAAGGTGGGCATATTCGGCCTGACGGCGCCCGAAGCCCAGTATTTTTCCAACCCGTACCCGGCGGTGGTGAGCGAAGACGTGGCCGGCGCAGCGGTGGCAATGGTGAACACACTTGCCGCTGAAAATTGCGACGTCATCCTCTGCCTTTCGCACTTAGGCTACCAGGTTGACCGGGTATTGGCCGAGAACATTCCCGGGATCACGGCCATCATCGGTGGCCACGACCACTATCTGCTGGAGGAACCCGTGGCGGTGGACAACCCTTCCGGGGAAAAAACCTGGATTGTGCAGGTCGGCTCGTTTTACAGCCACATCGGCAAACTGCAATTGCAGGTAAAGCCCGGCGGCGTGGAATTTGTCGGCTACGAACTCATCAAGTTGGATCAAAACGTTCCGGAAGAACCGAACACCGCCGCGGCTGTGGACGCGCTGATCGCCGGAATCGAGGCCACGTATGGGCCGTTGTTCACACAGCAAGTCGGCTTCGCGAGTGCATTTTTCAAAGAAACTGCCGACTCGCTTTTGTTCAAAGGCCCGCGCGACACTCCCGCCGGAAACCTCGTTGCCGATGCATTCCGCAACAAAACAGGAACGGAAATCGCCATCGAAGTCGGCGGCTCCACTGCTCAGCCCCTGCACGAGGGGCCGTTGGTGGCTGCCGACCTGTTCCGCGTCTGCGGCTACGGATTCAACGAAGTGAACGGACTGGGTTTCCGCATTGCCAAATTCAAAATGACCGGCGCCGCCCTGTGGCAGGCCATGGAAACCGTGCTGGCGAGCATCGAAGTGACGGACGATTACCTCCCGCAGGTTTCGGGCATGCGCTACCAGTACGACGCCACCATGCCGCCCGGCTCGCGGGTAGTGTATGTGGAAATCAACGGCTCGGTGCTTGATCCCGACCGCGAATATTCCATGAGCGGAAACGAGTTTTTGCTCTACGTCGTGGAAAATGTGTTCGGAATCCCGGTGTCGGATGCATACGTGTTTGAAGACAGCACCGAATTCGAGGTCTTGCTGGACTACGTGCTTTCGCAACCCAACCAAACCGTGTCGCCCTACACCGATGGACGCGTGTACAGTACCACCACAGTAGTCGGCACAAAAGAAACCGATGCGCTGGCAAATACACTTCAACTTGACCAGAACTATCCCAACCCCGTAACAACCGGCACCCGTATCCGCTGGCATCAGCCGGAGGGCGGGTTCACCACACTTTCGGTGTACGATCTGACCGGCAAGGAAGTCGCTACCCCGGTCAGAGGCTACCTTTCCTCCGGCACGCACGACGTGTACTGGACTCCCGGCGACCTGAACAGCGGCCTGTACTACTACACCCTGTACTCCGGCGCCCAACAGACCAGCCGCAAACTTCTCATCACGCGCTAACTCATCACTCAAAACTCAAAACTCAACACTCAAAACTGACATCATGGATACCCAACTCGATCTTTGGGAAGTGTTCGTGCAAAGTAAGCCCGGCCAACCCTACAAACACGCCGGCTCGGTACACGCATCGGACAAGCAAATGGCCCTTCAAAACGCCCGCGACGTGTACACCCGCCGGGGCGAAACTGCCGGGCTGTGGGTGGTGCGCACCGCAGACATTGCAGCGTCCGAGGTATCGGACAGCGACATGCTGTTTGACCCGGCCAACGACAAAATTTACCGCCTGCCCACGTTTTACCAGGTTCCTGCCGGGGCCAAAAACATCTGAGCCATGACCACCACCAATGCCCTGTACCACTACTGCCTCCGGCTGGGCGACGACGCGGTCGTGCTCGGCCACCGGCTCGCCGAAATGTGCAGCCGCGGGCCCTTCCTGGAGGAAGACCTCGCCCTCACCAACATCGCGCTGGATTACACCGGACGCGCGCAACTGTACTTCGAGTACGCCGCCGGGATCGAAAACCGGGGCCGCAGCGGCGACGACCTCGTGTACCGCCGCCCCGAGCGGGAGTTTTACAACCACTTGCTGTGCGAGCAGCCGAACACGGATTTTGCGTACGTCATCGTGCGGGAGTTTCTGTTTGCGGCGTACGACCGTTTTCTGCTTGACGACCTGTGCGCAAGCAAGGACGCGCGTTTGGCCGAAATAGCCGCCAAAACGCTCAAGGAAACCCGCTACCACCTCGCCCATGCGTCCGACTGGATGATCCGCCTCGGCAAAGGCACGCAAGAAAGCAACGCGCGGATGCAGCGCGCACTCGATGCCCTCTGGCCCTACACGGGTGAGTTGTTCGAGATGGACGACACCGATCTCCAATTGCTCGAACAAGGCATTGCAGCCGATCTGCACACCATTCGCAGCCTCTGGCAAACCGAAGTGCGCCAAACGCTGCAACGCGCCAATCTCCAACAACCCGCCGACGGCTACATGCACACCGGCAGTCGCAAGGGCATCCACACCGAGCACCTCGGCCACCTGTTGGCGGAAATGCAGTACCTGGTGCGGGCCTATCCGGAAGCGGTTTGGTAGTTTTGGGTTTTGAGTTTTGAGTTTTGAGTGGGGCGTTAGCGACTGGAGTTTTTTCGGGCTTTGGCGAGGATGGATACAATTTCGAGGCCCTCGGTCATCAGGGTTCGGAGCGCAGGGCTATCGTCAATGGATGCTTCCTGGATAAACTCCATCCAAAACAGAGACTCATCGCCCTCTTCGAGACAGATACCGATTTTAGCGTGAAAATCCGCGTGTGAGCGCCCCCGGCATGCGGCCCGGTAGTTTGCAGCAGTAGAGGTGGAGGCCTTGATCAGTTGATAACGAACAACTCGTGTTACCGAAGTCTCGGGCAGTGCCATCACATATTGCACAACCGCCACAGCCCATCTTTTTGTACGAGTCTTGAATTGTTCAGCAAATTCTTCGTTGGTCATAATCCTGTTTTTTAAAAGTTAAAGAAAGAGCCCCAAAGTAAGCACACCCTCTCAAACTCAAAACAAAAAATTTAAAACTGCCCACTCAAAACTCAAAACTCAAAACTCAAAACTCAAAACTGTAAATATGCCTTTCTACCATCGTCTTGGAAAAATTCCCCGCAAGCGCCACGTTGTGTACCGCAAACCCGACGGCGGCCTGTATCAGGAAGAACTCGTCGGCACGCAGGGATTCAGCGGCATGTCGGCGCTGGTGTACCACCTGCATGCGCCCACGCAAATTCGCGCCATCGAGTCGCCGTACCCGGTGCAGCCGAAGATTGCCATCGAGAACAACATTAACCCGCTCAAATTCGAGGGTTTTGCCGTGCCGCCGGTGGACGACTACATTGACAGCCGCCGCACCCTGTTCGTGAACAGCGACATGGCCATCGGCCTCGCGGCGCCCAACGCAGCGCCGGAGTATTTTTTCAAAAATGCCGACGCCGACGAGGTGCTGTTCGTACACCACGGGCGTGGCGAATTGCAAACCATGTTCGGCACCGTGCCGTTCGAACCAGGCGACTACCTCGTGATCCCGCGCGGCACGATTTACAAATTAGAGTGGGAAACGGTGGAGAACCGCCTGCTTTTCATCGAATCGCACGGCCCGGTGCTCACCCCGCGCCGCTACCGCAACGACTTCGGGCAATTGCTCGAACATGCCCCTTTCTGCGAGCGCGACATCAAACGCCCGGAAACCCTGGAGACCTTCGACGAGCGCGGCGACTTCGAGGTGCGCATCAAAAAAAACAACACCATTTTTCCGCTCCTCTACGCCAACCATCCCTTTGACGTGGTGGGCTGGGACGGCTACCATTACCCCTACGCGTTCAACATCCGCGACTTCGAGCCGATCACCGGGCGCATCCACCTGCCCCCGCCCATCCACCAGACGTTTGAGGGGCCGGGCTTTGTGGTGTGCTCCTTCGTGCCGCGCCTGTACGACTACCACCCGGAGGCCATTCCGGCGCCGTATCACCACAGCAATGTGGATTCCGATGAAATTCTGTACTACGTGGACGGCAACTTCATGTCGCGCAACGACGTAAAACCCGGCCACCTCACCCTGCACCCCGCCGGCATCCCCCACGGCCCGCATCCCGGCGCCATCGAACGCAGCATCGGCCAGAAAGAAACACAGGAACTGGCCGTAATGATTGACCCCTTCAAACCCCTGATGATTACTGAAGATGCGCTGAACCTCGAAGTCGAAGATTACTACCGGGTTTGGGCAGTTTCGAGTGTTGAGGTTTGAGTTTTGAGTTGTATTTCCCGTAAAAGAGAAATGCCAACACCTGATTCGCGAAACTCAACCCTCGGAACTGAGATTGTTTAGAAAAGTGTGTCAACTTCACTGTCCTCAACCTTGAAACGCCGTGCGTGGGTCTTTTTACCCCGCGCCAACCGCTTGATTATCGGATACTTTTGTGCGGGGTCAAAAGACCCACGCACGGCGCAGTTGTATTGAACAGAGGCTATTGACACACTTTTCTAAACACTCTCCTCGGAACTGAAACAACTCAAAACTCAAAACTCAACACTCAAAACTGACACATGCTTTTACAACCCGCACCCACTGCCCCGCAAACCGACGATTTCCTGCCCCTGCACGGCACCGACTACGTGGAACTGTACGTTGGCAACGCCAAGCAGGCCGCGCATTTTTACAAAACCGCTTTCGGCTTCCAGTCGCTGGCCTACTGCGGACTGGAGACCGGCGTGAAGCACAAGGTGTCGTACGTGCTTCAGCAGGGCAAAATCCGCCTGGTGCTCACCTCGCCGTACCACTCCAATTCCGACATCGCCGAGCACCACCGCCTGCATGGCGACGGCGTGAAAACCATCGCGTTCTGGGTGGACGATGCCGAGCAGGCATTCCTCGAAACCACCAAACGCGGCGCCCGCGCCTTCCTCGAACCTACCATCGAGCGCGACGAGCACGGCGAGGTGGTGCGCTCCGGTATTCACACCTACGGCGATGTGGTGCACGTGTTCGTGGAGCGCAAAAACTACCACGGCGTGTTCCTGCCCGGTTTTGAAAAATGGGAGTCGGAGTACAACCCCACGCCCATCGGCCTGGAGTATGTGGACCACTGTGTAGGCAGCGTGGGCTGGGGCGAGATGAACAAATGGGCCAAATTCTATGAGGACGTGCTCGGCTTCAAAAACCTCATCACGTTCGACGACAAGGATATCAGCACCGCCTATACCGCCCTGATGTCCAAAGTAATGGCCAACGACAACATGCGCATCAAGTTCCCGATCAACGAACCGGCCAAGGGCAAGAAAAAATCGCAGGTGGAGGAGTTTTACGAGTTTTACGAAGGCGCCGGCTGCCAGCACCTGGCCGTAGCCACCAACGACATCGTGTTTACGGTGAGCGAGTTGCGCAAACGCGGCGTGGAATTTCTCTACGTGCCGGGCAACTACTACGACACCGTGACCGACCGCGTGGGCCACATTGCCGAAGACCTCGGCGTGCTCAAAAGCCATGGTATCCTGGTGGATCGCGACGACGAGGGCTACCTGCTCCAGATTTTCACCAAACCGGTGGAAGACCGCCCCACGATGTTCTTCGAGATCATCCAGCGCTGCGGCGCCAAATCGTTCGGCAAGGGCAATTTCCAGGCGCTGTTCGAGAGCATCGAGGCCGAGCAGCGGAGAAGGGGAACGCTGTGATCGGGTGAGCGGAGGCGCAAGATGTCGCAAATTTTTCACTGCGGAGACGCGGAGGCGCGGAGTTGTTTTTGCTGCGCCTCTGCGTTGAATTTTAGGCGTGACCTCTGGCCTGTTTTTTTGAGTAAATCTGCAATCGGATTGCAGATTTACTCAAAATCGGGCGCGTCATGCACGCTGTGCTGCCTTGGCGCAAGGCGCTGGAGGTGTACGCTATTCGCTCGCTAATGCCACCAAATGCAGGTAAAGCGAATCTGCGATGTAAAACCGGGCAATTACTTTCAAATCATCCATGCATTGCCGGACAGAAGTAATCAGCCCTCTATTTTTGGCTTCCAGCAAAATACCGAGTACTCCGATGGGTTTGAGGTGGTACCGAAGCGCCACCTCTCGCCCGTCTTTTTCGTCCATCAAGACGTTCTGTGTCTGCAACTCAAGAGCCAGGACAATTGCCTCCGCTTCACCCGGATCGAGTTCAAGCCGAATCTGTTGCAAGAGAGGTGGATTGGCGCATTGTTTTACTTCTACCCAAGGGGCTGCCTGAATTTCAGACGAACCGGGTTGCCCGGCACCGCGCACGACGATCTCGTCATAAACGGCAACCGGTAGGTACACCTTTCCGAACAAATTGGGGAGTAAATTGAGTTTGCCGATTGCGGCAAGGTTAACAACTGGTGATGTGTCGCTGACAATGACCATCCGGCATCAGTTCTTAAGGTCCGCCAAATGCCGCAAGTCCATCTCCAAATCGGCAATATCGTAGTGTACCGGTATGTTGCGATCTGCCAGCAAGCGCTGAAAATCGAGCCGTGTAATGCCAGCCAATCGCGCCGCACGTTCCAGGGTCAGCACCCGTTTCTGGTACAGCACGATCAGTACTTCCAACTTGATCTCCTGTTCGGATAAAGGCGCATGGACCACTACTTCGTCCGGGATTTCGATAATCATTGTTTGAATATTTTTTTACAAAGGTAGGCCAATTTGTCGTGTTTGACCATAGTGGCCTTTGCGGCATGAAATTATGTCAAGTCGGTTAGCGTGGTGGGATATCGTTCTTTCCCCTATACTTGCTCCCGCAAAAACCCACACCCATGTCATGCCCGACCAACCACACTACTTCGACCAGCACCTCCCCGACAGCCCGCTCCAGTTCCGCATGGTGCGCGTGCCTGCCGGCACCTTCCGCATGGGCAGCCCCGACAATGACCCCGTTGCCTACGACGATGAAAAACCCCAGCACACCGTGCGGCTCAACGGCTTCTGGTTAGCTGAAACGCCCGTGACCCAGGCGCTCTGGGAGACTGTTATGGGCGGCAATCCCTCGCTTTTCCAATCTCCTCAACGGCCCGTGGAATTTGTTAGTTGGTTTGATGCTGTTGTGTTTTGCAATGCCATGAGCCAACGTACCGAACGCCGCCCGGTGTACCTGACCCGGGCCGGCGAAACCTACGGCTGGGCCGGAAAAACCTGGACACTACCTAATGACGGCGACGTGCATCGGGACTTGAACGCCGACGGCTACTGCTTGCCCACCGAGGCCGAATGGGAGCACGCCGCCCGGGAAGGTTCCGACGCGGATTTCCGGTACTGTGGCTCCGATCTGCTCAACCAAGTGGGCTGGAACCACGACAACATGGGCCTCGAAACCCGGGATGTGGCCCTGCTGCTGCCCAATGCCCTCGGCTTGTACGACATGAGCGGCAATGTGTACGAATGGTGCGAAGACTGGTGGGGCGATTACACCGCCGAGGCGCAGGAAAACCCGCGCGGGCCTGGGAAGGGCATTAACCGTGTCTTTCGCGCCGGCCCCTGGAGCGACGGCCTGCGGGACTGCCGCCCGGCGTACCGCGCCGGCGGCGGGCCGGACGCCCGCCTCTTATCTTTCGGTTTCCGTCTTGCCTTGTCCCTGCAGTCAGATGGATAGCCGTCCGGCTTTCCCGTGAGCCGGGCCGGGAGCGGAAGGGGGACATCAAAATACAAACGCCCGCCCATAACCCGACCTCGGAGAGGTCATACGTTGGTAGAAACAAACCACCGGTAGACCGACCTCGGAGAGGTCACACGTTGGTGGCACGTGAACGGCACTAACGTATGACCTCTCCGAGGTCGGTTATGAATACCGGGAACTCATATTTCTACCAACGTATGACCTCTCCGAGGTCGGTTATGAATACCGGGAACGCATTTTTCTACCAACGTATGACCTCTCTACCGGCGCGCGTTGATTACTGATAATTCACAAGCCAAGCCCTGAAAGGGCTATATGTTTATAGCATGGAGATGTAGTACATTTGTGAACCCCGAAGGGGTTTTATGTTCAACTAACGTTCTGACATACAACCCCTTCA
>JAEUUV010000010.1 GCA_016787285.1 Saprospiraceae bacterium | reverse complement strand
CGTAGCCGAAGAGGCTGTGTCCGAAGCGCCCGCCGCTATGGCTGCCGAGACGTCCGAAGAGGCTGATGATGCCCCGGCAGAAAAGAAAAAAGCCGCTGCCAAGAAAGAACCCAAACTCAACGACCTGAAAATCATCGAAGGCGTGGGTCCGAAAATTGAGCAGTTGCTGAAAGAAAACGGCATCAATACCTGGGAAGAACTTGCCGAGGCTTCGGCAGACCGGCTCAAGGAAATTCTCGACGCTGCCGGCTCCCGCTACCAGATTCACGACCCGAGCACGTGGCCCGCACAGGCAAGATTTGCCGCCGCCGGCCAGTGGGACGACCTGAAAGACTACCAGGAAATGCTCATCGGTGGTCGCGACGTGACAGAATAATAAAAAAAATTAGGGCGCTCGGCTTTGGCAGAACGCCCTAATCGTTTTAAACTTGCCGCGTAATTGATTCGACAAAAGAAGTTTTTGTTTTCATAGCTTAATTTTTTAGTTGTTGCCCCGGCTGTAACGGTCGGGGTTTTTTATTTGGGGCACCTCCCCGTTTGTCATTCTGCAGGAATCCGTCCGCTCTACAACGAGTCAGCCCCAACATGCCAACCGCTTTGGAGGGAACGGTTTGTACCAAACGGGGACGTTTACCATCTCGACCATGTTCCAGGCTTTTGCACTTGTATTTCTCGGCGGAGGCGCGGGCAGCATTTGCCGGTATGCGATCTGGCTTGCCATGCGCTCCTGGCAACACAAGTTCCCTTGGGCGACGTTCGTCGCCAACGCCGCTGCCTGCCTGCTCCTTGGTATGTTGTTGGGCAGGCAGGCAAGCGGGCTGTTGTCGGATCAACAAAGATTGTTGTTGGTGACGGGCTTTTGCGGGGGTTTCAGCACCTATTCCACCTTCACGGCGGAAACCTGGGGACTGCTGCAAAGCGGACACAATGTCGCAATGCTGGCTAATATTTTCCTCCAGTTGGCGGTGTGCCTCGGGTGCTTGTGGGTGGGAATGCGACTTACTGTTTGACGCCGCCCGGCTTGGTTTCGGCGGATTTGCGCCACTTGATCGTGCAACCGATAGCTTTGGTCTCCGTTGCAGCGATGTCTTTTCCGGAACGAAGTTCGTCAATCGCATTTTCCAGATACTTTACTTTCACAGATTCCGGCTCTTCATGGTTGTCGTCAATGGCGCCGATGTAGCGCACCTTGCGGTCTTTGTCCAACAAAAACACGTGCGGCGTGCGGGTGGCGCCGTAGGCCTTGGCGATTTCCTGCGTCTCGTCGTACAGGTACACGAAGGGGAATTTCTTCTCCTTGGCGCGTTTTTTCATGTTGTCGAAGTTGTCGGCAGGCTGCACGTCCTTGTCGTTGGGGTTGATGGCCACAACCGGGTAGCCCAACTTCGCGTACTTTTTGTGCAGGGCAATGATGCGGTCTTCGTACGCCACGGCATACGGACAATGGTTGCAGGTGAAGATCACGATGTAGCCCTTGGCCTTTTTGATGCCGGCCAGGGACACTTCCTTGCCGTTCACGTTTTTCAGGTTGAAGTCGCGGGCGATGTCGCCGATATGGTAGCCGTTGTGTACGACGGGCGCCGTGGTGAACGACAGGGTCACCAGCGTCGCGGCAATCGCGAGGAGAGAAAGCATTTTTTTCATGTGCGGAAATGTTTGTGTAAAAATGAAAGGATCAATTGTTCAGAGCAGCTTTCACGGCCGCTTCGAGTTCTTCAAAGTGCAGTTGTTTTTCAAAAAATTGCTCGAAGCCCCGGCCTTTGCTCACGACAAGCGTGGCGGGAATAGCGCCCGTCCATTCGGGGCTGACGAGATCAATCCAGTTATTGGGCGTCGTTTCATCAATAAAAACAACCGAGCCTTCGAGTTTTTTTCTCGTAACAAAAGGCTTCAGCCGTTTTTCCACGTCGCGGCGAAAGTCGGTACTGATGAGCACCACACGTACACCTTTGTCGGCGTATCCCTGGCTTAGTTTTTCAAAATCCGGAATTTCCGCCACACAGGGCGCACACCAGGTAGCCCAGAAATTGAGTACGTACACCGTGTTTGAAGTGTCGTTTTTCCACGCGGTGATCTGATCGGACTTGATGTACGGGATGTCCTGCGCATACACGGAAACAACGGAAAAGAGCAGGACGACGCTGAGGTAGAGTAGTTTTTTCATAATCGCCGCTAATAACGCCTGCATTTGGAAACTGTTGGCCGGGAATAGACGGAAAGTTCGCGTTGGGTGGCATTCCGCTGAATTTTTACTGCGTGCGGGGTTTGTAGCCGGCCCAACAGCAGCAATTTTTACCGTCGGCTGACCACACGTTCCCGGCATTCGCGCTAATCTTGCGTTTTTCTCACAAAAACACACAAACCAGCCATGCGCATACCTGCCCTGCTCCTTGCTTTTTCGGCTTTCGCAAGTACTCCTCTCGACGCTCAAACCACCGCACCCGCGCCGCCTGTGGCGGAAAAACACCTGAAAAATATCCGCCAACTCACCTTCGGTGGCGACAACGCCGAAGCGTACTGGAGTCCCAACGGCAAATGGCTGACGTTCCAGAGCAACAACCCGGCCTGGGGCCTGAAGTGCGACCACATTTTTGCGATGGAAGTGGGCAAAGCCGGCGTCAACCCGGACTACCGCCCCAGGAACATCAGCGGCGGCAAAGGGCGCACCACCTGCTCGTACTTCATGCCCGACGGCAAACACATCCTTTTTGCAAGCACCATGGCAGCAGCCGACACCTGCCCGCCGGCGCCCGAAGCCCGCGGCGGCAAGTACCTCTGGGCAATTTATGAATCGTTCGACATCTATGTGGCCGACCTGAACGGCAAAATTACCCAAAGCCTCACCGACCACCCGGGCTACGACGCCGAAGCCGTGCTCAGCCCGAAAGGCGACAAAATTCTGTTCACCAGCACCCGTTCCGGCGACCTCGAGCTGTGGACAATGAACCTCGACGGCACCAACCTGCGCCAGATCACCTTCGACCTCGGCTACGACGGCGGCGCATTTTTCAGTCCCGACGGGAGCCAAATCGTGTTCCGCGCCAGCCGCCCCAAAGCAGAGGCGGAAATTCGCGAGTACCGCGAACTGCTGGCCCAGGGCCTTGTGGCGCCAACCAACATGGAAATTTTTGTGTGCAATGCCGACGGCTCCAACCTGCGCCAAATCACCCGCCTCGGCAAGGCCAACTGGGCGCCGTTTTTCCATCCTTCCGGCAAAAAAATCATTTTCTCCAGCAACCACCACTCCACCCGCGGCTACGATTTCCAACTCTACATGGTCAACCTCGATGGTACCGGGCTGGAGCAAATCACTTCCGAAAGCATTTTCAACGCCTTCCCCATGTTTTCGCCCGACGGCAAAAAACTCTCCTGGAGTAGCAACCGCAACAACAACGGTACCCGCGATACCAATGTGTTTGTGGCAGATTGGGTGGATTGATAGGTTCGATTGATTCGATTGATTCGATTGATTCGATTGCCGAGCGCGACAATGACGACATCCAGTGGGCAATCGAATCAATCGGACTTAATCGAACCAAATCGAATCAATTAAAAAAGCCCCTCCCACATTTGGGAGGGGCCACCTCAAAGACTGATTTTACTAATAAAATAAAATCGTTGAGGTAAAGCGAGGGAATCTCGGAACTCTCAAATTTTTGTAGTCACTTATTTCACTTGTATCATCTTGCGCGTGGCTTTTCCGTGCGGCGTATCGAGCGTGTAGTACAGGACGCCGGGTTTGTCCAGCAGCGCATGTTCGATGAAGATGGCGTTGTAGCCACGGTCGTAGTCGGCAGTTTCGGTGAACACCGCCCGACCGAGGTCGTCATAAATGGTCAGCGTTGCATCGCCGGCTTGCGGCAGGTAGAAACCGATCTGGGTTTTGTTCACCCAGGGGTTCGGCACGTTCTGGTACAGTTCGAAGCCGAGGCCGGTCACGACATGTTCGCCGCCGTTGTTGAAGCGGAAACCGATGTCGTATTTGTCCAAACCCTGCACGTCGGGGTACGCTTCGGAGCGGGTGATGCGGCTGGAAACGCCGAGCATTTTGCTCAGTTGGCCGGCTGCTTTGGCGCGGAATTGTACTTTGAAGGTAATTTCTTCTGTCCCTTCAGGCACCTGTACGGAACTGGTCATGGCATGCTGGTCGGCGAATACCGCGAAATTTTCCGCTTTCATGCCTGCGCCGGGCAGGATACTCTCGATCTCCAGGTCGGTGTAGTTCATCGTGAACTGGTAGGCTAACACCGGGTTATCTGCCGTGAATGTGGCGGTGAACCGCTCGCCGGCTTTTACAAACCGGTCTTCCACGTCGAACAACAATGTACCGTCGGCCCGGTCTTCGGAGTACAGCAGGCTGTTGGCCACAGAGTTGCTGTTGATGTCGCCGATCTTGATGGCCACAAAGTCATCCTCCATACTGTTGGCTTGGAAATTCCACACCGACTTGCTCTCCGGGAAAACCTCCTTCCAGGGGTTCGTCGGATCGGGGAAAGTGTATGCCTTGTCTACGAATCGCCAACTGGTGTTGTCGGGGAAATCCGTGTAGATGCCGAGGATCAGTTTGCGCAGCTCCACCAGGTCGAAGGTGGTGATACTTCCGTTTCTGTTCACGTCGGCAGCGATGAGTTTATTCGGTGTCACGAGCGGTTCGATCCCGAGAATGTGCTTGTTGATGAGCACGAGGTCAAACGTGCTTACGCCGTTCAACGGGTCATTGTCCTTGATCGGCGTCAACTTGTAGTTGATCGCGATAGGCACCGAGTTATCAAACACGTAGTGGCCGTTGTTGTCGGTCAGTTCCTGCTTGGTCGCGGGAGGCGTACCGTTGATGGTCGAGTATTCGATATGCACATTGGCTTCTTCCAGGCCGTGGCCGTGTTCGGTAAGCACCGCACCTGCCACGGTTGCCGTGGCGTTGTTGCAGGCTCCGTTGCTTTGCACGTGCACGTAGGTTTGGCAGAAATCTGCGTTGCCCGCCAGGTCCATACCCCACACTTCCACCAGTTGGAACCCGAGTTGCGAGCAGTCGAAGGTCACTGTGGTTTGCGGCGCGCCGTTGGGCAGGAAGGGAAAACCTGTACCCTGGCCGGCCTTGCGAATCCCGTGGATGATCAGGTTGGACGGCGTGCAATTGTCGTCGGCCTGTTCAATGAAAAACTGCATGTTCAGTGTGAGCGACTTGTCCACGCCCATGTTGGCACTCAGGCCGTTATAGCATTTGAGTGAAGGCGCTTTGCAGTCTTTTATCACAAACGGATATTCACAAATCTGTTCGTTGCCGCAACCGTCGGATACAAACCACTTGATCTTGTGGTTGCCGTGCGGCAGTTCGGGGATGACGTACGTGTTGGGGTCGGCAATCGTATTCCAGCGCAGGCAAGCGGTTTTAAAATTGCCGCTGGTGTGCGTTTCGATAGCAAAACGGTACTTCTGCTCCAGCGGTACCGGACGCCCGTCGAAGGCCCGGACGATACCGCCGCTGAAGTTCGGCGTATTGGCATTATTGTACCGGATCACGTTCGGCTCAAGCGTGGAGGCACTGTTCACCACTGTTTCCATGGAACCGTTGCCGTCGAGGTCGAGGAACAACTGGAAACGGAAGTTCACATTGAATTTTGAGCAGGCGTCGGTGGCCGACAGGCAGAGGTCGGTGGGACCTTCGCAGAGATCGTGCTTCCCGGTCAGGTTGTCGTACCAGTAACTCTCATTCCACATTTGCGGGTTGTTGTCCGTGACGTCGCACATCTCAGGCGTGCTGGTCTGGCATTGCACAACTGGCTTCTCGGTGTCGGTAATTTTGATGATCTGTTTGTACTGGTAGCAGTTCACATTGGGCGACCAGTATTCGCTGAAGTTTTTGGCTTGCTGGTCGGAAGGGGTCAGTTTGGCCACCGTCGGCGCCCAGGGGGAGGGTGTCCCGAAGGGCGACACAACAGGCCCTGCAAGGTTTGTGGAGTGGTTGGTGATTGAACTCGGGTTGGGGTTCGGCACATACGTACACCCAAGGTTGGGGTTGTAACTGCACCAGTTGATGATCGTCCAGGTGCGCTCGATTTTGGTGCAGGCGTCGGGTACCACGGTGTAGTATTGGTCGGTGTGCGTCACACCCAGCAGTTCGCAGTTTTCACCGAAAAATGTCGGCTCGCCGTAGTCTCCCGAACCGTTGCAGGCAGTGATCACCACGTCGTCGGGGAATTTTACATAGAAATTCTGCTGATAGTTCACCACAATACGTTGCGTGCAGGAACTGGATTGTCCGTGGCAATCGAACACGCGGAACGTGCGCACGATGGTACCCCTGGAACACAGGGTGTCGAACTGGGCCCAGTTGGCGGAAGTCGTGATGGTGTCAATGCAGCAGTTGTCGGCGCCGGTGGCCATGCCGTGCGACCAAAGCGTAGGGTCGAAGTTGTCGCAACTGATGGTCGTGTGTGCCGGCGCTAAGCAAACGGGCTTCAACTTGTCGTCCACGTACACCTGCACCTCGCAATCGTTGGAGTGCGCCTCCTGAAAACTCAGGCTTACCGGGCCGGCAGGAACCGGCACGTCGTACACACGCAGGATGACCAAAATCGTGTCGCCCACATCTTCGCAGCAAAACTTAACCTGGGGGTGGAACTGGGAGTTGGTCTGGCAATCATTTCCGACGACACGCCGCGCCCGGAACGAGACCGGACTACAGTTGTCGTACGAACCGTCGTCGAAGGTGGAGGCGTTGATCAGCGCCATGCCGTCAATGCCGAGCGTAACCTGCGTGATTTCGTCGCAGGCAGCCACCGGCGGCACGTTGTCCGTCACCGTCAGGGTAAAGGTACAGTAGGAGGAAGCGCCGCAAGCATCTTCGGCAATATACGCCACGATATGCTGGCCCACCGGAATGCAAGGGGTATTGCCGAACACCGCGAGGGTATCCTTGTCGTTCAGGTTGTTGCCCGTGAAATCGGACAGCACCACGAGAATCGTAATTTCATCAATCGTATCGCCGGTAATCGGGTTTTTTACAAAAATTACGGCAGAAGCGTCGCCTACTCGTCCGCAGGCATCTTCCATGATCACATCGGGAAGATCCACTGTGGCGCAGCAGTCCAGCGGGTCGGTGCTGACGGTCAGGTTGGCGGGGCAGGCAACGGCCGGCCCTTGCGGGTCTATCACGTTGATCACCTGCAGGTGAATGATGGGGTTGGGCGGACTGGATGACGAAGGGCCACAGAGGTTGAAAATTTGCCAGGTTCGGATGATGGAGTACACACCGTCGCAGAAAGGCGCCGGCTGATCGGTGGCGGTAGCGTTGATTTCGCAGAACGAGTTGGTACCGGTTATGTAAAACTTCACACCGTTGAAGGTGTACGAGGGCGCTCCTGTCACTGCCGGGTCGGTCATAACCATGTCGCAGTTTACGGTCACATCGGTCGGCAGAGTCAGTTCGTAAATGCTGATACGCTGGAAATAAATGTATTGTGTACAGGTAGACTTGTTTCCGGAGGCGTCGGTGGCGGTCCACACGCGCACGACATAGCCGCTCAGGTTGGTCAGGCCGTTGAACGAGCCGTTGCAGGGTACATCCACCCAGGTATCGCTGCTTGTAAGCGTGGCTTGCGTGCAGTTTTCAGTCACTTGCGGTATAGCGGCGGCAATGCCGAGTACGTTCGAAAGGTAAGCGGGGGTATAGTTGCTGACCACACAGGGTACCGTGATGTTCTGGCAGGAGACAAACACAGGTGGTAGTACGTCGCTGGCGATGGCATTTGTTATGCAGAAATTGCCCGAGCAATTGTCTTGAATCCGAATTTTGAGCGGCACGCCCACGTATTGCGGCGTGATGGTATTGCCGATGTTCAGGCCCTGGAGGGTGAACAAGGTGACGGTGTACAGTTTATCAAGTACGTCCGTTTCCAGCGCCATATCGGGCGTGACGGTCAGGGTACAGGTTTGGCCCATGGAGATGTACACGGTGTCGTTGCACACCAACGGGCCAGGGCTGCCATAGGTCAATTGCATCTGGTCGGACACCGCCGGGCATGGTCCGGCAGGATCGTTGGTCGTCAGGGTCAGTGTAATAACTCCGGTAAAATTTGCCGGCGGAGAATAGGTGGCGTTCAGCGCCTGGGGATTGGGCATAAACATACCGCCCCCGACCGAGGCGATCCAGGAAGCACTTGAGGCCGAGCCGCCGATAGTGCCGTTCAGTTGGTATTGGGTGCCTTTGCAGAGCGTATCGCTCGGGCCGGCATCTACGGTGGCCGGCGGGTTGATTTGAACGGAAACTGTGGCGGTACCCGTCATGCCCGTGTTGTCGGTGACGGTCACGGTGTATGTGCCGGAATGCGCCAGTATGGTGTTGGGTCTGGAGGGATTTTGATCGCTTGATGTGAAACCAAGCGGGCCGCTCCAGGCAAATGTAAACGGTGCAGCGCCGACCGTAACGGTGGCACTGAGATTCAGGGTAGCGCCTGCGCAAAGCGGGCCGTTGGAAGAGGCGGAAACCGTTACCGCCGCCGGCGCGACAGTCTTCGTAGTTGACGTCGGAGGGTGGAATTCCGCATAAGGACGGGCAAAAGCCTGTGCTGCAAAAAACAGACAGATCGGAAGCGCAAACCAGGACAGGTGGCGCAAACCAGGCATGAGAAGGGATGAGAGAGTTCGCATGATAACAAAATTTGAGAGTGTGGATTAAGAAATGATCGTTGAGTTATTGAGTAATTTGTTTGGCAAATCTTTGTCGTTCAGTTAATTGTGGCAATGTCCCGCTCGTGGGGGTTGGAGAAAGCGACTTGTTGCTTTCCCTCCCCCCCATTCGCGAACACTCGGGAAAAATCGCCCGAGCCACTTTTGGCCCGGTCGTCATGAATTCTGTTTAGTGATGGATGATGTGTGCTGAGCGATGGGTATTTCTCACGTAATCAGAGACGTCCCCTCGCCGGGCCAATCATTGTTGAGCATCACCGTATATTTTTCGGCGGGCGCATGGCCCGCGTTGCTATTTCAATTTCATTTCGGAGCGGCACGATCAGGCTGCAGGCTTTTGCTCTGCCCGACCGCGGCACCGACGGGTTGGTTTCCCGTTGTGTTTTTGCGTGGCACATCGGCGCCGCACGAGCGGTTGCCGGTGTGTCCGACCGAATCCAGTTGACCACGCGCCGATCCGGCGATCTTTTTCGCCGGATCGGCGCATCCACAGGAGCGTGTAGCCGCACAGCTACCTGCCCGATGAATGTGCGTGGTTATGCCATGCGCTCCTTGCGGCGCGGCTTGGCGTACTTGCGCCAGGCCATGCCGGGTACTGTCCGATACAGCGCAAATGCGCCTCCGGCAGCGACCGTGAACCGACTTCAAGGCATCGTGTGGAGTGGTTGCCGGGCAATGTGGCACGGAGGTATTTGCCCCGTGCCGGCGCCGGCAAGCAATTTCGTCTTGTCAAGTTTTTCTACCACGCACCCGCGTTTGTCCGGCACAACCCGCCCATCAGATATGTTCCGATGGAGGCATACGTTTGCCGACAGAAGTCGATTTGCAGCAGTAGAATATTCCCGAGTATTAAAAAAAAGAGTCTTCGTTGCTGGTGTTTCAGCGTTTTCAGGTTTGGTCAATCAGGGCGCCGGTATCATTCTACACAGAGTGTAGGGATCATTCATCGCTATCAAAACTCCACGATCAAGCGGTCGCCTACTTCCCAGACCTGATAAATGCCCGGACGGATCGTACGTTGCTCAATGGTCGTGGAACGCATCAGAGAATACGGTACCAGACAGGGTTCGAAAACCTGAAAGAGCAGCCACCGGAAATGACGCCGCATGTAGCGACCCTCCATCGAGGATTTCTCAAATTCGAAGCGCATCCTGCCCTCTTCCGTCTGGCTTACCCAGGCGGCTACCCGCGGACACTTCATGTCGGGGAGTTCGCCTTGAGCCATGACCCGGCAGATGCCTACACCGCTACAGTTGGAACTGGGAGAACCCAGCACTACGTCGGTACGGATCTTGTTCGGAGCGTAGGCGAGTTGGGGTCTCGCGGTCGTTGTGTTTGGCGTTGTTCTCATCGTATACATTTTGATTGCGTGTTTTGATTGTGCTTGACTGTTGTTCCGTTTTGATGATACAAAAGTAGAGCGGGTGCCAAGCAGGTGCCGGACAGGAATGCAGGTTTGAAAAATTATGAAAACGGATTTTTTTGTGTGTTTTTTATTTTTAAATAATTGATTTATAACAACTTGTTAAATCAACAATTTTTAACAAAAACACAATCTCAAGCGCAGAAGAAAGCGCATAAAAAGCCGGTAAAAGCGTAAATTTTTTTTGAAAAAATACTACACAAACACGAGAGGCAGTGACTTGTGGTCACTGCCTCTCGAATTATGGGCATATCTGGTGTATACTCCTGATCAGTACTTATCGCAATAGCGCCTTGCGATAAAAAAGCCCGCAAGCGCTATGTCCGGTGTTGCCCATGGCGCCGGGCAGCGGGTCGAAATTCAGCCGCCGGTACAGGCGGTTGGCTTCCTGCATGGCAGCGATGGTTTCGAGGTACATGTACCGGAAGTGGCGTTGGCGGGCGGCTTCCTCCAGCGTTTCCACCAATTGGCGGCCCATACCCCGCCCGCGGGCTTCGGGCAGGAAGTACATTTTTTTGAGTTCACAGGTGTCCGGCTCACCGCCGGCGAGGGGGGCAACACCCCCGCAGCCGACCGGTTCACCTTTGTTGTTTTCCAGTACCAGAAAGAGCGCGCGCGGATGGTCATACGCCTCGAACATGGCATCCACCTCCGGGTCTTCGATGGAATACCCAGACCCGACGGCGCCGTATTCAGTCATTACCGTGCGGATAATGCGGGCTATTGCCGGGTTGTCTTCGGGACGAATGGGACGTAATACGAGTGCAGCGGACATGGTAGTTTTTTTGCCAAAAGAACACAAACTTCCGGGTTTTGATCGGCGAAGTGCACCCGAAAAATTTTTTCTGATGCATTTAGGTCGGTAGCACCTGGCCTGAGTTGTGTCCTGGTACTTTGATATTTTCCAGCGCTTTTGCCTGAGGCACCCCAGGCTACAACTTCGATCAAGAAATTCCGGGATACAACTTCGCCGTGCTCAACACGGATTTCTACGAAATGACAAAAAAGGATTTCGCCGCCGAATAGCGCCTGTGCCCTACTTTTGCCCGTACAGAAATTCGTTTTATGAAAAACAACATCCTCCGGAACGGGGTGCTCGGCGGGGTCGTCGTAGTGTTTTACTTTGCGCTGTTGTACTCGGTGGGCAAGGAAACCTTCCTCAACCCATGGCTGCAGTGGGCCTCCATGATTTTTTACCTGACGTTCATGTACCGTGCTGCCAAAGCCGACTGCGACCTGAACGGCAAGTCGCGCGATTTCCGGCAAATTCTGCGCACGCCGTTTGCCGTTTTTATCCTCATCAACCTGTTCTACTGGATGTTTTACTACGGCCTGCACCTGTATGACCTCGACCTCGTGCGCATGGAATTGCTGGCCGAAAAGCAAACGTATCAGAGTATGCTGGATGCCGGTGTTGGCGATCCGCAACAGGCCAACCAGATTCGGGAAGGCCTGATGGAATTAGACAAAGCCCTCGAAAATCCTGTGCAACCCCTCGGGCCGGTCATCACCAGGATGGCAATGGGCGCCCTCGGCGGATTTGCCTTGTCGGCGGGTATAGCCGCCATCCTTCGTTCGTCGGACTAAACACCCATGGAAGAACAAACCAGCCAACCGGAACAACCCGCCCCGCAACCGAAGAAGCCGGGCTTGCGCCACTGGATCGGCAAAATCCGCCTTTCCCGCCTGCTGCGCTGGTCGGCACTGATCACCTGTGCCGGCTGGCTGTATTTCAACTGGCACGCCGACCTGCCGGTACACGAACTGGCCCTGCAGTATAGTTATCCCAATTCCCGATTTGTGGAGGTGGAGGGCATAACGGTACACTATCGCATTGCCGGCAAAGGCGAACCCATTGTGTTGCTGCACGATGCCAACAACTCGCTGCACACCTGGGCTGCCTGGACGGACACACTCTCCCGGCGCTATCAGGTCATCAGCCTCGACCTGCCCGGTTTTGGACTCACCGGCCCCCACCCGCAAGGGAGTTACAGCGCGTTCATGTACGCCAACTTCCTCGACGCGTTTACCCGGGCCATCAATGTGCGGCGATTCCACCTGGCCGGCAATGGCCTCGGCGCCCAGATCGCCTGGTTTTATGCCACCGAACACCCCGAGCGCGTGCGCAAACTGATCCTGCTTGACGCCCCGGGTTTTGAAGAAAAAAACGAGCCGATCGTCAGTTTCATCGCGCGTACGCCCGTATTGAACGGACTCCTGTGGAAAATAACCCCCCGCTTTGCCATCCGGCTGATGCTGGAAAATATGTATGCCGACGATTCGAAAGTAACCGACGCCCTTGTGCAGCAGCATCACGACCTGCTGCGTCGCCCCGGAAACCGCCGGGCGTTCACCGACCGCGCGTCCGTAAGCGAAAACCGGCCGCCGGTAGACATTATCGAGGAAATCACGACACCCACGCTTATCCTGTGGGGCGCCGAAGACACGCGCATTTCGCCCGAATATGCCTACGAGTTTCACCGGAAAATCCGCAAAGCCCTGCTCAAAATTTACCAGAACACCGGGCACTGGCCCCAGGAAGAAAGCGGCACAGCATCGGCAGCCGATGTGCAGGCATTTCTGGAAGGGAAGTTTTAGGGCTGCCGTTCGGATCGGGAACGAATCACACAAAAAGCCCTGAAAGGCTTGACGGTGCAAGCGGGGTTCTTACGATTGCATAAGAACAAATCACACAAAAAGCCCTGAAAGGGCGATATTCGACAACGCAGGGTGCAGCCCTGCGGAAACACGCCATGAACAACCGCTACACACAAATGCCCTACCGCCGCTGTGGCCGCAGCGGCCTGCTCCTGCCCGCCGTATCGCTCGGCCTGTGGCACAACTTCGGCCACGTGGATGTGCAGGAAAACTGCCGCGACATCCTGCGCCTCGCCTTCGATGCCGGTATCACCCACTTCGATCTGGCGAACAACTACGGCCCACCGCCCGGCTCGGCAGAGGAGAATTTCGGGCGTTTCATGCGCACGGACTTCCGCGACCACCGCGACGAACTCATCATTTCCACCAAAGCCGGCTACCGCATGTGGGATGGCCCCTATGGGGAGTGGGGCTCCCGCAAATACCTCGTCGCCAGCCTCGACCAGAGCCTGCGCCGCATGGGACTGGATTACGTGGACATTTTTTACAGCCACCGACCCGACCCGCATACGCCGCTGGAGGAAACCATGGGCGCACTCGACCACGTGGTGCGGCAGGGCAAGGCGCTGTACGTGGGCATTTCCAGTTATTCCCCGGAGCAAACTGCCGAGGCATGCCGCATCCTGCGGGCGCTCGGCACGCCCTGCCTGATCCACCAGCCCAAGTACTCCATGTTCGACCGCTGGATCGAAAACGGCCTGCTCGATGTGCTGGAGCAGGAAGGCGCGGGCTGTATCCCGTTTTCGCCGCTGGCGCAGGGACTGCTGACCGACAAGTACCTGCACGGTATTCCCGAAGATTCCCGGGTAGCCAAACCGCACGGCTTTTTGAAAGAAACCGACCTCACGGATGCGCGCCTGCAACAAATTCGCGCACTGAACGATCTGGCAAAAACGCGCGGCCAGACGCTGGCGCAAATGGCCCTCGCCTGGGTGCTGCGCGATGCCCGCATCACGTCCGTGCTGGTGGGCGCCAGCCGTCCGGGCCAATTGGCGGATTCGCTGAAATGTTTGGACAACCTGCATTTTGAAGCAGGAGAGTTGGCAAAAATCGAAACAATTTTGGCGTAGTTGCGGAAACCGCGCGAATTCCGGACGTTCGTCGAAACGCCCTTTCCAAACCGCCCTTTGGCTCTTCAGCCGGGTCGGTTGTCCATGTTTTGAGGCCTGAACAAGGGGCAGGTGGCACATTTGCCGGCTAACTGGCTATAAAAACATGAAACAACGCACCCTTCTCGCCCTGCTGGCGGGCTGCTTTTCTCTGCCTGTCTTTTCCCAAAACGTCACCATCACAGGAACACTGAATGACGCTGCCGGAGCGCCCCTTGAGGCCGCTACCGTGAGCCTGCTGCATGCCGCCGACAGCAGTTTGGTGAAGGTCGAATTGTCCGATGCCGCCGGAAAATTTGAATTTTCCGAAATCAAACCCGGCAGTTTCCTGCTGGGCGTGACGGCGCTCGGGCATGAAAAATTCGTGGGAAATCCCGTCGAAGCAACCGAGCCGGGGCTGCACATCAAACTGCCTCCGCTGGCGCTCGCCGGCGCCGGTATTGACTTGAAAGAAGTGACCGTAACGGCCACACGCCCGTTCATCGAACGCCGCGCCGATCGCACCATCGTGAACGTGGAGAGCAGCATACTCGCCACCGGCAGCACGGCGCTGGAAATTCTGGAGCGCGCACCGGGCGTGATCGTGAGCCAGAACGACGCCATTTCGGTACGCGGACGCTCCGGCGTGATCGTGATGATTGACGGCAAACCCAACCCCATGTCGGGCGCCGATCTGGCCAATTTCCTGCGTACCCTGCCCTCCAACAGCATTGACCGCATCGAAATCATCACCAACCCTTCGGCCAAATACGACGCCGCCGGCAACGCGGGCATTATTGACATCCGCCTCAAGAAAGACAAAAACCTCGGCACCAACGGCTCACTGTCGGCCAACTACGGCCAGGGCGTGTACCCCAAGGCAGGCGCCGGCCTGATGCTGAACCACCGGAACCGGAAACTCAACGTGTTCGGGTCGTACAACTACAATTTCCGACGGGGCATGAATGACCTGCGCCTGTACCGGTCGTTTTTCGAGGGCGATGCACGTACCGGCGCGTACAACCAGCGCAACTACCTGACCATTCCGTTCAACACCCATACCTGGCGCACCGGAGCGGATTTTTTCCCCGACAAAAAAACCGTGCTCGGCGTAGTCGCCTCCGGCACGATCAACCGCTTCAACCCGCAGGCGCAAAATACCTCGGCGGTGGAAGGCCCCGACGCCGTGGTCGAGTCGTACTTCGGTACCGGCAACCGCAGCATGGACCGCTGGTTCACCTGGGCGCTGAACGGCAACTTTAAGCGCGCCTTCGACGACAAGGGGCATGAACTGACTGCCGACCTCGATTTTGCGGAATTCGGCAATAAAACCGAGCAATTGTTCACCACCGTGTACACGGGCCTGAACGGCGAAAAACTGCGCGACGACTACCTGTTGTTCGGTGATTTGCAGGGCAACCTGAAAATCCGCTCGCTGAAAACAGACTATGCACTGCCTCTGGCGGGTAAAGCCAAATTGGAAGCCGGACTAAAATCGAGCATCGTGGATGCGGACAACAACCTCCAGTTTTTCGACCGCAGCGTGCCCGGCACTTCGGTGTACGACAGCACGATTTCCAACCATTTTGTGTACCGGGAAAACATCAATGCGGCCTACCTGAATTACAGCCGGGAGTGGGAAAAACTGAGTGTGCAGGCCGGTTTGCGTGTGGAAAACACCAATGCCGAGGGCACGCAGTTGGTCAACAACGCCGGATTTGAACGGCACTACACCAACCTGTTTCCGAGTGTGTTTTTTCAGTACAAATTTTCGGACAAGTACGAAACCGGCCTCAACCTGAGTCGCCGCCTCGACCGGCCTTCGTACCAGCAACTGAATCCGTTCAAAAAATTCCTCGACCCCAGCACCTTCAGCGCCGGCAACCCCTACCTGAATCCGCAGTTCACCTGGGCCGCCGAGTGGTCGCATACGCTGTGGCAAAAACTGAACGTGACGCTGGCCGCCTCGCGCACGAGCGACAACATCACCCAGGTGATCGCCCCCGTCGGCGGCATGGATCGCGTGACGGTGCAAACCGACAGCAACCTCGCCACGGTGCAGTACGTCAGCCTGGCCGTAAACTACAATTTCAACATCACGCCCTGGTGGAGCACGATCAACAATTTCAACGCCTGGCAGGGCACGTATTCCGGCAATCTGGCCAATACGGCGCTGCGCGACGGCAACCTCGTGGCCCATTTTTTCACCACGCACAATTTCAAACTGAGCAACGGCTGGGCAGCGGAACTGAATTTCAACTACAAAACCCGCGAAATCTACGGATTTATGAACCTGAACCCGATGTGGGGTCTTGGCGCGGGCATTCAGAAAAACCTGTTCGACAACCGCGCGACGGTGAAACTCGCCGTGACCGACATTTTCTGGAAAAACCTGCCCAGCGCCACCATTCGGTTTACCGACTACGTCGAAACCTTCGAGGTGTTCCGCGAGACGCGGGTGGCCACGCTGTCGGTCAACTACCGTTTCGGCAGCCAGCAGGTGCCGCAGGCGCGGCGGCGGCAGAGCGGAGCGGAAGAGGAGAAGCGCCGGGCCGGGAGCGGACAGGGGTGAGGCGTCGGGGCTTTATATTTGAATTTTTTGTTGCTTTGCAGGAAAACCGGGAGCGTTTGCGCGGCTGCGCAACCCCACCCCCAACCCCTCCCCCGAAAGGGAGGGGGGCTACATCCCGCTTCGCTTGAAATATCCTACGTTGGAATATTTTGCCTCCCAACTTGGGGGTCTCGAGTTATTCGAGGGCAAGCCCCCCTCCCCTTCGGGGGAGGGGTTGGGGTGGGGTTGTACAGCCGCGCAAACGCCCTTCAAAACCCGTTTCCGGGTTTAGCAACAACCATGCAACACCGCACCGCCCTCCGCCTCCTGGCCGCCCTTCTGGCCGCCAAATTGCTGCTCCACTTCCGGCTCAACGGCTCGTGGTCGTTTCACCGCGACGAACTGCTGTATCTGGCCCTCGGCCGGCACCTCGACTGGGGCTACGCTTCCGTACCCGCCGGCATCGGGTTCTGGGCCTGGTTCGGCGATACCCTACTCGGCGGCTCGGTTTGGGCGATACGGCTGACCCCCACGCTGTTCGGTACAGCCACGGTGCTGCTCACCGGGCTGATGGCCAAAGAAATGTTGTGGGACAAAAGCAGCGGCCGGGCGGTTTCGCCGGGCAATTTTGCCATGCTGATTGTCGGGTTGTCAGGCCTGACCTGCGGGGCTTTCCTGCGCCCGGGCATGATGTTTCAACCGGTGGTGTTCGACATTTTTTACTGGACGCTGCTCTGCTGGCTGTTGCTGAAATACCTGAACACCGAAAAAACATCGTGGCTCTTGTGGTTTGGCGCCATGGCAGGACTGGGACTGCTGAACAAATACTCCGTGCTGATTTTGTTGTTCGGCATGTCGGCCGGGCTGCTGCTTGCCGGGCCGAGGCGCATTTTTTCTCAAAAACAACTCTACGCCGCCGCCGGGCTGGCCCTGCTGGTGTTCGCCCCGAATATCATCTGGCAGGCGCAACATCAGTTCCCGGTATTCCGGCACATCGGCGAACTGGCTGCCACGCAGTTTGCGCACGTAACTCCCGGCGATTTTTTCGGCGATCAGTTGCGGTTTTTCCTGCCCGCGCTGCCGGTGTGGCTGTGCGGTTTGTATTTTTTGCTTTTTGAAAAAAGGGCCGCCCCATGGCGTGTTTTTGGGTGGATGTACCTCACCGTGCTGGCGGTTTTGCTGGCGTTCAGCGCCAAAAGTTACTATTCTCTGGGCGCATATCCGGTGCTACTGGCGGCAGGAGCGGCGTTTCTGGAGCGCGCCACCGCCGGGCGGAATCGGTGGTTACGGGTGGCCGTGCCGGTAATGATGCTGGTGCTGGGTATGCTGGTCATGCCCGCCGTGCTGCCCTTGTTCCCTCCCGAAAAGGAGGCGCATTTTCTGAAAAAAATGACCCGTTTCCCGGGGCTGGATGGTGTCTTGCGCTGGGAAGACGGCAACTACCACGCCCTGCCGCAGGATTTTGCCGACATGATCGGCTGGCAGGAACTGGCCGACGCCACCGGCCGTGCCTGGCAACGCGAACCCGACAAATCCACTGCCGCCATTTACGCCGAAACCTACGGCCAGGCCGGCGCCATCGAGCATTTGGGTAAACCGTATGGCGTACCGCAGGTGCTCAGTTTCAGCGACAACTACCGCTACTGGCTGCCCGATTCCCTGCCTGCCAATTTCAAAACACTGTACTACGTGAACGACGAACTGGGCGACGACATGCCCGGCTTTTTTGAAAAAATAGAAAAAGTGTGGGAACTGGACATGCCGCTATCCCGGCAACACGGCGACCAGTTGTACCGCTGCGAAGGCCCCACGCCGGCCTTTTTCGAGCGCATAGGCACGGCGATCCGGCGGGCCAAAAACGAGCAGAAAATTGATTGATTTGTCACCTTAGCCCGACCCCGGCCACCAAACCGTGGCGTGTGACAGCCAGTGCTGTGAAAGCAGTAGCGTCGGGCAAACCGAGAGAAGCCGGAGTCCAGTATTTGCCGCTGTTATCGGACTGGAAAATTGTCGTCCACTGCGCTGCGAACAAGTTGTCGCCGGATCGTACCACTTCAAACGTATACCGCTCGCCGAGGCCAAGGTTGACACTTTCCCAGGAAAGGCCGTCGTTGACCGATGCCAGCAAGCCATCGCCCAGCGTCATGGCGAAGACGCGTGTGCCGTCGGAGGCAATATCGTGCAGGGCAAATGGCCGATAGATGTACCGCCAGGTGGCACCGCCGTCATTCGACATCAGGGCACCGTTGTGGGCTGCGGCATAAATTTTACCGCCGCCGGATGCGAAGCCGTTGATCTGAGCGCCACTCAAGACCTGCTCCCACTTTTTGCCGGCATTGTCCGAACGAAAGACCCCTTCGTCCGTCCCGGCAAAAAGCCGCTCTTGAAAGGAATATAGGCCCCGGACCGGGATTTTATCCAACAGGCCCGGTTCGTGTTTCCACTCGTCGTTCCCTCCGACCGGCAAGGTGTACACCCCATGCCGGGAAGTACCGATGACTACGAAATCGCCGAAACGCGCAATGGCGTTCACGTCAATTCCTTGTGGTAGATTTCGGCCGATATTCACCCAGTTTTCATGGTTTCGGTTTATAAATACGCCGTGCCGTTCGGTGCCGGCATAGATGTCGCCGTTTGCGTCCAAAAAACCATTGATCGCCGCGTCTTCCGGCAAGCCGGTTGAAAAAGGTCTCCAGATTTGCCCGCCGTGGGCAGACAGAAAAACCGGCGGCGCGTGGTGTGCCGGTACGCTGCCGATGCAGTATTTGACGGCCAATGCCAAAAAGAAAACGTGCATACTCACATAGTCGAATGGTAAAAATGAACAATCCCGCTCCACTCAAAACTCAAAACTCAAAACTCAAAACTGAATTACCTCCAACCGGTACCCGACCCCATGCACCGCCACAATGCGCACACTCGGGTCGTCGCGCAGCATTTTGCGCAGGCGCGACACGAACACATCCACACTGCGGCCCACGAGGATACCTTCATCGGCCCAAACCTGTTGGAGAATGTATGCGCGTTCGAGCAACCGGTTGGGGTTGGTCGCAAACAGGTTTATCAACTTGGCTTCGCGGTAAGTCAGCTCGTGGCGCACACCGCCGCATACCAGCAGGAGATTGGCCACGTCAAGGGAAGAATTGCCGAAAACAAGGCCGGGAGCATCAGCCGGAGTGTCGGCCACGGGCGCGGGGCGGCGTTTTTTCAGAAAAAACCAGGCTCCGGCGAGCGCCATGCTACTCAGAACAAGTGCCCAAAGAAGCCCCTGTTTGGGCGGCGTATCGGCAAATGTCACCTGCAAGTTGTAGCACTCGGCATCCATATCGCGACCGCCGCAGGGCACGGTGGTGTCGCGTGCGTAGTCCAGCGCGTTGTAGCCGAGTTGCAGTTCGTTGTCGAAACAGCGCAGCACCGCCACGTCGTAGGATCGGCGGATGCCGTGTCGGTCGAACGATTCCTGCAAGAGAGCTGGTAGCCGGTTGTAATCAAAAGGGTGTTTCAGCCGGATGAGCCAGGTGCCGGGTTGGGTCTGTTGCACCGGCGGTATGCGCGAGGTGCTGTCGCCTGCGGCTTTCAGCAGGTGGTGGGCCGTGCGGCGCAGCGCGAGGTTGATTTTTTCCGAGGGCGGTTTTTGCGGACTTTGCAGGAATTGCATGAGCGCAAGACCGAGCAGCAGCAGGGCGCCTGTCAGGGCAATTTTTCGATACGGCAGGCGGTAAAACATTGGTGCAAATATACCTGCTACATCACCAATATCTCATTGTGCGGCAGAGCGTACTCGGTGTCGGTGGTGATGAGCACAATGTGGTCGCCTTTTTTGCAGCGGGCCAGCACCTTGCGGATATCTACCTGTTTGTAGGTTTCATTGGAAAACATCGTCAGGGTTCCGGTATTTTTGTCGCGCAGGGCGATCTTGAATTTGATTTTGTCTACCGGCACATTTTTTTCAGGCGAGAGGTTAGCGGTGCAGACAGTCAGTTCGCCTGTGGCGGTGTCGGACAAAGTACATTTACCCTTGGGCGAATACTCGTCTACCACGAGTTTGTTGTTCAAAAAAGCGGCGGCGCAGTTGGAGAACGCCTCCTGCGAAAAACCGGTGAATGAAACAGCGCTGCAAAGCAACGCGGAAAGGAACAGTCTGGACTTTTTCATGTGTATGCAGTTGAAGAAAAATGATGGGGCAAAGGTACAGGCTGCCGCATCCGAGTCCCGAAAAGTGCTGTAAAACGATGTAAACGACTTGTAAAACATAGCGCAGCAGACCTTCCAGGTTTTGAAAACCTGGAAGGTCTCGTGTCCTGAACGTACATAAAACTATGAATTTGAACGCTTACCTCCAGCAGTTTTCCCAAAATACCGTGGCATTCGTGTCGCTGCTGTCGGGCGCCTCCGACGAGGAGTATCTGTGGCGCCCTGCCCCCGGCAAATGGTGCCTGCTCGAAATCGTATGCCACCTGTGCGACGAGGAACGCGACGACTTCCGCGCACGCGTCCGGCACGTACTCGAAACGCCCGACCAGCCCATGCCGCCCATTGACCCGCCGGGCTGGGTGACAGAGCGCAAATACCTGGCGCAAAACTTCGAGGAGATGCTGAACCAATTCGTCCGCGAGCGCAAAAAATCGGCGCTGTGGCTACAGAAACTTCCCCCGCTGACCGACCCGGTCTGGGAGCATGCATACCAGCACCCCAAACTCGGCGCTATGGGCGCCAAAATGCTGCTCGCCAACTGGCTGGCCCACGACCACCTGCACCTGCGCCAGATCGTACGGCTGAAATACGAACGGCTGAAGGCGCTCGGCGGCGAGCCGCTGGCGTATGCGGGGGAGTGGTGATCGCTGCACGTGCCCGCTCGTGACAACAATGGCAACGCGGATTACACGGATTTTTCGGATGCCCGCGGATTTCTTTCCGCTCGTGACAACAATGGCAACGCGGAGGACGCTGATTTTTCGGATTGAGGCCGTCTCATAAGTCGCACTTATGAGGCGGTCTTTTTTTTGGTGGTTCGCAATATCGAGCTATCTTTGGGGCATGTCCAGGACAAAAAAGAAAAAACGGCACAGCGTCGTCACGTTCAAGCCCTACGAGCAGCATCA